>NZ_SDLH01000002.1:0-522318 GCF_013096955.1 Anoxybacillus sp. EFIL | reverse complement strand
GCGAATTTTCCTCCAATGGTTTGGTTTGGTCACCTTTACCATACAGGAAAATTCGCATTTTTTGTACCCCTATTTTCTATATGCACACCGATCTTAAATGATCAAGTACAACTTGTGGTGAAGAGCCCTATTTTTTCCAAAAAGAAGAATGATTTGAAAAACCACAAACGTTTGAACAGATTTATGGTGAAATGGCTAACAGGTTTAATCGAGCAATTTAAAACACTGAATAACATGTGAAATAAAATATTGAAAGGAACGATAAGGATGGCATACGTCATTCGTAAAATGAAACAAGAAGATGTAAAACAAGTTCAAGATATAGCAAAAACGACTTGGAATGTTACTTACAAAGGAATTATTCCTTCAGATGTGCAAGAAAATTTTTTAAAATCGGCTTACAGCGACGAGCGAATGAAACAACGATTACAACACTCTACTCTTTTTGTAGCTGAAATAGAAAACAACATTGTAGGATTTGCTAATTTTTCTTCAGTGAGAGAAGATGGAAAGGTTGAATTATGGGCTATTTATGTTCATCCAGAACAACAAGGCAGAGGAATCGGCTCAGCCTTGTTACAAAAAGGGATGCAAATAAACGGTGTAAATAAAATTTATGTAAATGTTGAAAAAGATAATCAAATCGGAAAAACCTTTTATGAAGCTAAAGGTTTTGAGGTTGTGAAAGAGTTTGATGAGGAATTTGATGGTCATGTGTTAAAAACGATCCGAATGGTGTTAAAACTTTAAATATCCCATATACGAAATTCAGCTTGTTGACTATGTCAACAAGCTGAATTTCCTTCTTTTTACGATTTTCCATTACGCACGTGATACGTATGTGCCATCTGTTGTGTTAATAATTAATACATCGCCTTCGTTGACGAAGAACGGAACTTGAACGACAAGACCCGTTTCTAACGTTGCTGGTTTTGAACCGCCAGATGCTGTATCCCCTTTAATGCCTGGCTCTGTTTCAACAACTTTTAACTCAACTGTGTTTGGCAACTCGACTCCAATCGTTTCGCCTTGATACATCATAATAAATACTTCCATGTTTTCTTTTAAAAACTTTAATTCATGCTCAATTTGTTTTGCAGGAAGTTCGATTTGCTCGTACGATTCCATATCCATGAATACATGTTGATCACCGTTTGCATATAAATATTGCATTTTACGGTTGTCGATTTGTGCTTTGTTTACTTTTTCACCCGCGCGGAACGTTTTTTCTTGAATCGCGCCAGTGCGCAAGTTGCGAAGTTTTGAACGAACGAACGCCGCTCCTTTTCCTGGTTTCACATGTTGGAATTCAATGACACGCCAAATGTCACCGTCAACTTCAATCGTTAAGCCTGTACGAAAATCGTTTACTGAAATCATGTTCATTTCCTCCTACGTCTATAAAGTAATGAGTTCTTTTGGTGAAAGAGTGAGCCGCTCATTGCCGTTTTCTGTAATAACGATGTCATCTTCAATGCGAACACCGCCTAATCCTGCTATGTAAATGCCTGGTTCGACCGTCACAACCATCCCCGGCTGTAACACAGTATCCGAACGCATCGACAACGCCGGCATTTCGTGCACTTCCATGCCGAGTCCATGACCTGTGGAATGCCCAAAATACTCACCAAATCCGCAAGCAGAAATGTAATCGCGTGTGAGCGCATCCGCCTCTCGCCCTGTCATTCCCGGACGAATATGCTCGACACCGCGAAGCTGGGCTTGCAATACGACATCATATATGCGCTTTAACTCGTCACTTACCTCTCCAACGGCGACTGTTCTCGTTATATCGGAACAATACCCTTTATAATATGCGCCAAAATCAAGCGTGACGAGTTCGCCTTTTTCGATGACCTTCTCTGTCGCCACCCCATGCGGTAACGCTGAGCGAACACCAGAAGCAACGATGATGTCAAATGATGAACTTGTCGCCCCTTGTTTGCGCATAAAAAATTCTAGCTCATTTGCCACGTCTATTTCACGGACACCTGGGCGAATAAAATGAAGAATATGACGAAAAGCGGCATCGGCAATCTCGGCTGCTTCCTTTAATATCTTAATCTCTGCTTCCGACTTAATCAAGCGTAACTTTTCCACCGCACCTGAAACAGGAACAAGCATCGCTTTGATCGCTTTTTCATATGCGGAAAACGTTGCATATGAGAGATGGTCTTGTTCAAATCCGAGCTTTTGAATACCTAATCGCTCGACTTGTTTTGCTACTTCTTCGATGAGCGTTTGTGTATGTTGCACAATTTCATATCCTTCAATTTGTCTCGTTGCTTGTTCGACATAACGAAAATCTGTAATAAATACGGCATCTGTTTCGCTAATTAAAACGACACCAGCTGTTCCTGTAAAATTTGTCATATAGCGACGGTTATATTCGTTCGTAATAAGAAATCCATCAATGCCGTGCTCAGCAAATTGTGCGCGAAGTTTTTGTACTTTATCCAATGTTATTTCCCCTTCCCTTCAACCATATCAAGCAACGCTAAAATCGCCAACCGATATCCGTTCACACCAAGTCCGACAATTTGCCCTGCTGTCACCGGAGCTAAAACAGATTGATGACGAAACGCCTCTCTTGCATGAATGTTTGAAATATGTACTTCAATGACTGGTGTCTGTACGCTTGCAATCGCATCCCGCAACGCATAACTATAATGCGTAAATGCCCCAGGATTGAAAATGATCCCGTCATATAACGATTCCGCCCGATGAATTTGGTCAATTAACGCCCCTTCATAATTGCTTTGATAGCACGTTAACTCCGCCCCATATTCACTAGCAAATTCCGTTAGCTGTTTTTCTAGTTGAGCAAGTGTCGTATGCCCATAAATGTGCGGCTCCCTCATACCGAGACGATTTAAGTTCGGACCGTTTAAAAGGAGGAATCGAACCATTCCCCCTCTCCCCCCTTTACTGATGAAAATACATATGGTTATTTTACCACATCGACCTGTTTTTGTCGCCTCATCTCTGCAACTTCAAACGAAATGGAATAACCGATGAACATCCCATATAAAATGTAAAAGCATACCATCGTTACAACTGTATTTCGCTCAAGTTGTGGAACGGCTTTTAATTGAGGAAAAATCGGATTTAATACGTAAAAAACAAGCACCCATAACCCGATGCCGAAAGCAACTCCCGGCCAAATGCCTTGACGATTTTTTAAAAAAGCATAGTACAGAAGCGCAGCAATGACAGAAGCAAGGCCAATGAACAAAATGGCAATTGCCTGACCGAGCGCTCCGTTTTTCCAATCGCCGATCGCCCACGGCTGCAAAATGAAGTTTGGCGCGACTTCTGTAAAATGAAAAAAATAAGCACAATATGCGAGGAAGCTCCAAAACACGCCCCCAATAAAGCCGATCAGCGCGACTTTTGCTAAAACGGGCATTGGTTTTTCTCTTTTGTTTTGTTCAAGTTGTGCATCTTGTTTCGTTTTTGTTTGCACAGTCATCACCTCCGTTTTTATCTTGTCCAAAATGTTGGATCTCATGTGTATCGTTTCTCATTTTTGGCAACAATACAAATGCAAACAATACATCGACCTAGAGGTTTTTATCGTTTTCTTGTAGAATATAAGAAAAAAGAAAATAGGTTGGTGTCTTCTTATGAGTAAAAACGTATATGGTGGGCAAGCGGTCATTGAAGGAGTCATGTTTGCTGGACGCCATCATTCTGTCACAGCTATTCGCCGCAAAGACGGTTCGATTGAGTATTTTCACGTTCCACGCGAAACAAACAAAACGCTTGCTTCATTTAAAAAAATTCCGTTTCTTCGCGGCATTTTTGCCATTATTCAAGCAAGCGCAAACGGATCGAAACATTTACAATTTTCAAGCGAACGATACGACCTCGATCCGACCGAAGATGAAACGTTGCAAGCTGAAACCCCGTCCAAATGGACGATGATTTTAGGCGTTGCGCTCATTGGAGTATTATCGTTTCTATTCGGAAAATTTATTTTTACCCTTATTCCTGTATTTTTGGCTGAATTAACGAGACCGATTTTCCCATCGAATACAGCACAAATACTTGTAGAAGGATGTTTTAAACTTCTTTTACTTTTAGGTTATATTTACTTTATTTCGCTTACGCCACTTGTCAAACGATTGTTTCAATATCACGGAGCGGAACATAAAGTAATTAATGCCTACGAAAATGGTTTACCGTTGACGGTTGAACATGTACAACAACAGTCTCGTCTTCATTATCGTTGTGGGAGCAGCTTCATTTTATTTACTGTCATCATCGGCGTATTCGTTTACATGTTCGTCCCGACCGAACCGCTTTGGGTGCGCGTGCTAAACAGACTAGCACTTATTCCAGTTGTACTAGGATTGTCTTTTGAAGTATTACAACTAACAAACGCGTTGCGGCATGTTCCTGTGTTGCGTTGGTTAGGCTATCCTGGTTTATGGCTACAACTATTAACAACGAAAGAACCGACTGACGATCAAGTGGAAGTAGCTATCGCATCATTTCAACGTTTGCTTGAGTTAGAGGGAGAAGCGACGAACGAGCAAGAAGAAGTGGTGTAACATAAAGGAGGTGGATCGATTGCGTCGGCGCCCATTCCCGCTTATCACTTTGCTTATTGTGTTCGCTATTGTTGGGTTTTCTTATCGTCTATGGAACGATCCGATGCAGTTGTTAAAACAAGTGTTTCTCATCGGATTGGTCGCAGCTGTCTTTTATGGCATATATAAATGGATACAAAGACAAAGCTTTAGTCGTTCGTATCAAAAAGCGGTAAAACAATCGAAAAAGCTCCACCACCAGAAAACGAAGCCGACGTCGAAAAAACAACCGCGCCCAACCGCTTTAAAGAAAAAGCACGCTACTCATTTAACAGTCATTGAAGGAAAAAAAGGAAAGAAAAAAAATCGGGCTTCTTTTTAACCCGATTTTTTCTTTTAATACGTCCACGTTTTCAAAAATTGTTTGGTGCGCTCTTTCCCAAACGAAATGAGCTTCTTTTTTTCTTCATCCGTTACTGAGAAATCGGTGGCAACGACATGTTTGACAGGCAGAAAAATGATATTTTTTTCATGGCGGCGCGAAATGTATCGTTCATCGTGCGCCTCGCGCATCGTTTGAAACAACGCTTCATACAAATCAATGGCATTATTAATTTTCTTTTTTGCTTTTTGCGCTTGTCTTGCACTTAGTTTGATGCCTAGAACAGGCCGCTTTTTTCGCTCTTCATCAAATAAAAAAATCGGAAAATTGCTTAGTAAGCCGCCATCAACGACAATATGCTTTCCTTCATCTGTCTTTAACTGTACAGGCTCAAAAAAATAAGGAATGCCGACGCTCATTCTTACTGCTTTTGCGACGGAAAAGCGGAGAGGATCAATGCCGTATTTCGGCAAATCATCTGGCAAAATAAGCATCGTCCCATTCGTTAAATCGGAAGCGACGACGCGCAATCGTTCATGCGGCAAATCAGCAAACGTGTACACACCTTTTTTACTTAACTGCTCTGCGATCCATCGTTCGAGCTTTTCTCCTTTATATAACCCCATTTTCCAATAAAGGACGAGCCATTTTAACCATGCATACGGGATGATTGTATGTCTCTCATCGAGAAAGTCCATTAAATTCATTTCTTCGATCATGTCCACAATTTCCTTGCTTGTAAATCCCGCCGCAATAAACGAAGCAATAAGCGCCCCTGCGCTCGTACCAGCAAGCCGTTTAAAACGAAAACCTTTTTCTTCGATCGCCTCATATGCTCCAATTAACGCAAAACCTTTGACTCCTCCACCAGAAAACACACCGTCAATCTCCATGCCCTTCCCTCCCTCGCCATATATGTATGAAAAATGGGAGAGATTGAGCATAAAAAAACAAAAAAGAACAAGCGTTTATGCCTGTTCTTGCTCGTTTTGCTTTTGAATGTTGCGAAGCGCTTCAAGACGTGACCGATCTTCCTCAAAGTATTGTACTAAGTCACCGATGCGGTCAATCGCGTTCCAGCTCAAATGATGTTCGATTCCCTCAACATCGCGATAAATGTTTTCTTCATCGACGCCAATGAGACGCATAAATTGTTCAAGCAACTCATGACGATACACGAGTCGTTTACCGATTTTTTTTCCTTTTGGAGTAAGCACAAGCCCGCGATACTTTTCATATACTAAATATTCGTCTTTATCAAGCTTTTGAACCATTTTTGTCACAGAGGAGGGATGAACAGATAACGCTTCAGCAATATCTGACACGCGAGCGTATCCTTTTTCTTCGATCAATATATAAATTTGTTCAATATAATCTTCCATGCTTGGTGTTGGCATACGTTCCCCTCCTAAACAAACATCCGCAATCATTATGATTATAACATGTTTACCAAGCATGACAACTATTTACGTAAAATATTCAATTGTCGCTTCGGGAAAAAATTGTGCAATATACGAGCGAATCGTGTCATTTAACCGATTCGCCTCTTCATCCTGATACACATATTTCCCGATGCCGTATCGTCCCCATTTATATTTTCGTTTCGTTTCGTCAAGATCGAGCTTCGTTTTCGGATATCGTTTTTGAATAACTGTTTTCGCCGGTTTAGTGAAGCGATGTTGGATTAATTCGAACGTTAAATCCGTTAAGTCGATGCCTTGCAAATTTGTATTCAGTCGTTCAAACAGCTCAAAATATCCTTCTTCCCAACCGTCATGCATATAAATCGGAGCGACGATAAATCCGAGCGGATAGCCAGCATGCGCCACTTTTCGCGCCGCCTCTAGCCGTGCGTCAAACGAAGACGTCCCCGGTTCAAAGTTTTGAATAACATACCGTGAATTGACGCTAAAACGAAAGCGTGTTTTTCCATGATGTTTTGCATCAAGCAAATGATCGACATGTTCATATTTTGTAACAAAACGGAGCCGACCATATTCCGTCGCTCCAATAAATTCAATCGCTTTTTTTAAAGCATGTGTCAAATGGTCGATGCCGACAATATCGGACGTACAAGCTGCTTCAAAGCGCGTAATTTCTGGAGCGCGTTCATCAATATATGCTTTCGCTTGAGCGAAAATATCATCCAGATTGACGTACACACGAATGTAAGGCTTGCTTCCAAGCGTCGTCTGTAAATAACAATAATGACAATGCCCCATGCACCCCGTCGCAAGAGGAATCGCATATTCGGCGGACGGTTTAGACGTATCGAATTTTAATGTGCGCCGAACACCGACAACAAGCGTTGATTTTGCGTTGCGATATTGCTGAAGCTCGTTATCTCCCGGAATGCCGCGCACTTGGTTATGCGATGTCGTTTCGCGAATGTCGATATGCATATTCGTAAATTTTTCATATAGCTCTTTACCGAGCGGATAATTCAGCGCTTCGGGCTCAAAATAAACAAGCTGAGGAATAAATGGCTTCATACAATCACCTCAATGTTAGTATGGTTTATTCGCATGAGGTGATGAAATACAATTTTTGTAATAAAATAAGGAACGGGTTTTCCCGTCCCTTTTTACGTTATAAGCCACATTTTAATTGGGCACCGCAACTTGTGCACGTGTTGCAGCCACCGATTTCTTCGACCGTTCCTTCACGGCATACTGGACAAATGTTTCCGACTTCCGAACCGATTGTGACGTCCGTTGCGCGTAAATCTGGGATCGTTTCAACAAGCGCAACAGCTCGCTTTTTCGGTTCTTCTGGCAGAAGCTCTAGCTGCTCTTCGACCGCATGTTCTTCTGCTTTTAATGTTAATACTTGCGCATCACGGCTACCGTCAACATAGACTGTTCCACCTTTTGCACCACCTCGCCATAAACGCTCGTACACTTTTTGCACTTGCTCGACCGTATAGCCGCGCGGTGCATTCACCGTTTTCGAGAGGCTTGAATCGACCCAACGTTGAATAATGCATTGTACATCCGCATGCGCTTCTGGCGATAAATCCATCGCGGTTACAAACCAATGCGGCAAGTTGTTCGGATCTGCTTCTGGATGTTTATCTAAATATTCTTGAACGATATCCGCCTTCACTTCAATAAACTTACCTAGACGGCCGCTTCGATAATAAGAAAAGGAAAAATATGGTTCAAGTCCTGTGGACACGCCGATCATGGTCCCTGTGGATCCAGTCGGAGCAACCGTTAATAAATGCGAGTTGCGAATGCCGTATTTTAAAATATCTTGGCGAATATCGTCCGGCATTTTTTTCATATAACCGGTGTGAATAAACGCTTCACGCAATTTCATCGTTTCTTCTTCTGTTTCACCAACTAAAAACGGAAAGCTTCCTTTTTCTTTCGCAAGCTCAATCGACGCACGATACGCCGTTGTCGCAATTGTTTTAAACAGCTCGTCAACTAACTGATTTCCTTCTTCCGAACCGTACTCTTTTTCGCAATAAATAAGCAAATCCGCTAGTCCCATGACGCCAAGACCGACGCGGCGCTCCCCAAGCGCTTGTTTTTTATTTTCCTCAAGGAAGTACGGGGTTGCGTCAATAACGTTATCTTGCATGCGGACACCGACTTCAACCGTCCGCTTTAATTTTTCATAATCCACAACTTTCTTTTCTTTATCGACCATATTCGCCAAATTAATTGCAGCTAAATTGCACACAGAATAAGGTGCGAGGGGCTGCTCACCACACGGATTTGTTGCGACAACTTTTTGTCCGTACGCTCTTGCGTTCGTCATGTCGTTGGCGTTGTCGATAAAGAAAATGCCTGGTTCGGCGGAATACGTTGCGCAAATGTTAATGAGCTTCCATAGCTCGCGCGCGCGAATTTTCCGGTAGACGCGAACGCGATAGCCCATTTTCTCCCATTCACGCACATCGCCGACTTCATGCCATTTTTCGTTGTAGATGCGCATTTCTTCTTCCGAGTACGTTTCAACATCTGGGAAGCGCAATTCGTATTCTTCATCGTTTTCTACTGCCTGCATAAACTCTTTCGTTAAGCAAACGGAAATGTTCGCCCCTGTTAAAAAGTCCGGATTGTGCACGCTATACGTTCCGCCTGTCCGCAACTTTTCTTCCGCGTCTTTAATAATTTTTTCTGAAAAGCCGCCGTATCCTGGGATGTTTTTGTAGTTAACAATTCCTTGATACATCGCGCGCTCTTGTTCAGTAAGCGGTGTAAACTTTAGTTTTTCTTTCGCTGCTTTTTGAATGCCTTCATCTTCTGTATTTTCAAGCAAATAGCGCAAAATGCGTGGATTTTGCATTTTTGAAATAATGAATTCAATAATGTCCGGGTGCCAATCGGCTAACATAATCATTTGAGCGCCCCTGCGACTTCCACCTTGTTCGACAAGATGGGTCAGTTTTGCAATGTCGTCAAGCCATGACACTGAACCGGACGATTTTCCATTTACTCCTCGCGCGAGTGTATTGCGTGGACGAAGGGTAGAACCGTTCGTTCCGACACCGCCACCGCGGCTCATAATTTCCATCACTTGTTTGCGATGTTCAGAAATACCTTCACGCGAGTCTTTCACAAATGGCATGACGTAGCAGTTGAAGTACGTCACTTCTGTTCCAGAACCTGCTCCATATAATACGCGCCCTGCTGGAACGAAATTTAGACTGACAAGCTGTTCATAAAACTTTTCGAACCACTCTTGCCGTTTTTCTTCCGTTTGCTCAACAGCGGCTAGCCCGGTTGCGTTCCGCTTTGCAATTTGCTCATAATAAATTTCTAATGGTTTTTCAATAACATCAAGAGAACGAACGACAATGCCTGTTTTCGCCTCGTCCCCTTCTAGCACATGGCGATATTCTTCTTCCACAAGCACGTGTGCTTTTTTACTCTCCCAATCCAACTCGACAATAAACCCAAGCCCACGCGCCGGAAACTTCGGATCTTCCTTCACTGTTAAAACGACAAAATCCCCGACGCTTAGCGTCAACTTTTCCGTATCTTTAAACGAATAGCGATCAAGCATCACTAAGCGCGACACACCCTTATATGTAATGTGCATCTCAGGAGTAATCGGGTGCACTTGTGGAAATAGGCGAATGTCTTCATTCAACTTGTCCACATTCACCGTCATTTTTTCAGAAAACGCAACCGTCATGTTTACCTCTCCTCTTCCAACATAATCTTACTACATTAAACTACCATATATCGACAACAATAATCAATTAAAAAATCAATATGTAGTATGTTTTTTTACAAAACCCATACTACATATTGATAATTAAGTCAAGTGTTTTTTATTTGTCAAGAGGAAAATTTACCTTTTAAAATTCCATTCATCTGTTTCATATTTATTTCTCGCTAGTTGCTGAACGTACAGCCGCTCATCATCGGTTAATTCATATCGTTCCAACTGAATGTTTAAACCTTTTTCAAATCCTTTGAAAAATGCTTCTTTCGCCTCATCGATCGTCACTTTTCGATCGGTTAGCTCATTGATTGCGACCGCTTTGTTTTTAAAATTTTGTCGCAACCGCTCTTTCACTCGTTCGTTCGGATACTTAAACAAGCTAAAAAGCATCTCTTCATCTAAGTCTAATAAAATCGAGCCATGTTGTAAAATGACCCCTTTTTGTCGAGTTTGGGCGCTTCCTGCCACTTTTCTTCCTTCGACAACGAGCTCATACCAAGACGGTGCGTCAAAACAAACAGCTGAGCGTGGGTTTTTTAAATCCGCTTTTTCTTCTTCTGTTTTTGGAACGGCAAAATACGCATCAAGCCCAAGGAAACGAAATCCTTCCAAAATGCCTTGTGAAATGACGCGATACGCTTCCGTCACCGTCTGCGGCATAGCTGGATGCGCTTCTGATACGATAACGCTATACGTTAACTCTTTATCATGAAGCACACCACGTCCGCCTGTTGGGCGTCTCACAAAGCCAAGTCCGTATTTTTTTACTGCATCCATATCGATCTCTTTTTCGACTTTTTGAAAATAGCCGATCGAAAGCGTCGGTGGGTTCCAACCGTAAAACCGAATGGTCGGTGGAAAGTGTCCTTCACTATGCCATTCTAACAACGCTTCATCAAGCGCCATATTAAACGCTGGGGAACAATTGCCTGAGTCGATAAATCGCCATACTTCTTTTTCCATCTACTCCACCCTTTCCTCTATCATTTTATAGTGTAGCAAACATAATAAGTCAATGGAAAATGCTTTGCTTCTTGGACGAAACATTTATATAATAGACGTGGCAACGATGAAAAAGGAGGGTAAGCATGACGACAGTTCTTATTATTCTCGGAGCAATCATTGTGTACGCGGTAATTACATACTTTTACCAAAAGCGAGTCGTTAAAACGCTTACGGAAGAAGAGTTCCGCGCAGGTTATCGAAAAGCGCAACTCATCGACGTTCGCGAACCAGATGAATACGCTGCCGGTCACATTTTAGGAGCACGTAACATTCCACTTTCACAACTGCGTTTACGCATGAAAGAATTGCGTAAAGACCAGCCGATTTATTTATATTGCCAAAGCGGACTTCGCAGCGGCCGTGCGGCACAAATGCTTTACCGAAAAGGATATCGCGACCTTTACCACTTAAAAGGTGGATTTAAAATGTGGACAGGAAAGGTGAAGAAAAAATAAGGTGCCAAGCCAAAACGCCTGGCACCTTTTTTTATTTCCGATAACGCAAAATCGGTTTGCGGGCCGCCGTCGTTTCATCCAATCGTTTGACGACCGTTGTATGCGGTGCTTCTTGGACGATTTCCGGCGTTTCTTCCGCTTCTTTCGCAATTTGGATCATCGCATCAATGAACGCATCGAGCGTTTCTTTTGACTCCGTTTCCGTCGGTTCGATCATCATGCACTCTTCGACAATCAATGGGAAGTAAATCGTCGGCGGATGGTAGCCGAAGTCAAGCAAGCGCTTTGCAATATCAAGCGTGCGCACACCCAATTTCTTTTGCCGCTTTCCTGATAGGACAAACTCGTGCTTGCAATGACGGTTGTATGGCAAGTCGTAATATTCCGCTAAGCGACGCATCATGTAGTTAGCGTTTAATACCGCATACTCTGTCACTGCTTTTAAGCCGTCTGGCCCCATCGAACGAATATACGTATAGGCGCGAACGTTAATGCCGAAGTTGCCATAAAACGGCTTCACGCGGCCGATCGCTTTTGGTCTGTCATAGTCGAAATAGTATCCATCTTCTCCCTTTTCCACCGTCGGTTTCGGTAAAAATGGAATAAGATCCGCCTTCACACCAACTGGACCAGACCCAGGGCCACCGCCGCCATGCGGACCAGTAAACGTTTTATGAAGGTTTAAGTGCACGACGTCAAAGCCCATATCGCCAGGGCGTGCTTTGCTTAACACCGCATTTAAGTTTGCCCCGTCGTAATACAGCTTTCCACCTGCGGCATGCACGATTTCTGCCATTTCTAAAATATTTTCTTCAAAAAGACCGAGCGTATTTGGGTTTGTGAGCATAAGCGCGGCTGTATCTGAACCGACGACGCGGCGTAAATCGTCTAAATCGACAAGCCCTTCTTCCGTCGATTTCACCGTCACCGTTTCAAACCCGGCAACTGTTGCCGACGCAGGATTTGTTCCGTGCGCCGTATCAGGGACAATGACTTTTGTGCGATTGTAGTCGCCGTTTGCTTCATGGTAGGCGCGAATCATCATCAGTCCTGTCCATTCTCCATGCGCACCAGCAGCCGGCTGCAACGTCACCGCATCCATGCCGGTAATTTCTTTTAAATGCTCTTGTAAGTCATACATTAATTCAAGCGCCCCTTGCACCGTTTCTCCCGGCTGAAGCGGATGAATGTGGGCAAATCCAGCGAAGCGAGCAACGTTTTCATTTATTTTCGGATTGTATTTCATCGTACAAGATCCAAGCGGATAAAAGCCGGAATCAACCCCGTGGTTACGCTTTGATAGCGCTGTATAATGACGCATAATGTCAAGCTCTGACACTTCAGGAAGCTCCGGTGCTTCTTGCCGAATGTAATCGGTTGGAACGACTTGTGCAATATCGACTGCTGGTACGTCTAGTGCTGGTAAGCTATATCCGATTCGTCCTGGCTTGCTTAATTCAAAAATAAGCGGTTGATCTTTATGCATGACAATCCCCCAATTCTTTCACAAGCGTGTCGATTTCTTCTTTCGTGCGCAATTCTGTGACCGCAATTAACATGCAGTTTTGCAGTTCTGGATAATCGCGCCCGAGATCGTAGCCGCCGATGATCCCTTTTTCCAACAGCTTTTTATTTACTTCCGCTACGGGCTTGTTCAGTCGAACAACAAACTCGTTGAAAAACGGTCCTGTAAATACGACATCAAATCCATGATTGACGAACGCTTCTTTTGCATAATGCGCTTTTTGAATATTCATCGTCGCCATTTCTTTTACACCTTTTTTGCCGAGCGCGGTCATCGCCACCGATGCGGCGAGCGCATTTAACGCTTGGTTCGAGCAAATATTTGACGTCGCTTTGTCGCGGCGAATATGTTGTTCACGCGCTTGCAACGTCAAAACAAAGCCGCGTCGCCCTTCTTCATCCGTCGTTTGTCCGACGAGACGCCCTGGAATTTTGCGCATGAGCGCCGATTTCACCGCAAAATAACCGCAATGTGGACCACCGAATTGGGCTGGAATGCCAAACGGTTGCGCATCGCCAACGACGATGTCTGCACCGAACTGACCTGGTGGTGTTAATACACCTAACGCAAGCGGATTGCTTGCGACAACAAACATCCCTTTATGCGCATGAGCGATTGGTTCAATTTCTTTTAGCGGTTCGATTTGTCCGAAAAAGTTTGGATATTGCACAATGACGCATGCGACATCTTCATTCATTTCTGCTTGAAGAGCGTCAAGATCCGTTACACCATTTTTATACGGTATGTCTACCACTTCAAGCCCCGGTCCTTTTGCGTACGTTTTCACGACATCACGATATTCCGGATGCACTGCGTTTGATAATAATATTTTTTTCTTTTTCGTATGCGCTGCGCTTAACAACGCTGCTTCCGCTAGCGCTGTCCCGCCATCATACATCGACGAGTTGGCAACATCCATGCCCGTTAGCTCACAAATCATCGTTTGAAACTCGAAAATTGCTTGCAATTCCCCTTGGGAAATTTCTGGCTGATATGGCGTATACGCTGTATAAAATTCGGAACGTGAAATGACATGGTCAACAATCGTCGGGATGTAATGATCATACACCCCAGCTCCTAAAAATGAGGTATATGTCTTCATATCGGCATTTTTTGCGGCTAATGCCATTAATTCTTTCATTAGTTCCGGTTCTGATTTTGCCGGCTTAATGTTGTATTCGCCTTGAAAACGAACGCTTTCTGGAATATCAGAAAACAGTTCATCAATCGATTGCACACCAATCGTTTCTAACATTTGTTGCTTATCTTCTTCCGTCATTGGCAAATAACGATGAAGCATAACTCTCTCTCCTCACATTATTTTGTGCGTTTATAAAACGGTGTTGCCACTACTTTCGCTTTTAGTCGTTTCCCGCGAACATCTACTTCTACTTCTGTATCAAGGGGAGAATACGCTGTAGAAATCAGTGCTAGGCCGATATTTTTTTTAAGCGTTGGCGACTGAGTTCCTGTCGTCACAACACCAACTTGCTCACCGTTTACATATACTGCATATCCGTGACGCGGAATGCCTTTGTCGATCATTTCAATGCCGACAAGTTTACGTGTTGTTCCTTCTTCTTTTTGTTTTTTCAACACTTCTTTTCCGAAAAAGTCAACGTCTTTATTCGTTTTAACTGCAAATCCAAGCCCTGCTTCGATTGGCGTAATGTCTTTCGCCAATTCTTGCCCATAAAGCGGCAAGCACGCTTCAAAACGAAGTGTATCGCGCGCACCGAGCCCGCACGGAAGCACTCCGTCTTCTTTTCCTGTCTCTAAAATCGCTCGCCAAAGCGTTTGGGCATCTTCTGCTCGGCAATATAGCTCAAACCCGTCTTCTCCTGTATATCCTGTCCGCGACACGAGCGCTTGAACGCCTGCGACATCGATGTGATCGGCAAAAGCGAAAAATTTCATGTTAGATAAATCAACAGTCGTCAATCGTTGCAACACTTTTTCCGCAAGCGGCCCTTGTAGTGCTAATTGCGCAATATCGTTTGAAATATTGACAAGTTCAACATCCCCCACTACATGCGCTTCAAGCCATGCAAAATCTTTTTCAATATTTGCGGCATTGACAACAAGAAGGTAATGATCGTCTCCTTTTTTATAAACAAGTAAATCATCAACTGTTCCACCGTCTTCATCGCACATAAGCGTATATTGGGCGCGACCATTTGTTAATTTTCCGACATCGTTTGTCATCATTTTTTGTAAAAAGGCAAGGCTATCTTTTCCTTTCACTTCAAACTCGCCCATATGCGACACATCAAACAATCCTGCCCGCGTCCGTACGGCTTCATGTTCTTCTTTAATGCTAGAAAATTGCACGGGTAACTCCCAACCGCCAAAATCAATCGTTTTTGCGCCATACTCTGCATACAGAGGAAATAGCGGTGTTCTTTTTAACATATGCTCCCTCCTTGTTCATAAAAAAAGACAGACGACCCCCATATTGTCATATGGTAGTCTCTGTCCTTTCACCTGAAAGTTTCCCTGTAATAGGTGTCCTCGTGGGTGGTTCACATTCGTGAACGCTCTCCAGAGCTGCGTCAAACAAGAGTTCTTTTGCCTGAGAGATTCGTGTTGCCACTTGCTCCTTCGGCGCTACATTCCGTAGTCTCTCCCCTTGTTCTCATCCGCCCGTATACAATTGTCGTTCTTGAGCCACACTACATGTAAGAACTTAATAAAACAATTTTATAAACTTTCTTACGTTTTTTATTATCTTATAACTTCTCTTTTGTCGCAACATCTTTTTATAAATAAAATACGTAAATTCTTTTTTATTTCAAACGAAAATGTTCGGAAAATGAGGGATACTTATGAACGTCACAGTACATTGGGAGAAAAGTTGGAAGGAAGAATTTATGACGCGCATCGAACGTGACGGTCCGTGGTCAAACTGGGAATTGTACGAGTTGGCGCTTGAATCAGCCAAAGCGTTAACTATTCCTCAGTTTGATGGACTACAAGCGCCAAAACATTTGCCACATATAACGATTTTACCTCATCAATACGATGTTGCACGTCAAGTTGTCGAGCAAATGAACGGAAAAGCCATTTTAGCGGACGAAGTCGGGCTGGGAAAAACGATTGAAGCAGGATTAATTTTAAAAGAATATATGATTCGTGGACTTGTGAAAAAGGCGCTTATTCTCGTTCCCGCTTCTCTCGTCTCGCAATGGGTGCAAGAATTAAATGAAAAATTTTTTATTCCTGCCGTTGCTCAAAGGAAAAGCTACGTATGGGAACAATGTGACGTTGTCGTTTCATCAATCGATACAGCGAAAAAACAACCGCATCGGGATATCATTTATGAACAAACATACGATATTGTCATTATTGACGAAGCACATAAATTGAAAAACAATAAAACAAAAAACTATGAATTTGTCCAAGGATTAAAAAAGAAGTTTTGCTTACTGTTGACGGCGACACCGATTCAAAACCGCGTGGAAGAAATTTTTCATCTCGTTTCTCTACTGAAACCTGGGCATTTAGGGAATGCCGAACAATTTCAAAAAAGGTACGGAAAGCTACGCACATTACATGATGATGCCCATTTAAAAGAACTTATTCGAAAAGTAATGATTCGACATCGTCGCCACGATACAGGAATTGAATGGACGAAGCGGCACGTCGAAACGATGTTTATTGATTTTTCGGAAGCAGAACGAAACGTATATGAGACGATTCGACAATCAAAGCCCCATTTTTCCGATACATCGTTGTCACACATTACGTTATTGCGTGAAATATGTAGTAGTAAAGAAGCGCTTTTTTGCACGTTAAAAAGCATGATGGAGCGACATCCGGACATCGAAACGACCATTGGTGCATTGTTACAAAAAATGAATGAAATCACCGAACATACAAAAGCAAAAAAAGCGCTGGAACTTATTCAAACAATAAACGATAAAGTGATTGTATTTACAGAATACCGAGCGACCCAATTGTATTTGCAATGGTTTTTTAAACAACACGGTATTTCTTCTGTACCGTTTCGTGGCGGATTTAAACGAAGTAAAAAAGATTGGATGAAAGAGCTGTTTCAACATCGCGCTCAAGTGCTTATCGCGACAGAGGCAGGAGGAGAAGGGATTAACTTACAATTTTGCAACCATGTGATTAACTACGATTTGCCTTGGAATCCGATGCGTCTAGAACAACGAATCGGGCGTGTTCATCGTCTCGGACAAACAAAAGATGTGCACATTTATAATTTTGTTGTGCGCAACACGGTCGAAGAACATGTATTTGCATTACTGTACGAAAAAATTCGTTTATTTGAACGGGTCGTCGGTGAATTAGATGACATTTTAATGAAGCTACAATCCCCAACGTTTTCGAACCATTTGGAGCGCATGATTGCTCAATCAAAAAGCGAAGGAGAACTGAAAATTAAAATGCAAAATTTTGTAGAAATTTTAGCAAATACGGAGGAACGGACACATGCAGCAAGATGACATCCAATCTTTTCTTGAACGTTTTTTTATCGCTACCCATTGCCCAATTCTCGAACGTAGCGATGGACATATACGTGTTCAGCTCACGACCGAAATGGATAAACAATTAATGAATCGCCCGTTTTATTGGCATTATGTTGAGCGCATCGGTGCTGTAGGTGAACCATTGCAACTATCGCTCATCACGAAACGATCCATTCACGAACAAGGAGAGTATATTCATTTTGGTTCTCCACGCCTTCATCAAATTTTTTCGATTGCTAAAATGAACGGGCGGTTCGTTCGGCTCTATGAACAAGTATTCGAACGATCTGTCGCTCTTCATCCGTGGCTTCATACAAACATATTGCTTTCATATGAATGCGATCGGAAACAAGATCGTTTATTATCATTAGGTATTCATCTCATTAGCGGAACAATCGTCGAGTCATTTTACGACGTATTAAAAGAAAAACAATGGGGCGTCACTGTGCCAGATTATTGTTTTACGATTTCTCCACTGATTAAGCCAATGAGTGGACTTGCACGTCTTGAAGCGTTTGTTGAACGTCTCATCGCCTCCGAAACGCATGAGTGGGCAGATGGAGCGCGCGCCCGTTGGGAAGAAGACTTAGCGTTACTGCAACATTTTTATGAAGGTGTCGAGGAGAAACAAGAAGAATATGAAAATGAAAAGGAAGCGTTGCGACAAAGATATGAACCGAGAATTCACATTTCAGTTATTAACGGTGGGTTATTTTATTTGCAAGCGAAATAAGGCTAGTATTAGCCTTATTTTCGCTTAAATAAAAGCATAATGGCATACGGAATGACACCGAACCAACGATATAAAAATGGCTGCTTTTGCTGTTTTTTTAACTGTTTCTTCTCTTGTCTTTGTCTTTTCCGTTCATCTTTTGGTTGATCTAAATATTTCACAACTTGTTCGGTCATAAATTTAACATAGTCGTTTCCTGCCATCGTTCATCACCTCGATGCTAGTATCGTCAAAAACGAGGTGATTTAAGCAAAGATACGATGTTTTCTACGATGTCATCAATCGTACGATTTGTTGTATCGATCGTCATATGAGCTTCACGATACCACGGAAGTCTTTGTTCAAATAGCTGTTTTATTTGTTTTTGTTTATTTTCCATCAGTAGCGGTCGGGTCGTATCATCAGCTAAACGACGAAACAATTCATGTAACTCACAATGTAAATAAATGACGATTCCATGCTCGCGCATAAATTGACGATTTTCTTCTTGAATGACAATCCCGCCACCTGTTGTAATAATGACATGTTCTGTTGGAAGCTTTTTTAATGTTTCACGCTCGTACGTTCGAAATGCCTCCTCCCCCTCTTCCTCAAAAATTTCCGTAATCGTTTTTCCAACTTGTTGCTCAATATATGCATCCGTGTCGATCACAGGTAGCTGTAATACTTCTCCTAATCGTTGGCCAATCGTCGTCTTGCCCGCCCCCATAAACCCTGTTAAGTAAATCGCCCTCATATTCTCTCCCTTTCTAGTATAGTTCTTTCCACCCCGAAATGTCGTTTGTTAATACATGAAATTGAAACTGAACGTCATAGCGAAATTGAGCATTCGTTATACATGATACATTGACAAACCAAACATCCGCTCCGTTTTTCGTTGCATGATACGTTGCCCGACCGCGAGGAAATGAAATCGTTTGGCTTAATGATGGCACGTTTTCCGGTGCATTGGCAAGCGTTTGTTTCACATGAATGAGCGTTTGTTTCATTAAATAATCTGCTTCATACCACTTTTTCTCTTCTTCAAAAAACTGTATGTCTGTATGATACAATGCCACAGCGTGGAGAAAAAGAGCGCTTATAAACAACGCACACATGACCGTAAACGGCAAAATAACACCTTGTTCATTTTTCATATGATCGAAAAGACGGGATAAACGCTTCATATACATCCCCCTTATCTGTGAATACTCGCATGCGAATGCCCGTTTGTTCTTTTTCATACGATATATGTTGAATAGATTGAAGCATAATTTCATGACCGGTAGCATTTACACGCCGACGAATGATCGTTCCATACTTTTCGTACGTCACGCGCTCACCCGTCCATTTATCGAATTGAATCGTTGTCCCGTATATCCGAACGTCTTTTGATTCCCTTAGTTCCATTTTTGCTTGTTGAATAAAAACAAGCCATTCAAAATAGTGAAAGTTCCCGCGTTTTGCTGTATAGTTCAACGATAAATGAAATGCCGTTGCCAATAAAGATAAAATGATTAAAAAGGCGGTAAGCGACATCAATACTTCAATTAACGTAAAGCCTTTTTCTGTTCGAATCATTGCAACAATGGCTCACATCTTTCCTTTGTTCTTTTTAGCCAATCTTCCCAACGAACGCATCGCTCATTCGACCGCAAAAATAATAAAAATGTACGTTTTCCCCGAACAACGACCGTTTCGTTTACACGAGGTTCATTCATCATTGCCTCATATAAAATTTCATTCGCAATCGTCTCTATTTTTTTGTTTTCCCGTTCTATAACAACAATTGTCCAATGAGCGAGTAACATAGCGATTAAACCGCTCCATAAACTAAGCGAAACGAGCAGTTCAACAAACGTGAAACCGTTACAATTTTTGTGCATACAATCTCCCTTTCCCTAATTGAAAAACGATTTTATATTTTTTATGTCCGTATGCAACAAGAAGCGTCCCTGCTTTATTCACATTGCCGTTCGGATAATAATAAAGTGGCGGAGATAACGTAGCCATTTGAAATTGAAAAGGGGAAGGGAAGGAACGAGCGAGGAGCTCCCTCCCAAACGTCCCTCCTTCTTTCACTTGATAACGACATGTGTCGAAATAAAATATAATCGCTACCGTCTTTTTCCGACTCATTGCATATTGTTGTGCATATAACATATCATTCCTAAACTGTTCTAAAAAATATTGCAACTGCCGCTCAGCTAACACGTGCTGAAACGGTGGAACGGTAAACGACATGATGCTCGTTACAACAAAAAGAACGATTAACATTTCGATCAACGTAAACCCTCGTTCATTCACTTTCTAAAACGTCTCCTCTACTCGTGATGACAATCGCTTTTCCATTTGGACAGCGGTTACTTTCAATATATTTTCCATCTACTAACTGTTGCACCGTCGGGATCGTTCCATGCTCCATTTCATATGCTTTCACTTGGGATTGAACCATCTTTAAAAACGCTGAACATCCTTTGTTATTAATCATACTGTTATGTTTTGTCACATTTGGGATCGTAATTAAAATTAAAATGGTAATGACCATTAATACAATTAACATTTCAATTAATGTGAATCCTTTTTCATTTCTCATATACATCCCCCTCTATATATGATTTAACAGTTGGAAAATAGGCCATAGCATAGCAACATACATCAAAACAACAAAAACGCCAATACAACTAAGCAAAAGTGGTTGCGTAATATATACAATTTTTTTTAGACGATTTTCTAATTTTTGCAACGAAAACTGGCTATAATGAAATAATTCTTGCACTAATTCTCCGTTCGACTGCCCGTGACGAATGACAAATGACAGTTCCTTTTCGTAATACTTCCGCTGCTGAATCATTTCATCTAGCTTTTCACCTGCGCATAGTTGCTGTTTCATGATTTTCGCTTCTTCCTTCAGTAATGGGAGGTGGGATTGATGCTCAAAAATTTGTAGCGCCTCATAAATAGACAGCCCTCCTTTTAACAAGTGACTTAATTGTAAAGAAAATACTTGCGTATGAAATGACACAATCCATGAACGGACAAGCGGGAGCTTCATAAACAAATCTACTTGCTTATGAATGGGCCATGAGCGAATGAAAAACAAATAAAACAAGCCTAAGAAAACGAACATCATGAGCACAGCAGAAAGTATACGCGGAAACCATACTGTAGCAGTAAACATGAAAGTAGAAAAAGATGAACGAGCATGAAACGAAGAAAGAAGATGAGAAAACTGGGGAGCCAATACTTGCTGAAACATGAAAAACATCATGATACAAAAACTAAAAAGAAATAACGGATAACGCAACATACGTTTCACTTGCTCAACGTAACGTGCCCTCATTTGTCCGATTTCCCCTGCTTCTATCAATCCGTGAGCAAGTTGTCCATGTTGCTCGGCAAAAAAGACATATGCTAAAAGATGAGAATGAAATTGGATGCGAGAAAAAACTTCATGAATCGGCACACCTGATCGCAATGCGTGTACACAGTCGTCCAGATCGCGTTGCTTTGCAGGAGGTTGTTGAATTTGCAAAAACTCAATCGCTTGAGCAAGCGAATACCCTTTACTAAGCAATTTACCGAGTTGAAGGAAAAACATACTTTGCTCCTGTAACGACCAATTACAACGTCGCTTCATCTAACAACCAACTTTCAATGACGCTTTCATGTAAAAAACCGAACGCAATTCCTTTTTTAATGACATCTTTTAACCGAGTGTACATATATGTCGCTTGCTCTCCTTTCGCTGCTCGCATCGCTTGTGCCAGTTCATTTCCATATAGCAGTTCATAAACAGCTGCTCGTCGAACAGGTCGATACTGTCGACAAAAAGGTGAGCATTCTCCTTCACAAAACGGACATTTCAATTGTACGAGACGTTGCGCTGTTACAGCGACTAATGTTTGTGCCATTTCTTGAAATGGCACACCAAACTCAAGAAGACGATAAATCGCTCCAACGGCATCTTTCGTATGCATAGTCGTTAGCACGAGATGTCCTGTTAACGAGGCGCGAACGGCAATTCGCGCAGTCTCCGCATCACGAATTTCCCCAACCATAATGACATCTGGGTCATGGCGGAGAATCGCTTTCAACCCTGCTGCATACGTAATACCAGCTTTTTCGTTTACTTGCACTTGCAATACATCTTCCGCCCGCTTTTCAACCGGATCTTCTAGCGTGATAACATTTCGTTGAAAATGGTGACGACATACGTTTAACAAACTGTATAGCGTTGTCGTTTTTCCGGATCCAGTCGGTCCTGTAAAAATAATAAGCCCATGAGAATAGTTTAATAAGGCGAGCAACTTTTTTGCCATTGAAGGGAAGAGCGCGAGTTGTTTCAGCGGAAGAAATGAGTGTAACGGAAGCAAGCGGATAACTAAGCTTTCATCATAGATGGTAGGCAACGTTGATAAACGAAGATGTATCGTCGTGTGGGTGAGGTTCATTTCCATCGCTCCGCTTTGCGGACGACGACGTTCTCCAATATCCATATCAGCGAGAAATTTAAAGTGGGCAAGCAAACGTTCACACGTCTGTTTCGATAACACATTTTTTGTAACGAGCATTCCCCCTAAGCGAAATTGCACAAGCGCATCTTGTTTACGCGGAACGATATGAATGTCGGAAGCTTGAAGCATATAAGCTTCTTCAATTAAGCGATCAGCTAACTGTTCAATTGCCTGCAACGTCATCCCCCTTTCCCTATTTTTTTTCGCCTTCATTATTCAACATGTTTCGTCAAATTCCTTCTTCATTCGTAAAAAATTCAAAAAAATATTCACCCATGTGCGGGTGAACGTCATGAAACACATACGCGCCGATATTTTTTTGCGATGTTTTTTAACGCTGAAGGGTTATAGCCAACAACGAGCCGTTTGCCATCTGTGATGATTGGACGGCGAAGGAGACGAGGTTCTTTCACAAGTAGCTCAACGACTTTCGATAACGGCCACTCTTCAACATTTTCAACAAGTTGCTTAAATGATTGGCTACGCGTTGCTAAAATTTCATCGATTCCTTCCGTCGTTAATGACAATAAGTGCAACAATTCTTCATAGGTCGGTGTTTCACGAAACAAATGACGCTCACGAAATTCAATATTGTTGGCGCATAACCACTTTTTTGTCTTTCGACACGATGTACAACTCGGGTGCATATATACAGTCAGCATGACAACACACTCCTCTCTCCACTCATGTTATACATATTGTATAATGTTTGTTTAATATTTGTACAGTAATTTGTTTTAAAACTTTGTGAACGTTACAAAAAGATAGGGAAAAAGGCCTATATATGCATTTCCATTGTGGAAATACATGTATTATAATGTAAATGAATGAACATATAGGAGTGAGACATAATGGACCAAGTATTAAAAATCACAAGCGTCCTTGCCGATCCGACTCGTTACGAAATTTATCAGTATATTGCTAGAAAACATCAAGAAGTAACCGTTCAAGAAATTGCTGATGCTTTTCATATTCATCCGAACGTCGCTCGTCTTCATTTAACAAAACTTGAAGATGTCAATATGCTTGTATCCGAAACGAAAAAAACAGGAAAAGGCGGCAGACCGAGCAGACTATACCGCCTATCTGATGATGTCATTCAGCTTCATTTTCCGTTTCGCGACTACCAGCTGTTATCAAAAATTGCGATCCATGCGATGATGAAACTCGGAGAAGCAGGGAAACAAGCGTTGTATGAAACAGGAAAGTTATTCGGTCAAGAACTTGTACAACAACACGTTCAATCAATGCAAGCGCTTGACCAGTTAAGTGTGGAAGAAAAAATGAACATTTTACAAAAAGCGGCCGAAGCAGCAGGATTTTATCCGACGTTCCATTATAGCGAAAATCAAGGGAAAATTTATTTTGAAATTTTCAACTGTCCGTTTAAAGAACTTGCATTTGCACATCCAGATTCCGTCTGTTATATGCATAACGCCTTTTTAAAAGGGATGTTAGAAGTATTGTTTACAAACGCTGAACTAGTCACAGAAGAAATTATGCCATCAGGCTGTAATTCATGTACGTATCAAGCCATCCTAAAAAAATAGAACGTTTACACAACCATTTCAAGTACATTATAATAAGTAAGGGAAACGGTCAGAAAAGGAGGGATACATATGGATCGTATGTTCCGCGTCTTGTCATTTTGGACAGGAATTTTTGCTGTCATGTTTTATCTTGGCCATATGCATACAACGTCATTATTGTTCCTCGGCCAAACAGGATTCTTTCTTTTGTTAAGCTACTTAAAATTAACAGAAAGAATGTACATTTACATTTTCGGTGCGTATTTAACGGTCTTTTTTGCCGGATTTACGTACTGGACGACGTTTATGATGGTCCCTGGCGTGGGCGAATAAAAAAGCGATGAGTGCACTCATCGCTTTTTATGTAAAAATTGGAACATTCATCTTCTTTTGTTGAACCATCACTTGAAATGCTCTTCCAATATCGCCCATAACGAGTGAGCAAATGGCGCGGTTGTGTCGACTTTGCTCAGAAAACGGATTCGGATCATGATGTTCAATGAGTTCATTCAAAATACCTGCCTGCAATAAAAACTCATCTTGACGCCATAAATGAGTAAATGACCAGCCCGCTTGTTCCCCATAAAAACGTAACGCATCCCACTGAATATGCGTCGTGAGATCCATTTCTCCCGGATAACGAAGCGGATCATCAATGAGCTGATGGCGATAATAACCACGTAAACTGCCCTGTTTTCGTGCTGGATGTTTCCACTCTTCATCAGTGTACCCATAATCAACTGTAAAAATGATCGCCTCATCAATCGCTTGATTAAGCTGAAAAATAAACTTTTTCATCGCTAACGGGATTTCAAATCGTTGCCCGTCAACGAGCTGAATGTTCCGCTCTACGATATATTCAACAATTTCTTCGTTTGCAAGCGGAGCGCACTGTTCAATAAGCTGATCGCCTTCTACTGCAACAAAACATTCATATATTTGACCGTTCCGTTTTTCAATGACATGAACAGGAAAAGCATCAAATAATTCATTGCTAAATACGATGCCGGAAAAAGCGGAAGAAAGCTCAGCAAAACTCGAAACAATATGTACGTGATCGATCAATGAAGCGAGTGTTTCCGCTTGTTTTTCTCGATGATACGGACTTGTTTCAACGATCGTATATTTGCCTTTTTCAAACGTGTTTGGCGATTGGCGCTTCCACTGTTCTAAAACGGCATAAGCAAATCGACCTGTCCCTCCACCGATTTCACATATAAATGGCGGAACATCATATGTTTCTATTAAACGAATAAACACGCTCGCGAATACATGCCCAATAATATGTCCGACGTTGCTCGTTGTAATAAAATCTCCTGCACGTCCGATTTTTTCTTTTCGTTGCATATAATATCCGTATTGTTCATCATACAACGCTAACTTCATGTAATCTGCGTATGACAAACGTTGATTTCTCATTTTTTCTAACATTTTTTTATCTGCCCCCTTTTTCACTATTGACATAGTGTTTAATTTGTTATATTGTTAAGTTAGTAGCTTAACTATATCCCCTCCCATTATAGGAATAAAAACATCCCCCAAACCCCCTTCTCTGTATGGAGAAGGGATTTTTTTTGCCTAAAAACCGTTTAAAAACGGATTTGTATCCATCTCTGCTCCGATCGTTGTTTCTGGACCATGACCGCATAACACAACCGTTTCTTCAGGAAGAACAAGGAGCTGACGATGTATGCTTTGCAACAGCTGTTCGTAATTTCCTCCTGGTAAATCGGTGCGACCGATGCTTCCTGAAAATAATACGTCTCCTGACACGATCGCTTGAGCATCTTCTACGTAGTACGATACACTACCTGGTGAATGTCCCGGTGTTTCAAGCACTTGAAGCGAGAAATCACCAATCGTCAACGTTTTCTCTTCTTCAAGCAACACGTCAGCTTCGTTTACAATGATCGTTTCTCCCATAAATAATAAAGAGCCATTTTTCATTGGATCTGTGAGCCAATGTTGTTCTTTTTTATGTACATATACAGGAATCGACCATTGGTTTCTTACATCGTCCACAGCTCCAATATGATCAAAATGAGCATGTGTAAGCAACACAGCTAACGGTGTCCAACGGTTTTCCAAAATATGTTTAATTAATTTTTCTCCTTCGCTACCTGGATCAAAAATTAAACACGTCCCATTTTCATGAACGAGCACATACGCATTTGTTTGCAATGGACCTAAAGGAATTCGCTCCCACTTCATCTCATTTCCCCGCTTTCTGTATATTCTATCCTCATTGTACACGAACAACATACGTTTTGCACCTCGACAAACGTAACAAAAACGTTTACAATGAAAAAGGAATAATCGGTATACATAAGGAGGGGAAGTTATGCCAACAGGAATTATTTTAGTCGTGATTTTTACGTTAGTCACATTGCTCGCTGCTTACGGTGTGATCCGTTCGTTGCGCGAGAAAAATTTCCTCGGCGTATTGCTCGGGATCGGAACAGTTGCCGTATTCGGTTGGTTTACAATTATGACTGTTATTTATCACGGATATCCAGTTGCCCATTAAAAAGACGCCAACGTATCGGCGTCTTTTTACGTACGAGCAAGGGCGGTCATAAAAATACCGATGCTTTCATTGTAAATAGAATGAAACTGAGAAAACGGAAGCGGATTCACCCCTTCGCCAAGCTCAATTGTATACCCACGTCGCTTCCAATTGAAAATAAACCAATCGCGATATCCTGCATGGCTGTCAATGTAACGAACAGGTACATACCCACTCCACTTCGCAAATTCATTCACTTCTTCTTCCGCTTCGGGTGGCTCACATTGTTCATATCCCCAATAAATTTCTTTTCCTTGCGTATGAAAAGCCAATACTTTTAAAAAATCACGCTCCATTGTCAACGTTGCCATCGCTTGCACTTCCGGTTCTGTTAATGGAGAAAAACCAGGAAAATCGCGGGGAGCAGGGGCTTTTGGAACTTTTCTTTCTTTCTCTACTCCCCATTTCGCAGGAAATTGATTGTTTAAATCTATCCCCCGAATGTTTGCTTTCCATTGTGAAAAATCTTCGCTTCCTTCGTTTATGCTTAATACCTCCTCTTCATAATGTTGAGCCGCTTTCCTTCCATGTAACACAAGATCGACTCCATCTGGATTGACCATCGGCACAACTGATAACGTCGTTTTTTTATACAATGGTTGTACATCGTATCCAAACAGATGTTGCTTATCCTTCAATGCTTGCACATAGTCGCGCACAAACGCCATCACAACTGCTGATGTAATCCATTCGTTGGCATGAAACGACGCGTTCATGTGCACATATGTTTCTCCTTCGCCAATTTGCAATTCAATGATCGGTTTGTTTAGCACACTTCGTCCAATTTCATGTATACGAACAATCGAATGATGTTGCAGTTGTTCGATATCACGCATCAATGTCGAAAAATCGTACATCGCTCTCTCCCCCTTGTTACATTGTATGAACGATACTTTTGTCCGTATGTATAGCTAGCTAAAAGAAAAAAGCTAGCCCTGTCTTAAGAGCTAGCTTATTGTTTATTTTCTTGTTGTTTATTGTAGAAGCGCAACAAGTCACCATATACAATTTTGTCAGAGTAATCGAGCTCTTGTCGCGCCTTCTCCATATACGGCTCGCAATAAGATACATCGACTTCTGTTCCTGTTTTTTTATCGTAACATGCGTTTTTCGTATATACATAATCTTTTGTCACAAAACTACCGTCACGAAGAACGACGAAATCAAGTTTGTCTTTTGAGAATAAGTCTTCGCCAAAATGAATTTGATTACGTGTATCAATGCCTAGCAAATGAAGCAATGTCGGCTTCACATCAATTTGTCCAGACACTTTTGAAATCACTTTCGGCTTTTTATCTGTCACACCTGGAATATGGATGATCAACGGAACACGTTGTAATTGAACGTGATCAAATGGCGTAATCTCATCCTTGCCTAAATATTGAGCCATCGCTTTATTATGGTTTTCCGAAATGCCGTAGTGGTCGCCGTAAAGGATGATGATAGAATTTTCATACAATCCTTCTTTTTTCAACTGCTCAATAAATACTTTTAACGCCTCATCCATATACCGAACCGTTGGGAAATAACGGTTTAACGTTCGGCTATTTGATGTGTACTCCGGAACCATTTTATCTTCTTCCCCTAATTCAAACGGGAAGTGGTTCGTTAATGTAATAAACTTTGTATAAAATGGTTGTGGCAACGTTTTTAAATGCTCGACAGATTGTTCAAAAAACGGAATATCTTTCAAACCCCAACCAACTGAATTTTCTTCCGTAATGTGATAGTCCGTCATCGAGAAAAAGCGATCATATTTCATTGATTGATACATCACATCACGATTCCAGAAACTTTTATTATTTGCATGAAATACGGCTGAATAGTAACCGTAGTTTTTCAATATTTCTGGCGTCGCGTTATACTCATTTGTCGCATGTGTGAAAAAGACAGCACCACGACCAAGTGGGTATAACGAGTTTTCAATGAGAAACTCAGCATCAGATGTTTTTCCTTGTCCTGTTTGATGATAGAAATTATCAAAGTAATAACTTTGTTTAATAAAGTCATTTAAAAACGGCGTAATTTCTTGTCCATTTACAGTGTTGTTAATGACAAAACTTTGTAACGACTCCATCGAAACAATGATGACGTTGCGACCTTTTGCAATACCAAACAATTGTTTATTCGGTGCTTTTTCGTTCGCATTAATGTAGTTTTGAATATCTGCTAATTCGCTACTATCCGCTAATGCACGCTGCGCTTTTGAACGCGACTGCAAAATAATATCATACACATGGTAGTTGTATATACCTAAGTTTTTAATTAACATTTCCCGGTCAAACGTACGCGTTAATAATTCTGGGCGCTCCGTTTCCGCTAATCCTAGGTTAAACAACGCAAGTGCCACGGTCGCAATAAAATATGTGCGACGGAATCGTTTTGTCGCAGGCACATACTGTGCAATCGATACTTTTTTATACGCCATCCAAGCAAGCAACACAACGTCGAGGAAAAAGAACATGTCAGAAACGTTCATTAATTCAAATACACTATTTCCTAAGTCGCCCATGTTGTTCGTTTGGAACAGCACAGGAATGGTAATAAAGTCGCTAAAGAAGCGGTAAAACATGACGTTCGCATACAAAACGAATGAAACAATGAAACTTGTAATTACAATATAGCGATTCCGTCGTTTTTCGCTCATAAATAAAGCAAGCCCAAAAATAAATAACAGGAAGCTTAATGGACTAATAAATAAAATGAACTCCTGCTTCCATGACTCAATTTTTATATCAAAACTATTTTTATAAACTAAATACGTCTTTAACCATAAAAGCAATACCGTTAAAAGAACGAAACGGTAATTTTTCATATACTCTCCCTCCTTTAATCCACTCACATCCGATGCTTATTCTATGCTGTATGAGGAACATCCGTTTTTTTACATTTTTTTATCTTAACCAAAGACAATATTAATACTTTCTTAACAAAAAAGCAACTGTTTCTTAAACGATAAACGATATAATAGACAGGCCGCGCATCCACATATGACTGTTTTACACCTTTTCTTATGAAAATGCAAGACGTTTTTTACCGACAAATTTTCGACAAAAAAACAGACGATTTTCTCGTCTGCTTTTACAATATATTTGTTTTTACTAGCCATGCCCCGCCAATCACGCCCGCATCGTTTCCAAGCGTAGCAATGACGATGTCAGCAGCCTCAGCCACGCGCGGAAACGCAAAACGTTTAAAATGACGAGCAACCGCTTGCGCCAATAAATCTCCCGCTTTGGAAACACCGCCACCAATTACAATTTTCTCTGGATTTAAACCGTTCGCTAAGTTAGCGAGCGCTAAGCCGAGATGAAATGTCACTTCATCGACGATTTGTAGCGCGAATGCATCGTTTTCTTTCGCTGCATCAAACACATCTTTTGCTGTCACGCCCCCCATTTCGTTCCATACATCACGCAAACGGCTTCGTTCGTCCGTTTGTTGTAACCGCTCTGTCGCAATGCGAACGATACCTGTGGCTGAAGCGATCGTCTCTAAACATCCTGTTTTGCCGCAATTACAAGGCGCTCCTCCTTCTGGAATGGAAGTGATATGTCCAATTTCTCCACCAGCACCGTTTGTGCCGTGAACGATTTGACCGTTTACAATCACACCGCCACCAACGCCTGTGCCAAGCGTAACGAGAATTAAATTTTTCGCACCCTCGCCCGCTCCTTTCCACATTTCTCCGATTGCTGCAATGTTGGCATCGTTATCAACGACGACAGGAAGTCCTGTTTCCATTTCTAATCGATCTTTGAGAGGGAAGTTTTTCCAACCTAAATTTACTGCTTCATAAATGTCTCCTGTCGCCATGTTGACTGGCCCCGGTGCACCGATGCCAATACCGACAAGACGTTCTTTTGATTCATCTAATTCGCGCAACTTTTCATCAATCGCTTTTGCAATATGTGTTGTAATATGTTTTCCTTGTTCCGATTTATCTGTAGGAATTTCCCACTTACAAATGATTTCCCCATACATATTGACGAACGCTAATTTTACCGTCGTTCCACCTAAATCTACACCGACTAACCATTGTTCCATTGTTCCTTCATCCCTTTTTCTCTTTTTTCTCGTTCAATTTGCGCTTCATGGCGCAAAATAAGGAGCGCCATTTGATAATCTTTCACGTCGATGAGCTGCGCTTGAAATAATTCTTTCACTTCTTCTTCCATCAACTCTAAATCAGCAAGGCGATCACCGACGTAAATGATCGTTCCATATTTTTTTAACAACTGTTGCACATCATATACAGATTTCATTTTCTTCACCTATACGTATAAGCGTTTTCAATCCACATATTCTAAATGTATAAGGAAAACAAAAGGTCGTCAAGAACTGAACAATGACTTTGCGATATTTTTCACATTTTTACCGGTCTGGATCTTTCGGATGTAAGACAGTTGGACGACGATTTTTTAACGGAATTGGTGAGCGAATAAGTACATCGCGCATTCCGCGATACGAAAATGGAATAAACGGCCATAAATACGGAACACCGAACGATTGCATGCGCGCAAGCATCATTAACCATACAGTAATTCCAACGACATAGCCAATGACGCCAAACAGTGCTGTTACAATGAGCAACGCAAGGCGAACGAGCCGGTTCGCTAGTCCAAGCTCATAACTCGGTGTTGCAAACGTCCCGATCGTGGCCATCGCAAAATATAAAATGACTTCGTTAGAAAACAGGCCAACTTCCACTGCAATTCCACCAATCATTAACGCAGCAACGAGTCCAAGCGCCGTGGCTAAGGCAGATGGAGTGTGAATAGCTGCCATCCGCAACATATCTAGTCCAAATTCGATGAGCAATATTTGTCCAAACAACGGAATGTTTCCTTCACTTGATTTTGCAACGAACGATAAAGCGTTTGGAACGAGTTGTGGCGTTTTCATCCACATATACCAAAGCGGTAATAAAAAAATGGAGAGCCATACCGCAAGAAAACGGACGAAGCGCAAATACGCGCCAACAATCGGCTTATTTCTGTATTCTTCTGCATGTTGTAAATGATGCCAAAACGTTGCTGGTGTAATTAATACACTCGGAGATCCATCCACAAAAATAAGCACGTGCCCTTCATATAAATGAGCAGCAGCCGTATCTGGCCTTTCTGTATATCGAACGACAGGATACGGATTGAAGTGCCTTCCCGAAATAAATTCCTCCACCGTTTTTTCTCCCATCGGCAAACCGTCTGTATCAATTTTCGCTAATGATTGTTTTACTTCTTCAACAATCGTCGAATTTGCAATATCTTCAATATAACAAACACATACATCTGTTTTTGAACGGCGGCCAATTTGCATATATTCCATCCGTAATGAACGGTCGCGTACTCGTCGTCTCGTTAATGCTGTGTTAAATACAATAGTTTCCACGTACCCATCACGTGCCCCCCGAACGACACGTTCCATATCTGGTTCTTGCGGTCCGCGTACTGGATATGTGCGTGCATCAATTAAAATTGCCTTTGCCATCCCATCTACGAACAAAGCTGTCGGTCCTGCAAGCACGCCATCGATGACTCGCTCGAAATTATCTGTTTCATCCAATTCAACATATGGAAGATGCGTTCTTAATAACTTATTTAACGGTTGCTCATCTAACGCCCCATCCGGTAATTCAGATAACAATTTCATTAAGTAATGGAGAATATCATCTTTGACAAATCCGTCAATCATAAATAATGCCATATCTTTTCCAGCATAATGCACATCTAAATAAATGACGTCAAAACTTTTCCCTATCCCAAGCTTTTCTTTCATATATGAAACGTTTTCTGAAAGACGTGAAGATACTTGATTCACTTCCATCACCTACCTTACATTTACTACCATCCATCTTTGACATATCGCCATTCATTCATACATATTTCCTTTTATGCACACATACATTTTTTATAAATGTAAGCTTGACCGGAGGAATGAGATGAAACGTCTATTATCACTTTTTATATTGCTGTTCGTGTTTGTCGTTATTATCCAAACGCTTGAGCGACCAGCTCGTGAGACGATTATGTTTTTTCCGATCGATCCAACTGTTCGCTTTACACAGGCTCAAACGAAATTATCGTTGCACCCAAAAAAGAAAGAAACACGCTACATCATCGATTGGATCGTCACTTCATCGCTCGATCGAACCGCTTACTTACGACAAGATATTTCTTTGTTATTTGCTAATGGGCGGCTTATTGCTCTCCAATCGAAATGGAAAGAAAACGGAAAAAAACTTATTCAACAAAAACAGCTCGAACAAAAAGGAAGTCGATTATTTCAAGCTATTTCATACCATCAAGGAGAGTTGCATAACGGCAATGATATTCGAAGTAGTCAAAAAATGAGCGGAGATGCATTATATGTGATAGACTCATCCTTTGCCCCGCTTCAATCGTTTCGCAAGCCAGCGACAAACGAACAAAAAAAATGGGCTAGCACATTAAATAAACAAACACAAGCCATTGTCAACAAAGCTGCTAACCAAATGGCAACCATCTTATCAAAGAACGATTATTACCATTTGTACTTAACTGAGCTTGTTCAATATAATGAACAGCCGTTTATGGATTTAACGACAAATGAAACAGAGACGATGATCGGAAACTTATGGGAAGGACTATACAAAAATTATTTTTTAGGCATAAAAAAACAGAACGGTTCGATGGAATCCCCAATCGGTAGCACCGTTCCGCTTATTTTAATTAAAAAAGATTACAGCCAGCTGTTTGTCGTGACAGAAACAGCAGATGGAGAACTGATCATATTAAAGCAATTGCTCGATTTCAAACAATAATTGTTTATATTGTTCATCGTCTGGATGAATGTGCAATGCACGTTCTACTGCTTGTTTTGCTTTTTCGTAATTTTTTTCTTCTGCATACAATAACGCTAAATAATAAAATGCTTCATGAAAACGGTCGTTTTTTTCAATGGCAGCATATAAATACTGTTTCGCAGCATCGTAATCTTTTTGTTGAATACGAATATACGCACGTAAAAAATCTGCTTTGTATGCTTGCTCATCTCGTTCATTGATGATTGTCAACATTTGTTCGGCTTGACCGTATTCCCGTTCATCAATATACTGTTTGGACAATGCAAGAATGAGTTGCGCTTGATCTGCTGGCGGTCGTTGAAAGCCAATATATAAACAAATTGCCGTAACGACCGCTGTGAACAAAGCAGCCAACCATTGTCCAAGACGGGCGCGCTCTTTCGGGAGATGGACAATGCTTGCAGCTAAAAATCCACCGATTAAGCCACCAATATGGCCGGCATTATCGATATTTGGAACAACGAGACCAAACGCTAAATTAATTCCAATGACCGTCAATACGTTCATGCCGATTGTTCGAAAAAACAAATGTGGATGTGATTTTCCAAAATATAATAAAGCCCCAAAGCATCCGAAAATCGCCCCAGACGCTCCTGCAGATACAGACGGCGAAAATAAAAAGCTAGCGAGCGAGCCTGAAAAACCAGCAAAAAGATAAATGGCTAAAAAGCGAAACGAACCGTACAATTTTTCAACAAGCGGGCCTAAATAATATAGTGCAAACGTATTCATAAGCAGATGTACAAAACCAATATGCAAAACGATCGGAGTGAAAAAGCGCCACCACTCTCCTTGTAAAATGAGCGGGTTAAATTTCGCACCGTATTCAATAAGTGTCAACGTATTTGTACTTCCACCGTTCCATTCTAAAACAAAAAACATCACAATTTGCAAGGCGATAAATACGTATGTAAATCTCGCTTTTCCACGTTCAAATATGCGCCGTTCATTTTCATACAATCGCTCGGCAAACGACAACACGTGTTGTTTAAATGCTTGTAATTCGTGTTGTAACATCGGAGAATCATCAGGCACATATACTTTCAATGATTGATGAAACAACATGTTTAGTTCACGTAGTACGGCATACATATTGTTTATATGCATCACAAATGTTTTCATATGTACTCGTTCAGTCGTTAACGGGCGATGAACGTACAGTTCCCAATCGTCAACAGGAGGGTACATCATGACATATATGTTAACGACTTGAAGATGACGGCGAAATTGCCGCCTCCGCCATTCATCAACGGCAGTCATGGCGCGCTGCATATCATTTTTTAACGATACGCTCCAATCGATGTCCGTACGAACGAGACGAACGATTGGTGCTTTTCGTTCACGCGTAGACTGCAACCAAACTTCTCGTTCATCGGGCGATAAATACACGATTTCATAGTTCGCCTGCAAAAATTGAAACGTCATTTGCCAATATACAAAATCAAAGCGAATGCTCAACCTTCCCTCTCCCTTCGCTATCATACCCTTCTTTTACCACACTCTTTTACAAAGCGCAACTATTTGTACTTTTGTAAAAACAATGTTGGTACAAGACGTTGGCGAATAAACGGAATAGACATTCCCCATTGAACTACTCGCTTTTGAACTGCTTCCCGCTTCAATATTTCATTCAACAATCGATAGCGAAACCGATAAAGAACAAGCCCAGCGACTAAAGTGACAATCAATGTTTTTCCATTCAATATGATCACCCTCCTCATGCTTACCGTTCCCTTTTCTCATTAAAATTATAAAAAGGTTGCCTCATCATGAGACAACCTATTGCAACCCAACGCGTTTCATTACATCTTTTAACACATTGGCAGAGTGAGTAAATTTTTCTTTTTCTTCTTCATTCAATTGCAATTCGACGACTTCACGAATACCGTTACGGTTTACGATCGCTGGTACGCCGATGTACATATCGTTTTGACCATATTGTCCTTCTAAGTAAGCTGAAACAGTAAGCACGCTATTTTCGTTTTGTAAAATTGCTTTTGTTAAACGAACAAGTCCCATCGCAATACCGTAATATGTTGCACCTTTTCGTTCAATAATTTGATACGCAGCATCGCGCACGTTCACAAAAATGTTGTCTAAATCTTCCTGTTTATATTGTGGTTTTTCTTTCATCATATCAGCAATTGGACGGCAGCCGATAAACGCATGGCTCCAAACCGGCAATTCTGTATCACCATGTTCCCCAATAATATAAGCATGTACGTTACGTGTATCGACATCGAAATATTCCCCTAGCAAATAACGGAAACGAGCTGTATCTAAAATCGTTCCTGAACCGATGACGCGCTCTTTCGGTAAGCCAGAGAACTTCCATGTTGCATATGTTAAAATGTCAACTGGATTTGTTGCAACGAGGAAAATCCCATTAAATCCACTCGCCATGACTTGATCAATAATGTTTTTGAAAATTTTCGTGTTTTTCTCCACTAAATCTAATCGTGTTTCTCCCGGTTTTTGATTTGCCCCTGCTGTTAACACAACAATGTCTGCATCTTTGCAGTCTTCATAATTACCGAACCAAATTTTTGTTGGCGATGGAGCGAACGGCATACCGTGGTTTAAGTCCATCGCATCCCCTTCAGATTTTTCTTTATTAATGTCAATAAGAACGAGTTCTTCTGTCACCCCTTGGTTTAAAAGGGCAAACGCATAACTTGAACCGACAAAACCTGTCCCAACTAAAACAACACGATTTACTTTATTTGACATGTTCTTTCCACCTTTCGTATATGTCATTTTACAATATGTGCATTGTTTATCTGTTTCACACTTGCATTGTACACTGTTTCACAAAGTTTATGGGGCATGAATTATTAACATTTTGTTAATTTTTTCTCCTGTATAATATGAAAACGCTTATGCTGTTTTATAATTCGCTTTCACAAATGATTATTCCTTCATTCGTAATGATCATTTTGACAGAAATATCATGCTTTTCAATCGGCAACGCAGAAACGATTTGACAATCATATGCAAGTGAAAGGGTGTCATTAGGAAAATCGACTAAATAACGATCATAATATCCTCCACCGTAGCCAAGACGATATCCGCCTCGAACGAAAGCAAGGCCTGGAACGAATAGCAAATCGATTTCATGTTTTTGTACTTCTTTCGTTTCTTCTACAATCGGTTCATATAAATCAAAAAAAGTGCGTTCTATTTGTTGAAAACAATCAATTTCTCGAAACGTCATTTGTTTTGTTGTTACATTGCATTTCGGAATCGCAACTTTCTTCCCTTCTTGCCAAGCTCGTTCAATAATACAAATCGTGTCTACTTCGATTTGTCTTGAAATCGTTATACCGATCATGTGTGCCTTTTGCCAACTATGTTGTTGAAATAATATGTCGTGAATGACGTTCTCTTTGTTCTTCCGCTCTTCTTTTGTCATATGTAAGAGACGTTGTTTCATTTGTTGTCGTAATTGTTTCTTCTCCATTATCCTTCCCCCTATTTCATAAAAAAATAAGCAGCAGGAAAAAAATCCTACTGCTTACTTCGTTTCACGATGAACTGTTGCTTTTTTGTCTCGTGGGCAATATTTTTTCAATTCAAGGCGCTCTGCGTTATTGCGCTTATTTTTTGTTGAAATATAGTTGCGTTCGCCGCATTCTGTGCATGCTAACGTAATATTTACACGCATCGCTCTTTCCCTCCAAACAAAAGTATTATAATCACACCTTTCCATCATATCATTTTTCTTAAACAATTTCCATATGAATTTTATACGTTTTGATATTGCCGAATTTTCTTTATATAGTATTTCGTATATTCTTTTGCTTTTTGAGCATTTGTCGCTTGGGAATAAATCGTTAACGTCGGTTCATCTACCTTTGGTAAAATGAGTGTCCATGCCCCATCTTCATGATACACTTTTATGCCATCTGTAAAATCAACATGTTTGTCATAACATTCTTCTAACAATTTGCGCATGACAGCTGCTCGTTCATGCCATGGGCAATAAACATCGCGGCATGATAAATGAATCGTTGGGATGGACGAAATAACCGTGCGGAGAGAACAACGTTCAATAGCTAACAAATGAAACAGTTGTACACACGCATACAGTCCATCAAAATAAAAATGAAATGGTTCATGGTGATGAGCAAACAAAAAATCTCGTCTCGCATCTTTCACATACACAATGTCCCCATATAAACGTTCCGCTAATGTATGCAACATCGATGGGGCCCAAGAGGGAACAGCCACTTTTTTCGTTTCACTAAATAAAAGCGATACTAATACGTGCAATGAAATGACTTCCTCATTCGTCAATGCCGTTCCTTGTCCGTCAAAAATTCGAAAACGTTCGCCTGAACGATCAAATACGATCCCAAAATGAGCGTGCTCACGTTTAATTTGCTTGCGAATATGTTCGTCGTCTTGATGATCTGTCCAAACAACTTGAATGGCAAACGACTGAAGTGTATGTTCAATGATTTCCCGCAGTAAAGGCGAGCTACAAACGACTACTTTCCATTGTTCCGATGACGAAAAAGGAATCCATTGTCGTAAGGCACGAACGTACAATTCGTCTTTTTCTTTTTGTTTCATCGCTTCACCGATTTGTGTCAATGACACATAACAAGCATGTTCATGCTTCATTTGTTGCTCAATAGCTCGTTCCATCGCTCGATCGATCGGGTAGCCATATCCGTCATAGATGTCAACAATCGCTTCATCATGTTCATCCATCGTAATAAATACACCGCCATGATACTGTTTATGAGGGACAATATAACGAAAAGCTGGCAAATATCCACCTTCATATATGTTTGTATGCATGCCATACATGTGTAAACATTCGGCAAATAGCATACCCATTGCTCTCGAAAATGGATGGCCGTCAAAGCCGATTAATATGCGACTATCCTTTTCATATAGGCTACTGTACGCGGAAGCAAGCCTCGTTATAAATAGCGGATGGGCATCAATATATGCCCGCATTTTTATTCCTTGTTCACTGAACAACGTTTTCGTATGTTGTTCCCCCCATACAATCGAATGTTTCACTTTCGTTTTTTCGGCAATTGTTTTATTCGGCCAAATTTTCACTCCATGTTGCACTTTCACTTTATTTTCTAATTTACATTTTGCTCCGATGACCGCATAATCAAATATTTCATTTTTTTTGCCGATGTATACATCATTAGCAACGATCGCCCCGCGTAATTCACTATGTTGATCAACATATACGTCAGGCCAAACAATCGATCGTTTTAACGATGCATGTTTACTGATCACTGAACGTGGGCCGATGACCGTGTAAGGTCCAACCGTTGCGTAGTCATCAATACGTACACCATCTCCGATCATAATCGGTCCTTCTAATTTAACCCCTTGCGCAATCTTAACCCCTTTACCAACCCATATAGCAGGGGCAATTTCTTTATAGTGAGAAGGAACGAAACGTTGATTCAGTAAATCGATATGTGTTTGATGATATTGCTCAATGACGCCAATATCGGACCAATACCCATCTGCTTGCCATCCGTATATCGGATATTCGTGTTGAACGAGATATGGAAAAAGATGTTGACTAAAATCGTAAGGTGGATGTTGTGGCATATAATCAAAAATAGTTGGGTGACAAATGTAAATGCCTGTATTCACTAAATCGGTACATACTTCATTCCATTTTGGTTTTTCTACAAAATGAATAATTTTCCCGTATCGATCTGTTACAATTCCACCATATGAAAGAGGAGTCGCTTCGTGGTGCATAAGAACGGTAACTAATGATTGTTTGGAGAAATGAAAATCGATCGCTTGCTGTAAATCGATCGTCGTCAACGTATCTGCGCTGATGACGACAAACGTATCGTCTAAAAACGACTGCGCATGTTTTACACTTCCTGCCGTCCCAAGCGGCGTCGCCTCTTCAAAATAATGAAGATGCACACCAAACCGCTGTCCATCCCCGAAATATTCAATAATTTCTTCACTTAAATATTCAACAGTTACAGCAATATGTGTAATACCATATTGTTTTAACCACTCAATACTATACTCCATCACAGGTTTATTCATAATCGGTACGACCGGCTTCGGAACATGGCAAGTTAACGGACGTAACCGCGTTCCTCTTCCCCCTGCCATAATAACCGCTTTCACAACATATCCCCCCCAAGTGAAAGCACACTTTTTTCTATCATATCATGACAGCTACTTGCGGACAATAGATGAAAATTGTCGATTTGACACGAAAATGATGCATGATCGCTACATTCCTATGTATAATAAAGTGGGGTGAAAAACATGATCGAATATACATTTATTGGACTCGTTTCTTTTGCTATCATACTATTGCTTATTTCTTTCTTCCAAAAAGATCCCGTCAAAGAAGTAGAAGAACAAGTAGAACAGCTAACATTATCGACGATGCAACAATTATACGAAGTAAAAAAGCGAGTGAAAGCACTTGAAGAAGAGTTGCTTGTCGGAATCGAGCCATTTTCGAATGAAGAGCAAATTGCTCACTTATATAAACAAGGGTGGACAAAAGAGCAAATTGCTCGCAAGCTTAACATGCCGATCGATGAAGTGAATATAATGATCGCGAGGAATGAACGATGAAACGGACAACGCGTGCCTTTGCGGGTGGGATATTGTTTGCTACAACGGTAATCGCTACAATTTACTATACAAATCATAACGAATCAAAAAATAATACCGTAAGCGAAAAACAATATGAACAGCTCGTTGCTGAACGAAACGAACTAGCGAATGCACTAGAAAAATTAAAAAAAGAAACGAAAAAAACGACACCACCTCAAAAAGAAACGTACATTTATACGTTAACAATCGCTAAAGGGGAAGCAAGTCGTGACATTGCAGAGCGTCTACAACAAGCGCATATTATTGATGACGCCCAGTCGTTTTTAACATATTTAGATGCACATCAATTAACGCGCGCGGTACGCCCTGGCACATACGTCATAACAAGCGACATGTCATATGAACAAATTGCACGAAAAATAACAAAATAAGGATGTCCAACATTGGACATCCTTTTTGCTTTAATCGTTTAAGTCGTAATGTTTTCCCTTCACTAAGTAAAATACGTTTTCCGCAATGTTTGTTGCATGGTCTGCAATGCGCTCAATGTAACGTGCTGTAAACGAGAGTTGAGTAATTTGTGACATCGCATCTGGATGTGCTTTTGTGCGCTCAAGCAACTCCCGAATCGTTTCACCGTACAGACGATCGACTTCATCATCCATATCTGCTACTTTTTTCGCCGCGACGACATCCTCCTCATAATATGCTTTTAACGTTAACGAAAGCATATTTACCGCAATGTCGTGCATTTTTTCTAACTTATTTAGCGAAATGACAAACGGCTGTTCACCGATGCGAATAGCTGATTTTGCAATATTGACTGCAAAGTCTGCCATGCGCTCAACATCTGTGGCAATTTTAATGGCGACAATAATGCGGCGCAAATCAATGGCAACTGGCTGCTGTTTTGCAATTAATAAAATGGCAAAATCGTTAATTTCCTCATCAAGCAAATCAATTTTTGTGTCGTTTTCAAGCACTTGTAATGCTAAATCGTTATTTTTTGTTTTTAACGCTTCAAACGATTGAGTTAATGCAATTTCTGCCAGACTTCCGAGCTGTAATAGTTGATCACGCAACGTTTGTAAATCGTCATCAAATTTTTCACGTACAGCCATGTTGACTCCCCCTTTTATTTTGAAAAAATCGTGCGAGCACGCCCGCACGATTTTTTTATCCAAATCGACCTGTAATGTAATCTTCTGTTCGTTTATCGTCTGGATTCGAGAATAGTTTATCTGTGTCGCTATACTCAATCACTTCACCGTTTAAGAAGAAGGCCGTTTTATCAGAAATACGAGCAGCTTGTTGCATGTTATGTGTGACGATAATAATACTATAGTTTTTCTTTAATTCTTGCACAAGCTCTTCTACTTTTAATGTTGAAATAGGGTCAAGCGCAGATGTTGGTTCATCCATTAAAATAACATCTGGCTCAATCGCTAAACAACGCGCGATACATAAACGTTGTTGTTGACCGCCTGATAATCCATATGCATTCGTATGCAAGCGATCTTTTACTTCATCCCAAATGGCTGCACCACGTAAACTTTTCTCAACGATTTCATCTAAAATTTTCTTATCACGAATACCGTGAATGCGCGGACCGTATGCGACATTATCGTAAATCGATTTCGGGAACGGGTTCGGCTTTTGGAATACCATTCCAACTTGCGTACGCAATTCTTCTACACGATACGACTTATCGAAAATGTTGCGACCACGATACGTAATTTCTCCAGATGTACGTACGCCCGGCACAAGTTCAATCATTCGGTTTAACGTTTTAATATACGTTGATTTTCCGCATCCTGACGGACCGATAATCGCTGTTACTTCATTTTCGTAAATATCTAAATCAATATTTTTTAACGCATGATGTTCGCCGTACCATAAATTTAAGTTTTTCGTCCGGTACACAACATTTTTTTCACTTCGTTCTTCAGCTTGTTTATTTTTACGTTCTTTCACAACTGTTAATTCCATTAATAAGTTCCCCTTTCAACGCGCAATTAATAACGTTTTTGAAACTTGTTGCGAATGAAAATGGCAATCGAGTTCATAAAGATTAACACAACGAGCAAGACAACGATTCCAGCTGCTGCAACGTTTTGGAAGTCAGCTTGTGGACGCGATGTCCAGTTATAAATTTGCATCGGCATAACTGTAAATGTATCAAAAATACCGCGTGGCAAATACGCTAAAAATGTCGGGATACCTAAAACGACAAGCGGTGCTGTTTCACCGATCGCACGGGATAAAGCTAAAATACTACCTGTTAAAATACCTGGGATCGCTGCTGGGAGAACGATGCCATAAATCGTTTGCCATTTCGTTGCTCCCATACCATATGATGCTTCGCGCAATTGATTCGGCACGGCACGAATTGCTTCTTGTGCCGCAACAACGATGACAGGAAGAACAAGCAAACTCATCGTCAAACCCGCAGCAAGAACGCTACGACCTAAATTCAGTTCACGAACGAAAAGTGTTAAACCAAGTAAGCCGAATACGATTGATGGAACACCTGCTAAGTTCGAAATATTCGTTTGAATAAAATCTGTAAAACGATTTTTTTTCGCATATTCCTCTAAGTAAATCGCTGTTCCAACTCCAAGAATGAGCGAAACAGGGGCAACGATCACCATTAGCCATAACGAACCGACTAACCCCGCTTTAATCCCCGCGTTTTCAGGACGGCGAGACGGAAAGTTATTTAAAAAGTCGATATTTAGCCAGCCAATTGCTTGAGTGAATATCCGATATAGAAGGACGACGAGAACAATAAGTCCAAACAACGTCGCTAAGAAAAATAAAAATTTTAACACGTTATTTCTCAATAGGCGACCGTTCATATGCTGAACGACACGTTGTTTATCAATTAACTTCTCCATGATTAATACTCCTCCCTAAAGCGACGAGAAATGTATTGTGCGAGTAAGTTCATAGCTAACGTAAATACAAACAGCGTCATACCGACTGCATAAATGCTGTAATAAACCGTTGTACCGTATCCGGCATCTCCTGTTGTGACTTGAACAATGTATGCTGTTAACGTTTGGATCGATTTCGTGACATCAAATGTAAAGACCGGAGAGGAACCACCCGCTACCGCTACAATCATCGTCTCACCGACAGCACGAGAGATCGCAAGCATAAACGATGCTGCAATACCTGATGTCGCTGCGGGGAGGACAACTTTTAAAGCAACTTCTAACTTCGTTGAACCGAGACCAAGCGCTCCTTCACGAATGGAGTTTGGCACAGAACTCATCGCATCTTCAGATAAAGAAGCAACCATTGGAATAATCATAATACCCATGACAATCCCTGGGCTTAATGCGTTAAAAATCCCTAAGTTCGGAATGACCTTTTGTAAAAGAGGTGTAACGAACGTTAATGCGAAAAATCCGTACACAATCGTTGGAATTCCCGCCAACACTTCTAATATCGGTTTTAATACTTTCCTTGCTTTTTCAGACGCATACTCACTCAAGTAAATCGCTGAAGCTAAACCGATTGGAATCGCAACGACCATGGCAATCGCTGTCGTTAAAAGAGTACCCGTCACAAGCGGAGCGACACCAAACGAACCTGTTTTTTCATCCCATGGAAGCCATTCTTTGCTCGTTAAAAATTCAACGATCGACACTCGTTCAAAGAAAATAAACGTTTCAAATAGCAATGTAAATAAAATACCGATTGTCGTCAAAATGGAAATGATCGCTGTCAATAATAGAAACTTTGGCATCAACCATTCAACAAATTGTTGTCCGTTTTGTTTTTTCTTATTTTCTTTAATCATATCACGGACGGAATATGAACGATTCCCATCTGTCATCGCCATAATATGAAAACCCCTTTCCAAATTCATGGCAAGATGAGAAGCGATCGTGGAGTCGCTTCTCATCTTTACGTGTCGTTATTTTAATCCTTCAATCTTTTTCAATTGCTCCTCATATTTTTCTTGTGGAAGTGCGACATAACCTACTTCTTCAGCAAACTCTGCACCATTTTCTAACAAGAATTTCGCGAAATCATACACTTGCGCTTTTTCTTTTAACGCCTTTGTGTTCACATACGTAAATAACGGACGAGAAAGTGGTGCATATTCACCGCTTTGAATTGTTTCGTGTGTTGGTTCAACAGGACCGTTTCCGTTATCAATTGGCACAGCACGTAATTTATCTTTATTTTCAACGTAGTATGCGAATCCAAAGTAACCGAGAGCATTTTTATCCCCTGCAATACCTTGAACAAGCACGTTGTCATCCTCAGATAATTGAGCTGTTTTGTTTAACGGTTGTCCATCTAAAATAACTTCATCAAAGTAGTCAAACGTACCAGAGTCATGTCCTGGTGAGAACAATTTAATTTCTTCGTTTGGCCATTCTGGACGAATGTCTGACCATTTCACTTTGTCATCGCCGTTTACTGCACCTGATGTGAAGATTTTCTTTAACTCATCGACTGTTAAATAATCAACCCAGTCGTTATCTTTATTCACTAAAACGGAAAGACCATCGAACGCAATTTGAAGCTCTTCAAATTCAATACCGTTTTGCTCAGCAGCTTGTTTTTCTTCATCTTTAATCGGACGAGAAGCGTTTGAAAAATCCGTTTCGCCTTTTGTAAACTTTTCAAATCCGCCACCTGTTCCAGATAAACCAACAGATACTTTCACATCTGGTTGTTCACCCGCATACGCTTCAGCGGCTGCTTCAACGATTGGGTACACTGTTGATGAGCCATCAACAACTACGTTTCCGCTCAATTTTTCTGCGTTACCTTCCGCATTTTCGCCGCCTTGCTCAGCGCCACCACCACATGCTGTTGTGAATGCTAGTACAGCGCTTGTTACACCTGCGAGTGCAAACCATTTGTTTTTCTTCATCTTTTGATTTCCCCCTACTTTTTCAATTTGTTTTTTGTTTTGTGCCACGAGTTATAGAATAATGGAAAGGTATTAAATTCGTTTTAAACGAATGTTAAGCTTTTGTAAATTCGCTTTCTTTTATCTTTCCATTGTTTGTTCCTCATTATTCAACGGTTCAGTAGGAGATGGTTGACCAGATTGACGTTGCTTTTTCAACTCAAAATACGCATCTAAAATTTTTCTTCCGATATAGTTATTAATCGGATAATGGTTTCTCGCATTTTGATATACCCATGGCACAACGACAGCAAACGCCACTTCTGGATTATTGTAAGGTGCAAAGCCAACTAACGTTAAATTGTATGTTGGCGTCATTCGTCTTGATTTAATCGGTCCATCATAAAACGCCTGTGCCGTTCCTGTTTTTCCTGCTGGATCATACGGAGCATTTGCGAAAAAGGCACGAGCCGTTCCGTTTGAACCGTGCATGACGCGATAAAAGCCTTCACGCACACGCTCAATATATTCTGTTTTCATATCAATTCGGTTTAACACTTTCGGCTCGAACGAGTAGATGATGTTACCTATTTGATCTTTTTCGCTAATTGGTTCACGAATTTCTTTGACAACATGCGGTTGAATGCGATATCCACCATTCGCAATCGTTGAGACGTATTGCGCCATTTGAATCGGTGTATATACGTCAAACTGTCCAATGGCTAAATCGAGCAAGTGTCCTGGAAGCGTACTTTGTCCCGGCCATCCGATAATTTCCCCAGGCAAATCGATGCCTGTTTTCACCCCTAAACCGAACTGATTAAAGTAGCGTCGCATAATGGAAAACGCTTCTTTTTTTATCGGTAGCGCTTGATGTGGGCGATACGTAGAACCGGCAATAGCAATCGCTGTTTTAAACATATAAACGTTTGACGACATTTCAAGCGCTTTTAAATCGTTCATCGGTCCTGGACGAATACCGCTATGCGATTTTTTCGTCGGCGTCCCTTTAATATATAACGGTTCGTCAATCAGCACCGTGCCAGGTTGAATGACACCGGTTTGAAACCCTGTCAATACGGTCGCACCCTTTACCGCCGAACCCATCGCATAAGCAGATGTAATCGTCCCAAGGGCATAATCTTTTAATACAACTTTTCCGTTTTCATCGCGTGTATATCGTTTCCCAGCTAACGATAAAATTTCTCCTGTATTTGGATCCATCATGACGACGAAAGCACGATCAAGCAATTCTGTTCCACTGCGTCGCTTCATTGTCATTAATTCTTCCTCAATAATTTGCTCGACGCGTTTTTGTAATTCCATATCAATCGTTAAAACGATATCTTTTCCACGTTGTCCTTGCGATATTTCAATCGTTTCAATAATGTTTCCTGCTTTATCAGTCACATTTTTTATTTTCGCCTTTTGCCCACGCAATACATCTTCATATTGTGCTTCAATATAACTTTTTCCTACTCGGTCATTTCGGTTATAATCGCGCGCTAAGTAATAGTCAAGCTTTTCGCGCGGCAACCCTTCTTCTGACGATGTTATATTTCCAAGCACTGTACGAAACGTATCACCATGTGCATATTGACGGTTCCAATCTGTCGTCACATCTACACCTGGTAGCTCCTCTAAATGCTCACTAACAACAGCATATTCTTCGTCCGTTACTCCTTCATTTTTAATCATTTGCGGGGTTAAAGCGTATCCTCTATTCATTTCCCGAAAAATAGCAACAACCTCAAGCTCACGTTCTTTAATCGTTTTTACATCTTCTTCTGTAATGCGCTCGAGTTGCAATTGATAAATGTCTTTATCTTTTAATTTTTTTTCTCGAAACAACTTCCATTCTTTTTCAGTAATTTTTTCTTTTGCTTTCTCTTCGTTTGTCAAAATCCAATAATCTTTTATATCTCGCTCTGTGACGCGTTCGGTCGACTTTTCAATATATGTGGCTAACTTTTTAGCTACTTCAATCATTTCCGATGGCTTCGTTGTTTGTGTGCGTGTATACGTAATCGCATGAAGCGGCTCGTTATCGACGACGACTTGATAGTTACGGTCATAAATTTTTCCGCGCGGTGCTGGTGTATGAACTGTGACATTTTCTGTGCGCTCGACTTCTTTTCGATATTGTTCACCATAAACAATTTGAATGACACCTAACCGTAAAATAAGCGCAGAAAAAAGTAAAAACACAACAAAAAATAGCACGTTTAACCGAAATGGCAACTGCATTCGTTTTTTCTTTTTCTTCGCTTTGTGAGCATGTTGTATTTGTTTCAAAACGCGCGAGCACCTCCTTTACTTGCTCCTTCCTCATTGTAAAAGAAACGCTCGCAAATTTCTACATCGAAAGTCGAATACGTCGCACAAAAAAATAAATAATGAAATGACCAGCTCCAACAATTAACATTAATGCTGGAATGGCCTCCTTTGCATCAAACAACGTAATGGCTAATAAAAACAATAAAACAGACGTCGCACGTCCCCCGTTTAAAAATAGTTCACGCATAACAATATATTCAATTCGCCATTCTTTCGCATGATTGCTTTGACCAATAACGTCAAATGTAAGCGACAAATATGGAACGAGTAAAATAGGATATCCGATGGCGATTAATGCGCCATAGATGATTAACTTTACATATGATAAATCAAAAATAATTAAAAAGACGGAAGCATACAACAGTACACCACCGAATAAAATGGCACGCAACCGCCATTGTCGCTTCATCCACTTCGACGCAAAAGAATACGTCATAAACGAAACAACTGCATTGACGAATCCAAATACACCGAGAGATTTTTCAGTTCCTGTCGCCATAAATAAAAAAATGGAAACAATAAACACAAACGTTCCTTCACGAAATCCTTGAAAAAAATGAGCGTTTGTAATCATTCGCCAATTTTTATTTTTCTTTCGCTCGTCATATACAGAACGAAGTGCAAATTGTCCTGCTGAACGCCGTCGCTGTAAAAAAAAGCTACAAATGACAGCCGCAATAAATAAGCATAAAGAAGCTAAAAAAATGACCATATACCCGGTGAACTTCTCGCTTGAAGCAATAACCCACCCTGAAAGCGGTGGACCGATCATTCCTGCGACAGATGTCATCGCACCAAGCAATCCATTAAATAAATCACGCGTATTTGGTTCAGTGATTTCAAACGTTAATACGTTAAATGCGAGCCAATAAAAGCCGTAACCAATACCAAGCAAACCGCCGAGTAAAAATAAATGGTTCATCGCTCGATCACCGCTAAATAATACGACTAAAAAAAAGAATGCTAAAAACGTCACACCCATTCGTAACACAATGACACGATCGATCTTTTTTGCGATTTGACCGGCTACGATAAATGCAAGCGGCTGCCATGTGACAATGGCTAAATTATACACACCTAGAGCTTGAAAACTGTTCACTTTTTTCCAAACGTATACGTTTACAAACGTATTCGACAAGGCGATACTAAGGGAATATAATCCGCCAATTGCTAACAAAAGAAACAATTGTCGATGTGTGCGAACGTGCGCCACCATTCGTTTCCATTTATTCATAGGCAAACTTCCTTTCTTGACAAGTAGTTTGCCTACTCTTTTACAACGATATACAAAAAGAGCTCGACAAATTGTCGAGCCCTTCTTCATTATTTCGCTGCTGCGTAACGCTTGGCCACTTCGTCCCAGTTAACAACATTCCAAAATGCTGAAATATAATCTGGACGACGGTTTTGATATTTTAAGTAATACGCATGCTCCCATACGTCTAATCCTAAAATTGGTGTTTTTCCTTCCATCAACGGTGTATCTTGGTTTGGTGTGCTTGTCACTTCAAGTTGACCATTATGGACGACAAGCCAAGCCCAACCAGAACCGAAACGTGTTGCTGCCGCTTTCGAAAATTCTTCTTTAAATTTTTCGAAGCTTCCAAACGTACGATTGATTGCTTCAGCTAGTTCACCTGTTGGTTCACCGCCACCATTTGGCGAAAGAATAGTCCAAAAGAGCGAGTGGTTCGCATGTCCACCTCCGTTGTTACGAACAGCTGTACGAATATTTTCAGGTACCGCATCTAAATTGGCCATTAACTCTTCAATTGTTTTGTTTTGCAATTCTGGATGACCTTCGAGCGCTGCGTTTAAATTTGTCACATACGCGTTATGATGTTTTGTGTGATGAATGTTCATCGTTTCTTTGTCAATATGTGGTTCTAACGCGTCGTAAGCATAAGGCAATTGTGGTAATTCAAATGCCATGTTTCATTCCTCCTCATTCATTATGTAATTGTTCACAAATGAAACCGATTAACTGGATTAAGAAACAGAAAAGTTTCATAAGTGAACCTACCTTAAGAGTACCAAAATACATCGAATGTTTCAAATTATTTGCAAAAAAACCTCGCTAATTTACTTAGCGAGGTAAATGGACCCTGCAGGACTCGAACCTGCGACCAGACGGTTATGAGCCGTCCGCTCTAACCAGCTGAGCTAAGGGTCCGCCATATCCGATGGTAATTTTAGCAAAAAAGGCGGAAAGCGTCAATACGTGCAACACACGAAACAAAAAGGTTGTGTACTAAATAGAAAAAGAAGTAGAATGAGAAATGATGACGCATAAAGGATGTGAATGATTATGTGGAAACGGTTGTTACAAAGTCTTTATTCTCCTGTACATATTGCACGCTTTCGTTTTCATCCAATCGGAAAGGCGATTAGCTACGTGTTTTTTTTGTCGCTTATTGCAACGTTACCGATTGCCATTTACTTTACAATGAGCATAAACAAAATGATCGGCTCAACGCATCAACTATTAAAAGAAGAGCTTCCTCCATTTGAAGTCGTCGATGGAGTATTGACATCAAACATACAAGAACCGATTGAACTTACGCATCCAAACGTGACCATTTTATTTGATAGCACAGGTACACTCACAACAGATGATGCAGAACGTTACACAAACGCGGTGGCATTTTTAAAGGAAGAGTTTGCACTTGTTGCTAATGGGCACGTTCAGTCATATCCGTATGCTTTCATGCAAGCGGAACGTTTCACAAACGAAGATGTATATGAATTTGCCCGCACGCTTCAATCGTTGCTTCCTATTGTGATTTCATTATCGTTTCTCGTGTTATACTTTTTCACATGCACAAGCAAATTTCTTTATGTTACCGTTCTTGCATTCATCGGGCTTATTTTTCGCGGCACGTTAAATAAGCGTGGAACGTACCGCCATATGTGGAGTATCTCTGCTTATTCAATTACATTATCAACCATCTTTTTTACAATAATGGAAACTCTACAAATTGTCGTGCCTTATGCTGTCGCTTTAGATTGGTTCGTTTCTGTCACGATTTTGTTCGCTTCCATCAAAGAACTTCCTTCTATGAAAGAAGCAGGCCATTAGCCTGCTTCTTATAGTTTAAATGCTGCAGTCAGTGCGGATAATGATTGCGATAATTCATTTAATCGTTCACCAACACGATGCATATCATTCATCTGCTTCGTTTGATCGTACGAAACAGACATCATTTCTTCTGCGCTTGCTAGCGTTTGTTGAGCAACAGAAGCAAATGCCACCGTCACCGTCTCAATCATCGGCAATAATTGCTGAAACTGCTCCAATTCACCTTCCATTTGCGCCACGTTGCGATTGACGCGCTGAATTTCTTTTAACAAATGGTCAAACGAACGCTTTGCCTCATTTGCGGACGTGAGTTGATGTTGTAAATGTGTGACCATCCCTTCAAACTGGTTTGTCGCATGAATTGATACTTCTTCCATCGCAAAAATGGACGATGTAATTTCTTCCGTTGCCTTTGAAGCATGTTCCGCCAGCTTTCTCACTTCTGTGGCGACGACCGCAAATCCTTTTCCAGCTTCTCCAGCGCGCGCCGCTTCAATTGTTGCGTTGAGCGCCAATAACTTCGTTTGCTCGGCAATTTGTCGAATGACATCCACAACTTTTGTAATCGACGTCGAATGATGTTTTACACTTTGAATCGTATCGTTTACTTTTTTAAATTGCTCAGCAAATGAATGAATATCAGCAATTAAATGCGTCAGCCGCTTTTCCCCACCCTTTGAAGATTCGTTCATATCAGTCGCACTGGCTGAAATGTTTTTCACACTTACTAATACGTGTTGCATCCGTTTTTTCATCTCATCGACGCGATGAATGCTTTCGTCTGAAGCATTGGCCGTTTCTTCTGCCCCTTGTTTCACAGTAGAAATCGCTGCCAAGAGCTGATCGTTTGATTCAATGGCATGTTCAGACACATGCTCTAAGTCGCCTCCTGTGATAGCTAGCTGCTTTGTTGTTTCGTCCATTTCACGAATGACATTTTTCATGCTCGTCAACATCCGTTGGAAGCTACGCGCAAGCGAATCAATTTCTGGCGTTGTCGAATAAATATGTTCGTCAACCGTTAAATCTCCACGTGACAATCGGCTCATCGCATGACGAAGTTGGGCAATCGGCTTCGTTAATCCACTTACTAACCATTTAATCATGATCGTTGAAATAATGACGCTTATCATAATCGCTACGACGGTTAAATATGCAAGCTGTTGGATCGGCTTCATAAACTGTTCATCCGGCACAGCAACGACATATGTTCCTTTCAATTCTTGAATAGTTTTATAGGCAAATGTATATGTACGCCCGTTCCATTCCAAATGCGACACACCATTTTTTTGTTTCGTAATTGTTTGTTGGACGGATGTTGGTACATTGAGCTGTTCATTTCGCTCAAACGTTTTTACTTGTCTATCTCCAATTAAAAAAATGTCTACGCTTAATCCATCTTGCATCAGTTCCGCCTTTTGTTGCTTTACTGCAGACCGTAAACTTTTTTCAAGCAGTTGCTCATTTCCAGCATGAATGTACATAAGATTACGTGACACTTCAAACATCATCGTCGCCTCTCGCTCAAGGCGATTTTCGATCGCTTTTACCGTCGTTTGTTTCGCTTGATGATAAGCAATCATCCCAACGGCACTTAACGAAATAATTAACACACCCAAAAATAAAATAAATAAACGGTTTTGTAAACTAATTTTTAATAACCATTGCTTTATTTTCGGTGATGGTTGAAATACAGGCACTCGGACAAGCTTTTTTATATGTTTTAATCGCTGTCTCAACATATATCCCCCCTTCGACAAATACAGACAAAGAATACCAAAAACATGTCAACGTGATGTGAAGAACATGTAAAGCAATGTAAAGAGAATGTAATTTTTACGCATATATCGTTTGGACAAGCCATATGGATAAAACAGAAGAATGAAGCGGGGGAATGCCATGAAAAAAGTTTTCATCTTTCTTGTATGCATTGCGATATGTGCGATTGCTTATCATGATATAACAGAAGGGACAATTCATACAATTCGTGCAGAAAAAACATTCAAACCAACAAAGGAGCTTCCATATCGTGAAGTCATGATCCAACGAGGCGATACGCTCCTTTCGATCGTCGAGCGTGAGATGAATGGGAAATTACCCGTATCCATCGATCAGCTCATTGCTGATTTTCAAACGTTGAATCCACATGTTAACGCCCATTCGCTTCAAATCGGAAAAACGTACCGCATTCCGTACTATAAGCAGAAATAGCAAAAACGTTGTCAACAAACAAGAAACATTGCTACAATAAAAAATGATTCGATTAATACGTTAAAGGAGCGATTGACTCGTGAGCGAAATCATTCATCGTTCAAAAACCCGCCCCGTTCGCGTTGGGAACATTACAATTGGGGGGAATAACGAAGTCGTCATTCAAAGTATGACGACGACAAAAACGCATGATGTAGAAGAAACCGTTGCTCAAATACATCGACTCGAAGAAGCTGGATGCCAAATCGTTCGCGTCGCTTGCCCAGACGAAAGAGCAGCTGATGCGATTGCTGAAATAAAAAAACGCATCAATATTCCGCTCGTTGTCGATATTCATTTCGACTACCGCCTTGCTTTAAAAGCGATTGAAAACGGAGCAGATAAAATTCGGATTAACCCCGGAAACATCGGAAAGCGAGAAAAAGTAGAAGCGGTTGTGAAAGCAGCAAAAGAACGTGGAGTTCCGATTCGCATCGGGGTAAACGCTGGTTCACTTGAAAAACGCATTTTAGAAAAATACGGCTATCCAACTGCGGATGGTATGGTCGAAAGCGCATTACATCATATTCGCATTTTAGAAGACCTTGATTTTTATGACATTATCGTTTCGCTGAAAGCTTCCGATGTTCGTTTAGCGATTGAAGCATATGAAAAAGCTGCGCGCACATTCGACTATCCGCTCCATCTTGGCATTACGGAATCGGGTACGCTATTTGCCGGAACAGTAAAAAGTGCTGCGGGGCTTGGTGCCATTTTAAGTAAAGGAATTGGCAATACGGTACGTGTATCCCTTAGCGCTGACCCTGTCGAAGAAGTAAAAGTAGCGCGTGAATTGTTGAAAACATTCGGTCTTGCGGCAAACGCTGCGACATTAATTTCTTGTCCGACATGCGGAAGAATTGAAATTGACTTAATTCGTATTGCAAATGAAATTGAAGAATATATCGCCCAAATTAAAGCGCCAATTAAAGTAGCGGTCCTCGGTTGTGCGGTCAACGGGCCAGGAGAGGCGCGCGAAGCTGACATCGGCATTGCAGGGGCACGCGGCGAAGGATTATTGTTCCGCCACGGAAAGATTGTCCGGAAAGTGCCTGAAGAAACAATGGTTGAAGAATTGAAAAAAGAAATTGACAAATTAGCGGAAGAATATGCATTGAAAGGAAAGCAAAAATAAGAGGGGAATATTCCCCTCTTATTTACCAAAATCGGACGAAAAAGCTTAAAATAATGGAAACAGCCCCAATTCCAATCGCCCAAGCCCCTAACGTTTCTGCTCCTCGACGTCGGGCAATGAATCCGAAAATAATACCGGCTGCCCCCATAATGACTGGCATTAAGAAAAGAGAAACAACCGATAACGCAAGTGCAAGCCAGCCAATGCCACGACCGTTTTGTTCACGATCGACTTCTTTTTCAGAAAATCGAATCGGCTCAGCAATTTCACCTGCTGTTTCTTCCATAAAATCTCGTTCAACATTTGGAACAGTATCCACTCGATTCACAACAGTATCTATTCGTTCGTTGTCATATGATCGACGCTGATGTTCATTGTCCATGACCATTCCCTCGCTTTCGTAAAATGAGGAGCACTATTATTATGCAATAAGCGATACGTCATTATAGATGTTACTTTATGTCAATGATATAATGGGCAAGAAAAGCACATCATAGGAAGGATGAACAAACATGATCAAACGGCGATTTGGTATCGATATTGATGGAACAGTAACATGTCCAAGTACGTTTATTCCATATTTAAACAAGTCGTTTCAAAAAAACTTAACGCTTGATGATATTACCGATTACGATTTAGTTCCTTTTTTGGATACAACGGAAGAAAAATTAAATGAATGGATGGAACAATACGAACCGATCATTTACAGCGAAGCACCGCTTGCGAACGGAGCATTAGAGGTCATTAATAGTTGGAAAGATGAATATGAGCTATATTATATTAGCGCTCGAGGCCGTCACTTATATGAAATAACAGAAAAATGGTTTCAACAACAAGGTGTTCATTACCATCATATCGAACTGATCGGTTCACACGATAAAATTGAAGCAGTAAAGAAATATAAAATCGACATGTTTTTCGAAGATAAATACGATAATGCTTGCGATATTGCTGAACAATGCCTTATTCCTGTCATTTTATTTGATACTCCTTACAATCGCGGTCCGCTCCCAAAAGGCGTTATTCGCGTGTACAATTGGTATGAAGCGAAAAAACAAGTAGAACAATTACTCACAACAACAAGCTGACATTACACGTCAGCTTGTTGTTGGCACATCGGGCATGTTCCGTACACTTCAAACTTATGCCCTGAAATCGTATATCCGTGCAAATCTTCCACTAATTCATTCATCGGACACGTTACAAGTTCTTTCGTTTTTCCGCACGACATGCAAATAAAATGGTGATGGTGATGATGCACATTACATGTAAACCGAAAGCGCTTCTCTCCAGACAGCTCAGTCATTTCTAAAATGCCGAGCTCAACAAATAACGCTAAGTTGCGATAAACTGTATCGAAACTAAGTCCCGGATACCGATCTTTCATGACATCAAGCACATCTTTTGCCGTTAAATATTTATCTGTTTTTGCAAACAGCTCAAGCATTTCTTCGCGCTTTCCTGTATACTTAAACCCCTTTTCTTTCATTAACCGTAGCGCTTCAGAAACGTTCACGCTTCGTCATCCTCTCTTCCATTTTCTCCACACGATCGCACCAATTAATATACAGACAGCTAACAACACAATCGTCCCGCCGGGAGCTAAATTTAAATAATAAGAAAGAAATAAGCCAACAATGACAGCAAGCTCACCAAATAGAACGGACAACCATAACGCTTGTTTAAATCCTTTTGCGATTCGAATGCTCGCGGCAACAGGAAGCGTCATGAGTGATGAGACGAGCAAAATGCCGACAATTCGCATCGATGCGGCAATGACGAGAGCAACGAGCACGATGAAAACAAAATGAAGCACCCTTACCTTTACTCCCGATGCTTGTGCATATTCTTCGTCAAATGATAAAATAAACCACTCTTTATAGAGCAGAAAAATAACAGCAAACACGATGAAAAAAATGATGCTAATTGTCCATACATCTGTTCGGCTTACCGCGCTAACGCTTCCGAACAAATATGAAAACAAATCGGTATTGAAGCCATCCGCAAGTGAAATAAAAATGACGCTTAAGCCGATGCCTCCTGATAAAATGATCGGAATAGCTAATTCTTGATAATGCTTATATACGGTACGCAACTTTTCAATAAATAACGAACCAGCAACCGAAAACGCCATGCCCAAATAAATCGGGTTGAATGTCGCTCCCATGACAAACGTTTTTTGTACAAGTAAACTGGCCGCAATTCCTGCAAGCGTGACATGACTCAACGCATCCGCAATAAGCGATAATCTCCGTACGACAATAAACACACCTAAAAGAGGAGCGATGAGCCCAATGAATATGCCAACAATAAACGCATTTTGTAAAAATTCATATTGAAATAACGCCTCTAGCATAATCTCCCCCCTTTCTATGCATGGTCATGGGCAAGTAGGTGAAGATGATGCCCGTAAAATGATGCTAAATCTTCTGTTTTCAGCTGCGCAAACTGTTGCACGCTTCCATGAAAATGCAAATGTTTGTTTAAACAAGCGACATGCGTGACTTTTTCCGTAATTGTTCCGATATCGTGCGTCACAAGAAGCAACGTCATATGATGTTGTTTATTCAATCGTTCAAGCATGTCGTAAAAGCTTTGTACATGATGCACATCGACCCCGACAGTTGGCTCATCTAAAATTAAAAATTCAGGTTGCGACACGATCGCACGTGCAATAAATACGCGTTGTTGTTGACCTCCTGAAAGTTCGCCAATGTTTCGATGAATAAAAGGGCTCATGCCGACCGCATCAATCGCTTCATATACTGCTTTTTCGTCGCTTTTCTTTAATCGGCGAAATAAACCGAGCTTTCCAGCTAAACCGCTCGCTACGACTTCATATACTGTCGCAGGAAACCCGGTATTAAAACTGTTTGCCTTTTGGGAGACAAAGCCAATTTTATGCCAATCTTTAAACTGCTCAATCGGCGTGCCGAATAAAAAAATGCGCCCTGTTTGCGGTTTTAACAACCGCAAAATGCATTTTAACAACGTTGATTTCCCTGACCCGTTCGGACCAACTAAACCAACGAAAGCGCCTTTCGGAACGCGAAAATGAATATGTTGCAGTACATCTTCATCATCATATCGAAACGATACGTCTTCTATCCGTAAAATATCGTCCATCGTTTGACCACCTTAATTCAAAATGATTCCGATTCATAGTATAACGCATTTGTTTTCATTAATGAATAGCAGACTTAAATTTCGCTCCACGCACTTCTTGTGTATTCATAATCGTAATAAAGGCATTTGGGTCAATTTCATATACAATTGATTTCAGCTTCGTCACTTCCAGACGAGTAACAACAGCATAAATCACTTCTTTTTGTTCGTCCGTATATCCGCCTTTTCCCATCAACTTCGTCGTTCCACGGCCAAGTCGATTTAAAATAGCATCTGACACTTCTTCATAACGATCTGATACGATGAACACCGCTTTTGTTTCATCTAATCCTTGAATGACCGTATCAATCGTTTTAAAAGCGATATAATAAGTTAAAACGGAGTACATCGCTTGCTTCGGTCCGAATACAAACGCAGCCCAAGTAAAAATAAAAACGTTTGTAAACATGACAAATTCTCCAACAGAAAACGGCAACTTTTTCGTCATTAAAATACCTAAAATTTCTGTGCCATCTAATGAACCACCGTGGCGAATAACGAGCCCTACACCTGCGCCAAGAATGGCTCCGCCAAACACCGTTGCTAAAATGGAATCTGTTGTAAAAGGGGATACATGATGAAACAACCGCTCCATCACAGCTAACACAACGATTGAATAGAGGGAAGAGAGCATAAACGTTTTTCCGATTTGTTTATAACCGAAATACATAAACGGCGCATTGAGTAAAATGACAAGCGTGGCAAAGTTCAACCATGCGTAGTTTGGAAGAATGCGATCAAGAATAAGCGATATACCGATGACCCCACCATCAATAATTTCATTAGGCACTAAAAACAATTCGATCGATAACGCAGCAAGCGTCGCACCGATCGTCATCATTACAACACGATACATTAAATGGCCAATTGTCTCTTTTTTATGTTGTCTTTTCAAACAAATCTCCCCCTTCATCTATTTCATTATACCATTGCACCCTTCCTTCTTTCCTCTCATATGGTAAATAAGGAGGGATGTTACGTGAATGTGTATCATAAAATCGTCCAGCATAAAATGAAATCCATCACCGCAAATGAATTAATGATGTATGCCAAGGAATATAACGTTTCGCTTTCCCAAAAAGACGCAGAAACGATCATTCAAATGATGCGCGAAAAAACGATCGATATGTTTAATGAACAAGCGAGGAAAAATTGGATTCGCGAACTCGCCCAGCGCACATCACCGCAACTTGCTAAACAAGCTAATGACTTCATTCGACAATTTATACAGTAAGAAGGCTGCCTACAGACAGCCTTCTACTCGATAATTTTTTCTCGAACGTTTCGGTCAAACTGTTGCGCACGCAACATCGCGATTTCAAATTGATATGGCGGTTTCGCATCTTTTTTCTCCCCAACATATGGCGTTTCTAAAATTTTTGGCACGTGCATAAGCTGTGGATGATGAACAATATAATTTAGCGCATCAAAACCGATATAACCAAAACCGATATTTTCATGACGGTCTTTCCGACTTCCACACGGATTTTTACTATCATTAATATGCAATACTTTTAGACGATCAAGCCCGATAATGCGATCAAATTGTTCTAATACGCCATCAAAATCGTTCACAATATCGTATCCCGCATCGTGTGTATGACATGTATCAAAACAAACAGAAAGCTTATCGTTATGCGTGACACCGTCGATGATTTTTGCTAACTCTTCAAAGCGGCTGCCACATTCAGACCCTTTTCCTGCCATCGTTTCTAAAGCAATTTGCACTTGTTGGTCATTGGTAATGACTTCGTTTAACCCTTCAATAATTTTTGCAATGCCTGCTTCCGCGCCTGCACCGACGTGCGCACCAGGATGGAGGACGAGCTGCTTCGCACCAATCGCTTCTGTTCGTTCGATTTCCGAACGTAAAAAAGAAACGCCAAGCGAAAACGTGTCTGCATTGATTGTATTGCCGATATTAATAATGTAAGGGGCGTGCACAACAATTTCTTCAATCCCATGTTGTTTCATATGGGCAAGCCCTTGATCAATGTTTAGTTCTTCGATTGGTTTACGTCTCGTATTTTGTGGCGCACCGGTATAAATCATAAACGTATTTGCTCCATATGATACTGCTTCTTTACTTGCGGCTAACAACATTTCTTTTCCGCTCATCGATACGTGTGAACCGATTTTTAACACGTCTTTCTCTCCCTTATTTCTTTTTCGCTCTTTGTTTTTTCAACTGTTCTCGCAATTTTTTCTTATATCCCGGTTTGACTTTCTTTTGTTTTTTCGCTATTTTTTCAACAAGTTGCTCAACTTCATCTTTTTTCTCTTTTTTCCGCCCGTTCCATGCATCGAGCTCAATCCATTCGCCATGACGGAAATCGCGATGAAGGAAATGAATTCCCTTTTTCTCTAACTTCACTAGCGCATGTTGATCAGATGGTTCGTAAATCGTTGTTGCCGTACCAGCATAACCTGCACGGCCCGTTCGGCCCGTACGATGTACGTAAAAATCTAAATCCGTTGGCAGTTCATAGTTGATGACGTGGCTGACGCCTTCAATATCAATTCCACGCGCCGCCAAATCTGTTGCGACAATGTATTGAAATTGTAAATCACGAATCGCTTTCATCATCTTTTTCCGCTCGCGTGGAGTTAAATCTCCATGTAACACGCCTACTTTTAATCCTTTTTCAATTAAACCGTTCGCTACTTCATCGGCCGTTTTACGCGTGTTTACAAAAACAATCGCTAAATATGGGTTGTAACTAACTAATATATCGTGTAAAAGCTGCAAACGATCACGATGGCGAAGCGGGATTAAAATATGTTCAATGGCTGGTGCCGCCACTTGTTTCGGAGCAATATGAATATGTGTTGGGTGCTCCATATATTTTTTCAAAAACGGCTTTAACTTTTCTGGAATCGTCGCTGAAAAGACGAGCATTTGTAAATCTTCTGGCATTCGTCCCGCCACTTGGTCGACATCTGTAATAAATCCCATATCAAGCATGACATCTGCCTCATCAATAACAAGCATCCGAGCCGTATGAACAAATAGCGCTTGTTCGCGAACGAGATCATACACGCGCCCCGGCGTGCCAATGACGATATGAGGTTGTGTTTTCAACTTTTCAATCGATCGTAATTTATCCGTTCCACCGACAAAACAACGCGCTGTAATGCGATGATCATTTGGACAAAATTTCGTTATTTTTAACACTTCATGATAAATTTGTGTAGCTAACTCACGCGTCGGCGCTGTAATAACCGCCTGTACTTCCTCAACGTGTGGATCAATGCGCTCGATGATTGGCAATAAATATGCATGCGTCTTTCCTGTTCCCGTTTGTGATTGTCCGATCACGCTCTCTCCACGCAAGACAGCGGGAATGACACGCTCTTGAATCGGTGTTGGTTTATGAAACTTTAAATGATGAAGCGCCTCTATAATAAACGGATGAAACGAAAAACGTTCAAACATAGTTTCTCATCCCCTTTCTTCTTCAGTAAAAAAATAGACCAGTTACATATTATATACGAACATAAACGGTTCATTCAACTATATGAGCTTTTCTGCATATCGTAGTATAGATAAGAAAAGCGCAAACCTTCACTTTATACAGAAAGGAGGAACTTCATTGCGACATCCATTTATGTTTCCACCTTCCCGTTCGCCTATGCCGCCTATGTGGCAGCAACCGATGATGCGCCAAGCACAAGGGGGCATGTTTTCCCGATTGTTTGGCAGCCAATTTCCTGCTCAAACGTTTGGTGCTGGCGGTGCATTGCCAAGTATCGATTCAATGTTAACGAATGTACAAAAAATGTTAAACATGGTCCAAACGATTACACCAATGGTGCAACAATACGGTCCACTCATTAAAAGCGTTCCGTCGATGATGCGCCTTTTTCGCGAATTTAAACAATCAGACACAACAAACGAAACAACTAAAACAGCAAGCGAAACAAACGAAACAGCACGCGCAACGAGCGCGGCAACGACAGAGCAACAACCCCTAAAAAAACAAAAACGCGAACGAAAACAAGAAAAAACGAATGAAAAAGGGAAATCTGTGCCAAAACTATATATTTAACTTTTGTATGTTCGCTCCTTCTTTTATATAATGAATACGACAAACACGCCAAGAAGGAGCGATCCATATGGAAGTCATTAAAATTACGCCACGCGGATATTGTTACGGAGTCGTTGATGCGATGGTCATCGCCCGCAACGCCGCTCTCGATCCGACGCTGCCAAGACCGATCTACATTTTAGGCATGATCGTTCATAATAAACATGTGACAGATGCGTTTGCAGAAGAAGGAATTATTACACTTGACGGTCCGAATCGACTTGAAATTTTAGAAAACATCGATCGCGGCACAGTCATTTTTACTGCTCACGGCGTTTCACCTGAAGTAAAACAGCGAGCAAGAGAAAAAGGGCTTGTCACTATTGACGCTACATGCCCAGATGTGACAAAAACACACGAGCTTATTCGCGAAAAAGTAGCGAACGGATACGAAGTCATTTACATCGGAAAAAAAGGGCACCCTGAACCAGAAGGGGCTGTCGGCGTTGCGCCACACGCCGTTCATTTAATTGAAAAACCTGAAGATGTAGAACAACTAAATATTCAAGCAAAACATATTATTGTGACGAACCAAACGACAATGAGCCAATGGGACGTTGCACATATTATGGAAAAAGTAAAAGAAAAATATCCACATGTTGAAATGCATCGTGAGATTTGTTTAGCGACACAAGTGCGGCAAGAAGCAGTCGCTGAACAAGCAAAAGAAGCAGATGTCACGATCGTTGTCGGTGATCCGAGAAGCAATAATTCAAACCGACTTGCTCAAGTATCTGAAGAAATTGCTGGAACGAAGGCATATCGTGTAGCGGATGTGACTGAAATCGACATCGAATGGATTAAAGACGCCAAAAAAGTAGCAGTTACTGCCGGCGCATCTACACCGACACCGATTACAAAAGAAGTCATTGACTTTTTGGAACAGTTTGACCCGAACAATCCTGAAACATGGAAAAGAGAACGAAAAGTTCCGCTTACAAAAATTTTACCAAAAGTAAAAAAAAGAGGCGAATAAGCCTCTTTTCTATATAAACGTAAACGGTTCCGTATGAGCTTGTGATACGTATATATCGACATCAAATTTTTGTTGCGTAAACATCGTTTTTAATACGTTCGCCACCCCTTCTTTCATCACTTTTTCGACATGATGTCCCGGATCAACGACATTCAAACCTAACATTAACGCATCATGGGCGACATGATAATATAAGTCGCCAGTGACGTACACATCCGCACCGCTCATTTTTGCTTGATGAATATATTTATTTCCATCTCCACCGATAACTGCAACTTTTCGTACACGACTCGTCAATTCGCCAACGACACGAACAGCCGGTACACGCAATGCAAGTTTGACATGTTCAGCAAATTGTTGCAATGTCATTTCTTCGCTTAACGTCCCAATTCGTCCAAGCCCATATGTCGTTCCTTTATTTTCAAGCGGATATATATCATATGCCACTTCTTCGTACGGATGTGCTTGTAACATCGCTTGAACAACTTTTCTTTGCAGACGCGCAGGAACAACCGTTTCTATGCGCACTTCTTCCACTGTTTCTAACGTTCCTTGTTGACCGATAAACGGATTAGCTCCTTCTTCTGGTCGAAACGTTCCGATTCCTTCGCTATTAAATGTACAATGGCTATAATTTCCGATATGTCCAGCCCCCGCATTACCAATCGCTTTTCTTACTGCATCCGCATGTGTACGCGGCACATATACAACAAGCTTTTTCAGCGGTTCTTCATACGTCGGAACAAGGACGTCAACGTTTTGCAACTGAAGCGCTTCAGCGAGCCAATCATTTACCCCTCCTTTTGCAATATCTAAATTTGTATGCGCCGCATAAATCGCAATATTATGTTTTATACATTTTTCAATCATACGACCGTACGGCTGATCGGTAACAATATGTTTAAGTGGACGAAAAATGGGCGGATGGTGCGCAATGATTAAATCAATGTTTTGTTCGATCGCTTCATCGACAACATGTTCTAATACATCTAACGTAATCATGATACGGCGAATCGGTTTATTTAGCGTGCCGATTTGTAACCCGATTTTATCGTCTTCCATCGCCAAATGTTTTGGGGCAAACTGTTCAAATAGTTGAATGACTTCATATCCGTTTGGTGTCTTCATCGCTTCAAAACCTCCTCTACCATTTGTAATGTGTCAACAAATTGTTGTCTCTTTTTGACTGCATCTTCCGTTTTCGCATATTTCAATTGCTCGATAACGTTTTGCCAATGCTTCATTTCCATCGCCCATTTTTTTTCAAATACTTCGTTTCGTTCTTTTAGTAAAAACGGACCGAGCAACAGTTCAACATGAAGCTGCGTGTACGGACGATAAGGGTCGCCACGCTCTGCAACGAGCACTTCATACATTTGCCCATCTTCCTCTAAAATGCGTTCATCAATTAATTCCCACTCATTTTCTAGCAACCATTTTCGCACAATATGTGCACCGACATTTGGCTGTAAAATTAAACGTTGAACGGATGTCAATTTTTCCTTTCCTGCTTCTAAAATGTTTGAGATGAGCGTTCCTCCCATCCCTGCGATCGTTACACAATCGACTTCATTCGGCGCCACAACTTGTAGCCCATCCCCTTTTCGAACGGAAATGACGTGAGAAAGCCCACACTTTTCGACTTGTTGTTTGGCAGAACGAAACGGTCCGTCCGCCACTTCTCCTGCAACTGCTTTTGTTATGTATCCGTGCAAATACGCATAACACGGCAAATACGCATGATCTGAACCGATGTCCGCTAGTACGCTTCCTTTTGGAATAAATGAAACAACTGTTTGCAATCGCTTAGATAACTGTAATTCGTTCACGATCAATCACCACACTTTTTTCTTCAGTTTATCATGTTTTATAAGAAACGAAAAATCCCTTCACCGAAGTAAAGGGATCTTTCTTCTCCGCTTATTTTAATTCAGCAAGCCATTTTGCCATTTCTTCTGCTTGATCTGCAGGCACCAAGCCACCCGGCATGCTTCCGCGACCGTTTACTAGCACGTCTTTAATTTGGTCAACAGATAGACGATCACCGATACCTTTTAATGCCGGACCAACGCCACCTTCATAGTTCGCACCGTGACATGCAACACAGCTTTTTTTGTAAATGTCTTCTGGACCTGCAGCTGCTGTTTCTTCTGTCTTCGCGCCGCCTTCTTTCTCTTTCGCAACTTCTTTCATATCCCCAAGGCCTTTCACAGACAGAAAGAAAATGAGACCAATTCCCATTACCATAATGAGTGCAAATGGGATTAACGGATTGCGATTCATACTTTACCCTCCCTTATGTAATAAAGCATGTTTTTCAAAATGAAAACGTTACAAACAATTTTATTGTACTTTAAATTCCCATAAAGGAAAAGCCCTGTATGTAAATTTTTTTAAATGAAAAATGAAGAAAAAAGAAGAACGATGCCGACCACGCCCGAAATGACAAAATACATAAGTGAAAAACGCCAACCGATGAACAACCAGACGAAACAGTTGCCCATCACAGCAATCGCTAATGCCCCCATACTTCCAGAAAAATAAACATCGCACGCGCGAATAGAAAGCAGAAGAAGTGATAAAGCGCCACCGATAAGAGCCATATGAACAACGATTTTATGTTTTGCAAAAAAACGAACAGAAACAAAACAAATTATGACAAAAAGTGACAAAATGAGCGTTTGCAAAACGAACGACAATTCAGTAAAATAAATGACAAGAAGGGCGAAAAGTAAACATATACCGATCATCACTGCGGTTGCACGAATCGCCCACGCTGGAACTTGCTTCGTTTGTGTCTCAACATCGTCGCGATTTCCTTCCGTGTACAACGCAAGCAAAAAATCGCAATATTGTTCCGGCAGCAATCGCGTTTGTTTCCAATATTTAATTTCATTAATAATGATTTCTTTTCGTTTTTGTTCCATTGAATACGCATTCCTTCCTAAATAAAGAAATAGCTTACTTCCATTGTAAGAAGTAAACTATTTCTTGTAAACGGTTATTCTAAAAAGTCTTTTAAACGTTTGCTACGGCTTGGGTGGCGTAGTTTTCGCAACGCTTTTGCTTCAATTTGGCGAATGCGTTCGCGCGTAACACCAAACACTTTGCCCACTTCTTCAAGCGTTCGCGTACGTCCATCATCAAGACCAAAACGAAGACGAAGCACATTTTCTTCTCGGTCTGTTAACGTATCTAACACATCTTCGAGTTGTTCTTTTAACAGCTCATACGCTGCGTGTTCAGCTGGAGATGTCGCATCTTGGTCTTCAATAAAGTCGCCTAAATGAGAGTCGTCTTCTTCGCCAATTGGCGTTTCAAGCGATACAGGCTCTTGGGCAATTTTTAAAATTTCGCGTACTTTTTCCGGTGTTAAGTCCATCTCTTCCGCAATTTCTTCAGGAGATGGCTCGCGGCCGAGGTCTTGTAAAAGTTGACGTTGAACGCGAATAAGCTTGTTAATCGTTTCAACCATATGAACAGGAATACGGATCGTACGCGCTTGGTCAGCAATGGCACGAGTAATCGCTTGGCGAATCCACCATGTTGCATATGTGCTAAATTTATATCCTTTGCGGTAATCGAATTTTTCGACCGCTTTAATTAAACCCATATTTCCTTCTTGAATTAAGTCAAGGAAAAGCATGCCGCGACCAACGTAACGTTTCGCAATGCTAACGACGAGGCGAAGGTTTGCCTCAGCTAGACGACGTTTCGCTTCTTCGTCTCCTTGTTCAATGCGTTTCGCTAGCTCAATTTCTTCTTCTGCTGATAATAGCGGTACGCGACCAATTTCTTTTAAATACATGCGAACAGGGTCGTTAATCTTTACCCCTGGAGGGACGCTTAAATCATTTAAATCGAACTCTTCGTCTTTTAAATCATCGAAGTCTGGGTCGTCTAAATCTGCCTCATCTAAATCAGACTCGGCGACGACTTCGATCCCTTGTTCATTTAAATACTCATAATATTCATCCATTTGATCGGAATCAAGATCAAATGCAGATAATCGCTCAGCGATTTCTTCATAGGTAAGAACGCCGCGTTTTTTACCTAGCTCGACTAATTGTTCTTTTGCTTGTTCTAACGTTAAATCGGAATGTGTTGACTTTTCAGCCATTTATTCCCCTCCTTCCAAAATGCAAAGACTTTCGCAACGCAATCATTTCGCTTGCAATGCGTTTCGCGCGCTCATAATCTTTTTGCCGTTCGGCATCGCGCAACTGCGCTTCTTTTTGCTTGAGCAACTGCTCTTTTGGGTAATTGAGCACGCATTGAATGTAATCTCGTAACTCGGCTGACGAGATGTCTTCGTTGATCGGTATCATAGACAGTTCTGTAACGATGCGCTTTAATTGCGGATCATGAATGCGTTCAAGTAACGAGCTTACATCGGGTTCGTGTCCTTCTTCGTAAAACGCATATAAATAGGCGGCAATAGCGCGATGTTCTTCGACGTTAAATGCACCTTCAATCGCTTCTTGAACAGCGAATGCGATTGCTTTATCGCGCAACATATGAGCAATTAACATCCGCTCTGCTTTTTGAAAAGCCGGTAACAGTTTCGCCTTCACAGGCACAACAACCGTTTCACGACGTTCTTGCTTTTGTTCTACTTGCTTTTTTCCATAAATCATCATTTGTTCGCGTAGCGCATCCATAGAAATGGAAAACTCATTAGCTAGTTGTCGTAAATAATAATCCGCTTCAATTGCATTAGATAACCGGCTAATTTCTTTCACTGCTTCTTCAATGTAACGAAGACGCTCACTTTCGTTTTGTAAATGGCGGCCGCGCTTTAAATATTCAAGCTTAAACGCTGTCAGCGACAAACTGGCATCAAGCACATGATGGCGAAAACGATCCGCGCCATATCGGCGTACATACTCGTCAGGGTCGAGCCCATCTGGAATCATCGCGACTTTTACATAACAGCCAGCTTCAACGAGCGTTTCCGATGCTCTCAAAGCAGCGTCTATTCCCGCTCGATCGCCATCATAACAAACAATGACCGATGAAGCATTGCGACGAAGCATGCGCGCCTGTTCTTCCGATAAAGCTGTTCCCATCGTTGCTACAGCATGGGAAATGCCAGCTTGCACAGCAGCAATCACATCTGCAAATCCTTCAAACAGTATCACTTGCTGTTTTTGGCGCATCGGCAAACGCGCTTCATGAAAGTGATATAAAATATGGCGTTTATTAAAAATTGGCGTCTCGGGGCTATTCATATACTTCGGCTCTTCGTTTCCGAGCGCTCTCCCCGAAAAAGCAACTGTTTCTCCTTGATGGTTATGGATGGGAAACATAATGCGATGACGGAAACGATCAAAATATGAGTCCTCTCCCGATTTTTTCACAATGAGTCCGGCCTGTTCCATAAGCGGAAGTGAGAAGCCTTTGTTTGCTAAAAATGTGACAGCTGCATTCCAAGACGGCAAAGCATAGCCAATTTCAAACTGCTCAATGAGCTCGCGCGTAAAGCCTCGTTGAAGCAAATAATTTAATGCTTCTTCTCCTTCATTTGTATGCATAAGCAAATGATGATAAAACTTTTTTAATAACTCATGCGCAGCAATCATCGTCGCTGTTTCTTTCCGTTCCGCTGTCGGATGCTCATCAACGACGTGCGATAAATCGACATTCGCTCGCGGTGCTAATCGCTTCACTGCCTCTATGAATGTAATCCCTTCGATGTCCATCAAAAACGAAAACACATTTCCGCCTGCTCCACAGCCAAAACAATGATAAATTTGCTTTTCTGGTGAAACAGAAAAAGAAGGTGTTTTCTCCCCGTGGAAAGGACATAACCCAAAGTAGTTGCGTCCTTGCTTTTTTAGTGAGACATACTGTTGGATGATGTCTACAATATCGACTGAGCGACGAATGTGCTCAACCGTTTCCTCAGGAATGCGTTGTCCCATATTTCAACAGCTCCAAACATATTTCGACAAAACTTGTTTCTGAAATAGAAATGTTTTGTATGTTTTTATTCTCCATCGCGCGAAACAATCCTTCTTTTTAAGAAAAAAATATTGTCGAAAATCCCGATGCATTGTCACTTGACAATTAGCTATAAATAGTTTATTCGTCCTATGTTCAGTCTAAACCTGTTTTATCACAATTTTTTATTATAATATAAAAAACATCAATTGGCTACAAAGTTTTTTATGAAAAAGGAAAAGCACATATCACACGTTGTGACTGTGCTTTGACTGCTTATTTTTCCCTTTTACGCATAATATTCATAATGACGTTCGCTGTTTCTTCGACTGCTTTATTTGTCACATCAATGACTTCGCAGCCCATTTTTTTTACGATCCCCTCAAAATATTGCAGCTCTTCTTTAATGCGATCAATGTTTGCATAAATGGCACGGTCATCTAATCCGAGCGATTTTAACCGCTCACGACGAATTTCATTTAGCTTCTCTGGACTAATTTTTAAGCCAAAACATTTTTCAGGCGGTACTTGAAACAATTCTTCAGGTGGATCTACTTCTGGAACGATCGGTACGTTCGCCACTTTAAATCGTTTATGGGCTAAATATTGTGATAACGGTGTTTTTGACGTGCGCGATACACCAACTAAAACGATATCCGCTCTTAAAATACCGCGTGGATCTCGCCCGTCATCGTACTTGACCGCAAACTCGATCGCTTCGATTTTTCGGAAATAGTCTTCATCTAATACGCGAATAGGTCCAGGTTCGCAACGTGGCTCCATTTGTAATAACTTTCCCATTTGCTCAATAAGCGGTCCGATAATGTCGTATACAGGCACTCCTTCACGTGCCGCTTCAGCTAATAAAAATTGACGCATTTCTGGTACAACTAACGTAAATACAATGATGCCGCGATTCATTTTTGCTAAAGCGACGACTTCCGATAACGTCTCCACATCTTCGACATAAGGAACACGTCGAAATTGAACGAGCGCCCCTTGAAACTGGCTCGCTGCTGCTTTTACAACGAGTTCGGCCGTCTCCCCTGCTGAGTCGGATACGACGTATACGATTTGACTCATGATTTTCCCCCTTTAAAGCACGTCTTCATTCGCTAACGCGACAAGCACCTTCGTCATATTCGTTTTCGTGATGCGCCCGACGACTTCGTACCCTTTGTCCACCTTTTTAACGACGGGCATCGCATCAATTTGTTTTTCAATTAATTTTTGGGCGACATCAATAAGTAAATCATCTTTTTCGCAAAATGTAATATTCGGCATGCGTGTCATAATAATATTGACAGGAATAGATGTCAACTCTTGTTTTCCGATGCTCGCGCGCAACAAATCTTTGCGTGACAATGCCCCAACAAGCAACGATTCATCATCTACAACAAACAACGTGCCAACATCTTCTAAAAACATCGTGACAATCGCATCATAGACGCTTACGTTTTCGTTAATGACAACAGGAATGGACTGATAATCGCTCACTTTCATTTTTTTAATTTTATCAGCAAGCAACTGTGTCCCCGTTTTTCCTGTATAAAAATAACCAACACGAGGTCTTGCCTCTAAGTATCCAGCCATCGTTAAGATAGCTAAATCAGGCCGTAACGTCGCCCGTGTTAAATTGAGCTTTTCAGCAATATGCTCACCTGTAATCGGCCCGTGGTCTTTGACGATTTGTAAAATTTGTTCTTGACGTTTATTGAGTTCGATTGTCGCTCACCACCTTACAATAGGCTACACTATAAGATCATATTATAATTCATCATTATATTTTGCAAACAAAAGTGGGAAGCGGACAACGTTATATTTGTCCGCTTTCACCTTTTAACATATGGAGCTGCTGTAAAAACCGTTTTGTTTTCAGCGAAAGACCTGAATATTCATCGTAATAAGCTGAAATGATCGTTTGTAGTTGTTGTTTCGTTTCTTGTTTGACAGCAATTTGGCCAATGCGAGACAAATCGACGTAGTAAAACAGGCGAAGTAATTTTAAAACCGATGGCGTCATCGGGATGCGGTGTGGATCGTGCTCAAAACAACGGTGACAGAGAAATCCTCCGTGTGCAATCGAAAAGGCAAACGTTCCTTCTTTTTCCCCACAAATAGCACAGCCATCTAACTTCGGATACAGTCCGAATGCCGGAAGCAATTTCATTTCATATATGTACGTTAATACTTCGGCATCGAGCCCTTCATTCATATACGTCAATGTTTGTAAAAGAAGTTCAAACAAATACGGATTTGGTCGTCTTTCTTCCGTTGCTTTATCTGTCAATTCAACAACGTATGAGGCGTATGCTGTTAAAAAAATGTCTTCGCGTATATGGCGCATCGTTGAAAGCAATTCCCCTTGATGTAAGCTTCCGACACCGCGACTTTTTTGAACGAGATATACGCCGTATGTAAATATTTGCGTAACAGAAGAAAGGCGGCTGCTTGGCTTTTTCGCTCCTCGTGCCATCGCAGCAACCTTTCCCCATTCGCGTGTAAATATCGTCACAATTTTATTCGTCTCTCCATAGTCAATCGTTCGAATAACAATGCCTTCACATTTTTCAAACATATAACATAACCTTCCAAAGTTAAAGGACGTGATAATCTCTTTCAGTTATATGATACGTGGAATCGTTGGCTTGCTCTTGCGTTTCGCGTTCTAGCTCCTTAAACAAAAGATACGTGTCAATATTCCCTGTTTGGCTGAACAGTTTCCAGGTAAAATCGAGCATCGAACCACACCTTTCTCTCATTAGTTGACGGTGATTGAGCAGCTCACTTGTAGTTTGCCCTTTTTGCGCTGTCGCAATGTCTTTTAAAATTTTACAGCATTAATACTCATCTTCACGATAGCCAAGGTCTCGCAACTGTGCCATTTTATTGCGCCAATCTTTTTGTACTTTTACCCATAATTCTAAAAACACTTTTGAACCGAGTAGCGCCTCAATATCAGCGCGCGCACGTTGACCAATTTCCTTCAACATTTGACCGCGCTTGCCGATAATAATTCCCTTTTGCGAATCACGCTCAACGATAATGGTCGCTGCAACATATACCGTATCGCCATTTTCGCGCCGTTCAATCGAATCAATTACAACCGCAATCGAATGTGGCACTTCTTCTCGCGTCAAATGGAGCGCTTTTTCACGAATAAACTCAGCAATAATAAATCGTTCAGGATGATCGGTTATTTGATGTGCTGGATAATATTGCGGTCCTTCAGGCAAGTAATGTTTAATTTGTTGCAACAACGTTTCTACATTGTTGCCTTGCAACGCTGAAATAGGGATGACTTCGGCAAATGAATGGAGCGAGCGATATTGCTCAATGAGCGGCAATAAATCGTCTGGGTGCACTTCGTCAATTTTATTAATGACTAAAAACACCGGTGTTTGCACTTGTTTTAAACGTTCAATAATAAACTCATCACCGCGACCGAGCCCCTCGACAGCATTCACCATAAATAAAATTAAATCAACTTCTTGCAACGCGCTTTGCGCTACTTTTACCATAAAATCGCCAAGCTTATGTTTCGGTTTATGAATGCCCGGCGTATCAATAAAAACGATTTGCGCGTCATCTGTTGTGTACACACCTTGAATTTTATTGCGCGTCGTTTGCGGCTTATCGCTCATAATTGCAATTTTTTGACCGATGACGCGATTTAAAAATGTAGATTTTCCTACATTCGGTCTTCCGATAATTGCTACGAATCCTGATTTATATCCTTCTCGAATCATAAAAACCTCCATCGCATAAAATATGCTTGCTTTTTATTTTACCAAAATATGAGCGCAATTTCACTACTATTTATGAAAATGTAAAGAATTTTTAAAAAATACATACAGATAAGGAAGGAAAATGGAAATCCCGATGATCACGGATATAAAAGCAAACACGAGTACAGCGCCAGCGGCTAAATCTTTCGCTTCTTTTGCTAACGGCCGATACTCATCTGTTACTAAATCAACCGTCCGCTCTATTGCGCTATTGACGATTTCTAAACTCATGACTGCTCCAATCGTCAAAAGCAACACGAGCCATTCCATTTTCGAGATACGAAACATCGCTGCAGCAACGATAACAGCAACCGTTGCCACGAGATGAATGCGCATATTTCGTTCATGGCAAACGGCAAGACGAATGCCATTTAGAGCATATAATACGCTAGCGACAAACCGCTTCCAACGCATCATCAATCATCTCGTTAAGCCAAATTGTTGTAATAGTTGTTCTTGTTTCGTAAACATCTCTTTTTCTTCTTCTTCTGTTTCATGATCATAGCCAAGCAAATGTAAAAAACCGTGTACAGCTAAAAAACCGAGTTCACGCATAAATGAATGACCGTATTGCTCCGCTTGCTCGCGTGCTTTCGGCACAGAAATAATAATATCCCCGAGCACAGGTGGAACATCTACACCGACAATTTCAATTTCTTCTTCGCCCATTTCTTCAAGGGCGAACGAAATGACATCTGTCGGCTGATCTTTTCCACGATAATCGCGATTTATTTCGCGAATTTTTTCATTGTCAACAAACGTAACGCTCACCTCTGCGCCATCTGGCACACGTTCTTCCTTTGCCGCATGTTGCAATAGTTTTTCAATCAGTTCTACTTGTTCTTCTGTCATCTCATTTGTTTCATCCATAAAATCAATCACTAACATAAAATCTCCCTCTTTCTTTTGTTAAAGTGCAAAAAGGACCCACATCAACATGGGTCACATTTACATTCCAGCATCTTCGTATGCAGCGATAATTTTGCCGACGAGTGGATGGCGTACAACATCAGCTTGCTCCAAAAAGACGAATGAAATTCCGCTTACATTCGTCAAAATGTCTTTTGCAATCGCAAGCCCAGAACGAACTCCTTTCGGTAAATCGACTTGTGAAATATCTCCCGTAATCACCATTTTCGAGCCGAAACCGAGACGTGTTAAAAACATTTTCATTTGCGAAGGCGTCGTATTTTGCGCCTCATCTAAAATGACAAACGCATCATCTAACGTTCGCCCGCGCATATATGCAAGCGGAGCAATTTCAATCGCACCGCGCTCAATTAATCGTTGGGTATGTTCATGACCAAGCACGTCATGAAGCGCATCATAAAGTGGGCGTAAATACGGATCGACTTTTTCCTTTAAATCCCCCGGCAAAAAGCCTAAATTTTCCCCTGCTTCCACAGCTGGACGCGTCAAAATAATTCGCTTGACTTGTCCGTTTTTTAACGCTTGTACAGCCATCACAACCGCTAAATACGTTTTTCCTGTTCCTGCTGGTCCAATGCCGAAAATTAAATCATGGCGCTGGATAGCGGAAACGTATTGACGCTGACCGAGCGTTTTAACACGAATCGCTTTCCCTTTTGCATTTTTTCCGATTTCTTCATTGTACAGTTCAATAAAGTAAGAAATCGTTCCATTTTTAGCCATTTGTAGCGCATAAAGCACATCACGCTCGCTAATGACAATGCCTTTGCGAATAACAAGCAACAAATGACGCAACAACTCATCAACAAGCTCAATATGTTGTTTGTTTCCTGACACGCTTACCGATTCGCCACGCGTCACAATCGAAACACCAAGTTCTTGTTCAATGCGTTTTAAATGAACATCGTGCGTACCGAACAAAGCGAGCGCTTCATCTGCATTTTGTACGTTAAGGTGAATCGTGACAAACTGTTCCGACATTCCTCAGTCTCCTTGAATAATTGGTTGTGGTATCGCAATGTTTTCAATGACTTGGTAATGCATTTCTACTTTTACTTTACCATTCTCCTTCGCCTCATGCAAAACTTTTTCACCTTGAATGTTCGCATCCGCAGGTAGTTGTCGCTGTAACTGCTCGCGCGCAATTTGTTTCGCTACCGCTTTTGCTTGTTCGTACGAATACTCACGAACAGCTACTTCTTTTTCACGCCACACGACTTTTTCATAAACAATCGGTAACGTCCATGTGAAAAAGCGAAACGTTTTTTCATCTACTTGTTTTTCAAATTGTGAAAACTGCTCTTCATGATCCCAAAAAATCGGGATTTTCCACGACCAAAAACGAACGTAATGTGTTTCACGCTTTTTTCCCGTCAACATATAAAACGTCGTTTTCATCGGAACAGCAACAGTAGACTTGTACCATGTCTCGCCTAAAATTTGACCGCGCGCTGGCACGATCTCTGTTTGCCCTTCTTTTCCAATAAAACCGGAAACGAGCAATTGCCCCGGAACGACATGATCATTCACTTCTACAACCGCCTGACCTTGTTCAACAAACATGTACGTAATGACTGCTTTTTTCTTCGCAACAAGATGCTGGGGGGTATTCGATTTCGTTTCTGTTGGCCGCTTTTTTTCAACGACTTGACAATATAACGTCGTTCCACGCCACTCCACACCAATCCACGTAATCGCGTCTATATTGTTCATTAGCGTTCGCTGAATCGTCTCAGGAGACGGAATGACAAATTGCAATGCACCGCGCTCAACCCCTATTTTTTTCAACTGCTGCCTGACAGTATGTTCGACTTCTGGATTCGCCCCTGTGACTTCAATACGCCAAATCATGTTAGATAATATAAACACGATACATATAAACGTAACGACTCCGATGACGATACCGCTATTTTTCCACGATGCTTTTAACCAAAACGGCGCACCTCGTCGATCGAGAACATATAATTTACAACCACTTTTTCTCATCGCCCCTCGCACATGATGAATATCGCGAAGGAGCATATGGCATGTTAGCGAATCGTCCCGCTCTCGCCTGACGTTCCATACATATATCCCACGGCGTGTAAATTCATTTAATAACCGCTCTAATCCTTTTCCAACAATACGTACTCGCAAATTCCCAGTCAGTTGATGTACCCATTCGTTTTTCACACCCGCCCCCCCTATTCTTCCAAATATAAAACTTGACTAATTTTCCCCTCGAGCAAAATTTCTTCTGGCAAAATAGTTTTAATGGTAAACGATTCCCCTTTGACAAGCAACTGCCCGTTTTTCAGCAACAAGCGCAATTCGCGATCTGTAAACAAAAGCAAACCACGATGATTCTCTATGTAGATATGAATATGTCCAATCATCGTAATACGGGGGAGGTCAGCGACAACATCCGCAGGTAGTTCCATTTGATTCGTTAACCATTGTCGCATTTTGCTTTTCCACTTTCCGATCATAAACAAAACCCCCTTTCATCTCATATGTATGAGTGAAACGGGGGTTGTAGCACTTATTTTCTACCAAACGGACGCTTTGCTCGCGGTGGACCGAGCACTTCTGAAAAAATCACGCCTTGCACGAGCGGGTGTTTAGGTAATTTTCTCCTCTCCACTCGTTGCTCTTCCGTTCGTTGCGGTGCGATCATTTGCTCTTGTTCTTTTTTCATCGATCGTCTCGTTCGCGGTTTCACTTCGGCCATCACAACTGGTAATTTCTGTTCTTGTTCTTGTTGTTTTTCTTGCTGTTGTTTTCGTTCAATCGTTTCTTCTCCCGCTTTCATTCGTTTTCCAACCCATGAGACAAATGCTGCCAAAATGAAAACGACAAATATGTTGTTTAGGAGCCATTCAATTAGCGCCATCATGTATTCCTCACTTTTTCTCGTCATCCGGATGTTGTGTCAATTTCCCAATGGAATCACGCATGTTCGTATCTGCCATAATGTTTTTTAAGTTCATGTAATCCATCACACCAAGTTTACCGGAACGGAGCGCTTCCGCCATCGCAAGCGGCACTTGCGCTTCCGCTTCCACAACTTTCGCCTGCATTTCTTGCACGCGCGCTTTCATTTCTTGTTCAAGCGCAACTGCCATCGCCCGACGTTCTTCCGCTTTCGCTTGGGCAATCTTTTTATCTGCTTCCGCTTGGTCTGTTTGCAATTCAGCACCAATGTTTTTCCCGATATCAATATCAGCAATGTCGATGGATAAAATCTCAAACGCCGTTCCTGAGTCTAGCCCTTTTGCTAATACGGTTTGTGAAATCATATCTGGATTTTCAAGTACTTTTTTATGATCGTCCTGGGACCCGATCGTAGAAACAATCCCTTCCCCTACACGTGCAATAATCGTTTCTTCTCCCGCACCACCAACTAATCGATCAATATTCGCACGTACAGTGATGCGTGCTTTCGCTTTCACTTCAATACCGTCCATCGCTACACCAGAAATAAACGGTGTTTCAATGACTTTTGGATTGACGCTCATTTGTACCGCTTCTAATACGTTTCGACCAGCTAAATCAATTGCCGCACAACGTTCAAACGTTAAATTAATATTCGCTCGCTGCGCAGCAATTAACGCATTAACGACACGGTCGACATTTCCTCCCGCTAAATAATGGCTTTCTAATTGGTTCGTTGTGACATCAAGCCCTGCTTTTTTTGCCTTAATTAACGGATTAATGACACGCGATGGAATGACGCGACGCAACCGCATCCCAATGAGGGTAAAAATGCTAATTGGCACACCCGAAGCAAGTGCGGAAATCCAAAGCATAACGGGAACGAACGAAAAAAATACAGCTAGCAACACAAGCCCTAACGCAAGCGCAATAATAAATAAAAGTTGATCCGGTGTCATACGATTTCCTCCTCTTTTTTACATTCTCGAACGACAACTTTTAACCCATCTACATCAACAACTTCAATCGGACGATGTCGTTCAATATATTCCCCTTCTGTGACGACATCTACACGTTCGTCATCAATGAGCGCCGTTCCTGCTGGCCGCAATACAGTGATTGCCACTCCGCACTTTCCGATTAAATCAACGCGCGCTTCATGAGACACATACCCTTCTTCATTCCGTTGTTCATCAGTAAGCACGATTTTTTCAAAAAGCGCCATCTTTTTTTTGCTCACTCGACTGAGCCATATGCCCATCATAATCGCACTCACGACAGCTACGGCTAATGACACTGTAACGAACGGGGAATGTTTTGCGGCTAAAAATAAGCTCCAGACGAGCGTACCAAGCCCGAAAAAGCCAATGACTCCTCCCGGCACAAACAACTCAATGACTAACAAAATAAGGCCAATCGCAAACAACATCATCGCCCCAACGGTTGTTAAACCAGCTACTAAATGCGATGAGAAAAAAAGTAAAAAACAAATGATGCTTACAGTTCCTTTCCATCCCCAACGCGCATCGTACAGTTGCCAAACGAACGTGACGCTGCCGGCAATTAACAAAAGCGCGGCGAGAAATGGATGGGTGAAAACAACAATTGGACCGGCCATGCTTTTTCCTCCCTTCACACTTATTATGTACGTATGAAAGAAGAAAAAGTTTCAAAAATCAAAAAAACACCTTACGATATCGTAAGGTGTTTTTAGCTTAAATGTTGTTGAACAAGCTTGTTGACGAGCGAGCCGTCCGCTTTTCCTTTCACTTTCGGCATGATCGCTCCCATTACTTTACCCATATCCGCTTTTGAGGAAGCGCCGACTTCGGCAATCGTTTCTTTGACGATTTGCACTAGCTCTTCTTCGCTCAACTGCTTCGGCATGTAAAGTTCAAGAACCGTAATCTCTTCCTTGACTTTATCAACAAGGTCTGTGCGACCAGCTTTTTCAAATTCTTGGAGGGAGTCTTTACGCTGTTTTAATTCGCGAGAAAGTACGGTTAATTCTTCATCTTCGGTCAACGTTTTGCCAAGTTTAATCGCTTCGTTTTGCAAAGCGGATTTCACCATGCGAATGACCGACAATTTGTCCTTCTCTTTGTTTTTCATCGCTTGCTTCATATCATTGTTCAAACGTTCGAGAAGACTCATAAATACACCCTCTTTTAATATTTGCGCTTTCTAGCCGCTTCAGACTTTTTCTTACGTCTTACGCTTGGCTTTTCATAGAATTCGCGCTTTCTTGCTTCTTGCAACGTACCTGTTTTTGAAACCGCACGTTTGAAGCGACGAAGAGCATCTTCAAGCGACTCGTTTTTACGAACGATCGTTTTCGACATCCTACTTCCCTCCCTCCGAACAAAACCGCTAATCCTTGGTACATGTGGAACATGTACTTTCAAAGTATAATATAACCAAGTTCATAAGTCAACTTCTTTTTATGAGCTTAACCGAACGATCTCATGATGATCATTTATCACGCGCACAAATTCCCCTTCATTATACGGATAACCTGCTTTTGTAATTTTCACTTTAACAAGTTGACCGACCATCTCTTCTGTTGCTGGGAATTTTACTTTTAAGTAGTTGTCCGTATAGCCAACATATAAGCCGCTTGTTGGATCTTCTTTGTACAGCTCTTCTGGAATAACTTCAAGCACTTGTCCTTCAAACTTCGATGCATACTCTTTCGCTAGCTGATCAGAAAGTGTAATTAAGCGATGAACGCGCTCATTTTTCACTTCCTCATCTACTTGATCTGGCATTCTTGCTGCTGGCGTGCCTGTCCGCTTCGAATATGGGAAAACATGCAATTCAGAAAAACGTTGTTCACGAATAAACGTATATGTCTCCATAAATTCTTCTTCCGTCTCACTCGGGAAGCCGACAATGACGTCGGACGTAACAGCTAAATCTGGAAATACTTCACGCAAACGCGCTAACCGTTCCGCAAAAAATTCCGTTGTATATTTGCGACGCATCCGCTTCAATACCGTATTTGAACCCGATTGCAACGGAATGTGTAAATGGCGGACAATTTTATCAGATTGTTTCAATACCTCGATCACTTCATCGGTAATTTGGCTCGCTTCAATCGACGAAATACGCAATCGTTTTAATCCTTTCACTTGCTCATCAATATCGCGCAACAACATGGCGAAATTATAGTCTTTCATATCTTCACCATATCCGCCTGTATGAATGCCTGTTAGGACAATTTCTTTATAGCCTGCGTCAACGAGTTGTTGCGCTTGGCGAATGACTTCTTTCGGATCGCGTGAACGCATTAAGCCACGCGCCCATGGAATAATACAAAATGTACAAAAGTTATTGCATCCTTCTTGGATTTTAAGCGATGCGCGCGTTCGATCTGTAAATGCAGGCACATCCAATTCTTCATATACGCGCGTTTTCATAATGTTGCGCACACCGTTAATCGGCTCACGCTGTTGTTTAAACTGCTCGATGTACTCTAAAATTTTTCCGCGATCTTGTGTGCCGATGACGATATCGACACCTGGAATAGCCATCACTTCCGCTGGAGAAGTTTGCGCATAACAACCTGTTACACAAACGACCGCATCTGGATTGCGACGCACTGCACGCCGAATGACTTGGCGGCTTTTTTTATCGCCTGTATTCGTGACTGTACATGTATTAATAACATATACATCGGCATGGCTTTCAAAATCTTTTCGCTCATATCCTGCTTGTTTAAACAATTGCCAAATCGCTTCTGTTTCGTAATGATTTACTTTGCATCCTAACGTATGAAATGCAACCGTTGGCATATATATCACCTCACTTAAGTTCCCATTCATAAGACGCCGCTGACAACGCATATAACGGTGCCGTTTCCGCTCGTAAAATGCGCGGTCCAAGACTACATGTCATGAAACTATGTTGTTTTAATAACGTCACTTCTTGCTCGGATAAACCGCCTTCTGGTCCAAAAACAAGAAGAAGTGACTCACCTTCATTCATCGTTTGAAGAAGGTGGGCAAGTACACTGTGCCTTCCTTCTTTCGCTTCTTCTTCGTAAGCGATACATGTATAATCCATGTCGTTCGCCCACGCAATGAGTTCACGAATCGTCATCGGAGCATAAACAGACGGCATATATGCCCGGTGAGATTGTTCAGCTGCTTCTTTCACAATTTTTTGCCAACGTTCCACTTTTTTATCGCCTTTTTTCTCGTCCCATTTGACAATCGAACGGGATGTGATGAGCGGAAGGAAGCCTCTCGCTCCAAGCTCTGTTCCTTTTTGTAAAACGAGTTCGTATTTATCTCCTTTTAACAGTCCGCTTGCGACATAAATGTGCACAGGCAGTTCAACATTTGCCTCTATCCATTGTATAATACGGCATCGGACAAAATCATTGGAAATTTGTTCGATCTCACAAAGCATCGTTTCACTACGCTCATTACAACAAAGAAGACGATCACCTTCATTCATGCGCATGACCCGCCCAATATGATGGACGTCGTCGCCAGAAATCATGATGTGATCGCCAACGATTTGCTCGTTACGTACGAAATATCGTTGCAACGCGAACACCCTTTTTATTGTTTTTTCGCAATAAATGCGATCCAATCTTCCATCGTTAACGTTTCTTCAATTGTGAAACCAGCGCGAAGAAGACCTTCTTTCACTTCTTGTTTTTTCGTTTGAATAATGCCCGATGTAATAAATACGCCTCCCGAACGCAACAAACGATACGCATCATCGACAAAACGAAGAATAATTTCAGCTAAAATGTTCGCAACGATGACATCTGCTTGCTCATCGACTCGATCAAGTAAATTGTTTTGCGAAACGGCGACGACATCGTGCACTTTATTTAACTTCACGTTCAATTTTGCACTTTCTACTGCGACAGGATCTAAATCGAGCGCATGAACGCGTTTCGCTCCTAACATCGCAGCAGCAATACTTAAAATGCCTGAACCCGTACCGACATCGACGACCATATCACCTTGTTTGACCGTCTTTTCAAGCGCTTGAATACACATTACTGTCGTCGGGTGCGTCCCTGTGCCGAACGCCATGCCTGGATCTAATTCAATAATTAATTCGTCGCTTGAAACGGGTTCATACGTTTCCCATGTCGGAACGATCGTAAATCGCTCAGAAATTTTGACCGGATTGTAATACTTTTTCCACGCTGTCGCCCATTCCTCTTCGTTCACTTCGCTAATCGTAATTTTGTTTCGTCCAATATCGATGTTATATAACATTAAATTGTTAATCGCCTGTTTAATTTCTTCGACTGTTTCACCTAAAAAGCTATTTACCGGCAAATACGCTTTAATAATAACTCCTTCTTCGGGGTAATCGTCAGGATTGAGTTGGTAGATTTCCCCGTAAGTCGTTTCTCGTTCTTTCGTTAATTCAAACGGATCTTCAATGACGACGCCACCCGCACCTGCTTCGTGTAAAATATTTGAAATCGCCTCGACCGCTTCGTGTGTTGTATGAATGCTTATTTCAGACCATTTCATGATCTACCAACTCCTCCTTCACGTTACTCCCCTTTAAATGCTCGCTTCACTTTCGCAAAAAAACTATCTTCTTGTCCATTCCCTTGACTGAGTTGTTCAAACTCACGCAACAATTGTTTTTGACGTTCGGTTAACTTCGTTGGTGTGACAACACGAACGCGAATATGTTGGTCTCCTTTTCCATATCCATGCACATTCGGTACGCCTTTTCCTTTTAAACGGAATTTCGTACCTGTTTGCGTACCTGCTGGAATTTTCAATTTCACTTTTCCATACAACGTCGGTACTTCAATATCCGCACCAAGCGCGGCTTGCGTAAACGTAATTGGCATTTCACAATAAATATCATCGCCATCACGTTCAAAAAACTCATGCGGTTCGACATAGAAAACGATGTACAAATCTCCAGGCGGTCCACCGTTTATTCCTCGTTCACCTTGACCTGCTAAGCGCAATTGTTGACCGTCATCGACACCGGCAGGAATTTTGACGTGAATTTTTTTCCGTTTTTTCACACGACCTGTTCCATGACATGTCGAACATTTTTCTTTAATAAAGTGTCCTGTGCCACCGCAATGATGACACGGGCGACGATTTACGATGCGACCAAACGGCGTCGCTTGTTCAATCGTTAATTGACCTGTACCGTGACAATGTGCGCACGTTTCTTTTTTCGTTCCTGGCTTCGCTCCAGAACCATGGCACGTATCGCACGTGTCTTCACGTGGAATTTCAATGTCCGTTTCTTTTCCAAAAACCGCTTCTTCAAATGTAAGTCTCATCGTATATTGCAAATCTGCCCCTGCACGCGGCGCGTTCGGATCACGTCGACGCCCACCGCCAAAAAAGCTACTAAAAATATCTTCAAAGCCGCCAAACCCACCGAAGTCAAAATCAGCCCCGCCAAATCCACCAAACTGTTGATTCGGATCCGTATGGCCGAATTGATCATAGTGGGCACGCTTTTGGTCATCGCTTAACACTTCGTATGCTTCTTTAATTTCTTTAAACTTTTCAGCTGCATCGGGCGCTTTGTTAATATCTGGATGATACTGTTTTGATAACTTTCGATATGCTTTTTTAATTTCTTCTTTTGTTGCGTTTTTACTCACGCCGAGCACTTCATAGTAGTCTCGTTTACTCATGATCACCCACTCCCGACTCGTTCACATGAACGTAATTTTATCATTGTCTGAACTTGTTGCGCAATATATTTGATGTTTCCATAGCAAAAAAGTCAAAGCCAAGGCAGGCCTGACTTTGACTTTTTGTTTGTTTACTTATCTTCTTTCACTTCTTCAAATTCCGCATCGACGACGTTGTCGTCTTTTTTGCCTTCGCTTTGTTGTGCTTGCGCTTGTTTAGCCGCTTGCTCGTATAGCTTAACAGAAAGCTGTTGCACAACTTCTTGCAACGCGTTTTTCTTCGCGCGAATGTCTTCGATATCTTTGCCCTCAAGCGCTGCTTTTAATGCATCTTTTGCTTCTTGCGCTTTTTTCACATCCGCTTCGTCTACTTTTCCTTCTAATTCTTTTAGCGTTTTTTCTGTTGTGAAAATGAGATTGTCTGCTTCGTTGCGAAGTTCCACTTCTTCTTTTCGCTTCCGGTCTGCTTCTGCATTTTCCTCTGCTTCTTTAATCATGCGTTGAATTTCTTCTTCAGACAAACCAGAAGAAGATTTAATTGTAATCGATTGCTCTTTATTTGTACCTAAGTCTTTCGCGCGCACATGCACAATACCGTTTGCGTCAATGTCAAATGTCACTTCAATTTGCGGTACACCGCGCGGAGCTGGCGGAATGTCTGTTAATTGGAAGCGACCGAGCGTTTTGTTATCGGCAGCCATCGGACGTTCACCTTGTAAAACGTGAATGTCTACAGCCGTTTGGTTATCTGCTGCCGTTGTGAAAATTTGCGACTTGCTTGTCGGAATAGTTGTATTGCGTTCAATTAATTTTGTAAAGACGCCACCCATCGTTTCAATACCGAGCGAAAGTGGTGTCACGTCTAATAATACGACGTCTTTTACGTCCCCTGCGATTACTCCACCTTGAATCGCTGCACCGATCGCAACAACTTCATCTGGGTTTACCCCTTTATGAGGCTCTTTGCCAATTTCTTTTTTAATCGCTTCTTGAACAGCCGAGATGCGCGTTGAACCACCAACAAGAATGACTTTGTCGATATCTGCAGGCGTCAATCCAGCGTCTTTTAACGCTTGACGAACAGGTCCCATCGTGCGCTCAACTAAGTGCGCCGATAATTCTTCAAATTTTGCGCGCGTTAACGTCATTTCTAAGTGAAGTGGACCGTTTTCATTTGCGCTAATAAACGGCAATGAAATTTGCGTTTGCATCACGCCAGAAAGCTCTTTTTTCGCTTTTTCTGCCGCGTCTTTTAAACGTTGCAACGCCATTTTATCTTTTGATAAATCGATGCCATGTTCTTTTTTGAACTCCTCAACTAAATAATCAATAATGACTTGGTCAAAGTCGTCACCACCGAGGTGGTTGTCACCAGCCGTCGCTTTGACTTCGAATACGCCATCACCTAACTCAAGAATCGATACGTCAAACGTACCTCCACCAAGGTCGTATACGAGAATCGTTTGATCTTCGTCCATTTTATCTAATCCGTATGCTAACGCAGCCGCTGTTGGCTCGTTAATGATGCGCTCGACTTCTAAACCAGCGATGCGGCCAGCATCTTTTGTCGCTTGACGTTGCGCATCGTTAAAGTAAGCTGGAACAGTAATCACGGCACGTGTGACAGGTTCACCTAAGTACGCTTCCGCATATGATTTTAAGTATTGCAAAATCATCGCAGAAATTTGTTGTGGTGTATATTCTTTTCCTTCTACTTGTACTTTATAGTCTGTACCCATATGGCGTTTAATCGAAATGATTGTGTTTGGGTTCGTAATCGCTTGACGTTTTGCGACTTCGCCGACTAAACGCTCACCGTTTTTAAACGCAACGACAGATGGTGTCGTGCGACCTCCTTCTGGGTTTGGAATAACTTTTGGCTCGCCGCCTTCTAACACAGCGACGCAAGAGTTTGTTGTGCCTAAGTCAATGCCGATAATTTTGCTCATACGTAATCCCTCCTCATTGATTTACTTTGACCATTGCTGGACGAATGACACGATCTTTTAATTTGTAGCCTTTTTGGAATTCTTCCACAACTGTATTTGGCTCATAATTTTGATCATCCACTTGCATCACTGCTTGGTGCACATGCGGGTCGAACGGTTTTCCAACCGATTCAATGACTTCGACCCCTTCTTTTTTGAGCGCTTCAACTAATGAGCGATAAACCATTTCCATTCCTTGCAATAACGACTTTGCTTTTTCATCTTCTACTTGCACTTGTAACGCGCGTTCAAAGTTATCTAAAATCGGCAACAAATCGGAAACTAAACTTTGCGCGCGGTATTTTTCAGCAGCTTCCATATCTAAACGCACACGGCGACGATAGTTGTCAAAATCGGCATGCAGGCGAAGTAAACGATTTTCTGTTTCTGCTAACTTCGCTTCCAATTGAGCAATTTTTTCATATGCAAGCGCTAGCTCATCTTGCTCTTCTTGTTGTGTTTCTTCACTTTGCGCTTGCTCCTCTTGCGCTTGCTCGTCTTGTACGTCTTCCAATTGTTCAACCGTTTCATCATATGTACGCTGTTCTTTCTCCATCTTCTCACCTCCCTCAAGCACTTGAAAAGCGGATGGGGAAATTCCCCATCCATAATATTGACATCGCTAATCTTTTTGATACCACACCGATAACACCTTCGACAAATCCGTCGCAACAAGGTTTAATAGTGAAATGACGCGCGAATATTCCATACGAGTCGGTCCAAGAACAGCAATCGTACCAAGCTTTTCTCCATCGACAGAATATGTCGCTGTAATTAAACTGCAGTTTTCCATTCCTTCTACATCGTTTTCTGTGCCGATTTTCACTTGAATGCCTTGTTGCTTATGCTTTCTTAACAAACGATAAAACTCTTTTTCTTGTTCAATGACATTCAGCAATGCGCGAAGCTTATCGATGTCGCTAAACTCCGGTTGACGAAGCATGTTCATTTTTCCGCTTAAAAACATTTGCGCAGGCGCGTTTAAATCTAAAGAAGACGAAATCATTCGCAACATGTGGTCGTAGCTTTGGATATGTTCGCGAAGCACGTGCGCAACTTCTGTTTGAATTTTATCTGTTAAATCTTCTAAAGGTACACCTGTCAACCGCTCGTTTAAAATGTTAACCATCTTTTCGACGTCTGATGGCGGAATAGACGGTGGGAGCGTCACGACGTGCTTTTCTACATACCCCGTATCCGTCACAATAATGGCAACGGCTGTTTCTGCATTTAGCGGAACGATTTGAATCGTTTTTAATTTATGTTCTTTCACCGAAGGACCGAGAACAACGGTTGTATAGTTCGTCAAGTCCGATAAAATTTGCGCCGATTTTTCAATGAGCTTTTCTAATTCATATATTTGTTCATGGAAAATGGACTGGATCGTTTGTACATCTTTTTGTGTTAACTGGACAGGTCGCAATAAATGGTCAACGTAATAACGATATCCTTTTTGAGAAGGAACGCGACCAGAGGAAATATGCGTCTTTTCAATAAAACCTAGCTCCTCTAAGTCCGCCATCTCGTTACGAATCGTTGCTGAACTAAACGTAATTTGCTCTTTTTTCGATAACGTTCGTGAACCAACAGGTTGCCCAGAACGAATAAAATCATCGACAATAATTTTTAAAATTAACAATTGGCGATCTGTTAGCAACGCTCATCACCTCTGTTAGCACTCTAATGAAGCGAGTGCTAAATCTACTATTAAGGTATCAAATTGCACTTGTCGTGTCAAGATGAAACGCCAAGAAACGATTGAAATACTTCATTTCCAAGCAATTTGCCGCGATGAGTAAGGAAAATTGCTTCCTCTGTCTCTTCAAGCAATCCGTTTTGTTTTTGCAAGGCAATGGCTTCACCGAACACGTCATGCACCGTTTTTCCATATCGCATGAAAAATTCATTTTTATTAACCCCTTCGATTTTTCGTAAACCAAGAAACATATGCTCTTCCATTTGCTCTTCTTTTGACACAACATGCGTGTCCACATGTGGCAACTGCCCGTGCTCAATGAGCTGTATATATTTTTTAATCGGTCCAGCGTTTACATGTCTTATGCCGTTCATATAGCTATGAGCACCTGCGCCAAATCCGTAGTAATCGTCGTTATTCCAATATGTCATATTATGACGGCTATCAAACCCTTTTTGAGCATAATTACTTAGTTCATATTGTTTATATCCATGTTGCTCCATCTGTTCCATAATCATTTCATACATATATGCTTCTTCTTCTTGACTTGGCAACGGCAACGTCTGTCTTTTCATTAAGTTGTAAAATACTGTTTTTGGCTCAATAATGAGCGAGTAGGCAGACACATGTTGAATCGGCAGCGAAAACGTCACACGTAACGTTTCTTTTAGATGGTCGATCGTTTGTGTCGGCAATCCGTACATTAAATCGATATTTATATTATGAAAGCCGAGCTTGCGCGCGCGCTCAATCGTCTCGATCGCTGTTTCTTTCGTATGGGTACGTCCGATGCGTTGGAGCAGTTCACGATCGAACGTTTGCACGCCAAAACTGAGGCGGTTCACTCCCCACTGCTTAAGCACGTATAACTGTTCATCGCTCACTTCATCCGGATTCGCTTCAACGGTGAACTCGACATCAGAAGCGAGCGAAACGATGCGGTGAATGGCACGCAATAATCGATCGAGCTGTTTGGTGGTCACCGACGTCGGTGTTCCTCCTCCGATAAATACCGTTTGCAATTGCGATGTCGGAACACGTTCAAACGTCCGTTCCATTTCGATAATTAACGCATCGATATAAGCGTCAACCGGTTGCTGATGTAAAAATACTTTATTGAAATCACAATAATGACAAATGTGCGTACAAAACGGAATATGAATATATGCTGCTTGAATCATTTGCTTCACCCTTTTCTATGCAAAAAACCGCAGAAACATTCTGCGGTTTATTTTTGATCGTCCATCTTTAACACAGCCATAAACGCTTCTTGCGGCACTTCAACGGAGCCGACTTGTTTCATGCGCTTTTTCCCTTCTTTTTGCTTCTCAAGCAACTTTCGCTTACGAGAAATGTCTCCACCGTAACATTTCGCTAATACGTTTTTGCGCAACGCTTTAATTGTTGAACGCGCAATAATTTTATTGCCGATGGCAGCTTGCACAGGTACTTCGAACTGTTGGCGCGGAATTAAATCTTTTAACTTTTCAACGATAACTTTTCCGCGATCGTATGCTGAGTCGCGATGGACGATAAACGATAAAGCGTCGACTTTTTCACCGTTTAATAAAATGTCCATTTTTACAAGTTTAGACGGCTTATAGCCAATCAACTCGTAGTCAAACGATGCGTATCCTTTCGTGCTCGATTTTAAAATGTCAAAGAAGTCGTATACAATTTCAGCAAGCGGCAATTCATATGTGAGCGTCACGCGCCGCTCGTCTAAATATTGCATATCGCCAAAAATGCCGCGTTTCTTTTGGCATAGTTCCATGACAGGACCGACGAAATCGTTCGGTACCATAATCGTTGCTCTCACGTACGGCTCTTCGACGCGGTCAATTTTTTGTGGATCTGGCATGTTTGACGGGTTATCGACCGCTAACTCTGTTCCGTCCGTTAAATACACTTTATAGATAACGCTTGGCGCTGTCGCAATAATATCAATGTTAAACTCGCGCTCTAAACGCTCTTGAATAATTTCCATATGCAAAAGACCTAAAAAGCCGCATCGGAAACCGAAACCGAGCGCTTGGGACGTCTCTGGTTCAAACTGCAACGCCGCATCGTTTAACTGAAGCTTTTCTAACGCCTCGCGCAAATCGTTGTACCGTGCTGTATCGATTGGATACAAGCCGCAAAACACCATCGGATTTAAACGACGATATCCTGGAAGCGGTTCGCTTGCCGGATTGTCCGCATGCGTAATCGTATCCCCGACGCGCGTATCACTTACGTTTTTAATCGATGCCGTTAAGTAGCCCACATCGCCAACGGTCAATTCATCAACGATTTTCGCCTTCGGTGTAAATACCCCAACTTCAACGACTTCAAATTCTTTTCCTGTCGCCATCATTTTAATTTTTTGGCCCGCTTTCACCGTTCCTTCGACAACGCGGATGTATGCGACAACGCCGCGATACGGGTCATAAAGCGAGTCGAAAATAAGCGCTTTAAGCGGGGCATCTGGATCTCCAGATGGGGCAGGAATTTTTTGAACGATTTGCTCTAAAATTTCATCAATTCCAATGCCAACCTTCGCTGATGCTAATACAGCTTCTGATGCGTCAAGACCGATCACATCTTCAATTTCTTGGCGAACACGCTCAGGGTCCGCACTCGGTAAGTCAATTTTATTAATGACCGGCAAAATTTCTAAATTGTTATCAATCGCTAAATATACGTTAGCAAGCGTTTGTGCTTCAATGCCTTGCGCCGCGTCAACGACTAAAATCGCTCCTTCACACGCCGCTAAACTACGCGACACTTCGTACGTAAAGTCGACGTGACCAGGTGTATCAATTAAATGTAAAATGTAATCTTCTCCATCTTTCGCTTTGTAATGAAGTTGAACTGCATTTAATTTAATCGTAATGCCGCGCTCGCGCTCTAACTCCATCGAATCGAGCGCTTGTTCTTTCATTTCGCGTTCAGATAGCGCACCCGTCTTTTCAAGAATGCGGTCGGCAAGCGTAGATTTGCCATGGTCGATATGTGCAATAATCGAAAAGTTGCGAATGCGATCCCTTCTTTTTAATCTTTCTTCACGATTCATCTATGTTCCACTCCTATAATTTCCGAAATACGCTAGCTTTGATTATAGCAACAACGTTTGCAATATTCAACGCAAAATGAAGAAAAGGCGGATCGTTATCCTGCCTTTTGCATAAACGAAAGCATATGTTCAACGAGTGAATGAACGAATGTCGCAAGTTTTTGTCCTGCCTTTGAAAACATGTTAAATGCCTCAATTTGTTGTAATTTTTCTTTTTTTTCTTCAATCGATTGCCCGAGCACGATCGTTTCGTCTTTTGATACGTGTATGACCCGCTCAAGCGACGGATCGTTATACCCTTTCATTTTCCGCATTCCTTCGTTCGCTTGCTGCATGCCGAGCAATACACCTACTAAAAAAATGACGGCGATGAGTAAACTTTGAATCGTAAATTTCACCATCTTACCCACCTACTTTTTTTCTGCCGGTTGTGTCGCATTTACTTTTTCTGCTTGCCAATAATATTCGCTAAATACATCTGCCACAGCTGATGCCGTTCGATACAATTCTTGAAACGTATTATCGACTCCGCCAAACTCGATTAAAATCGCGTTCTCCGATAAATCTTGATTAAATTTCCCGTTTGTTCCGACCCCTTTTTTCTCGAATGTTCCGCGGCTTAGCCCAGGATATTTTTTTTCAAGCAGTTCGTGCAATTTCGTCACAAGCTGCAAGTTTTTTTCATACTTTGCATTCTCGCCGCCGATAATAAACGACACTCTCGCATAGTCAACGCCGTTAATCGTCACCGTCGTATCATTGCGGCGTCGAGAATCACGATGAATGTCAATTAAATATTGAACGTCACGATTGTTTGCCATCGCTTCAACAACCGTTTTACGCGACATATCATACGCTTGATAATATTCCATATTATTTTTTAACAATTTCCCGATAAAATCGGTCGTATCAACAACAACACCGATGCCGCGCTTCTCTAGTTCTTCGCCTAATTTTTTTCCGACTTTCGTTACATTCACAGTCGGATGATGGGCGAAGTTAGGGTTCGTCACCCCTTTTAATGCAGGCAAATACGATTCTTGCGTATGTGTATGATAAATATAAACAACTTTCTTTCCTCCTGTCGTTTGTGAAGGGGCGGGAGCAGGAGGTGTTTCTTCCTCTTGAAGCTGCTCTTGTGCCGCTTCTCGCTCAGCAAGCAACACTTCTAAAGGAGGGGGCGACTCGTACGGAATGTTCGTAAAGTTCGTTCCTTCACCAGCTAAAATAATTTCGCTATCATACAGTGAAAAGCCGGGCAACTCCCGTCCTAACAAACTGCGCGGATCTTGAAAATTCACGCTTGTTGTCATTTGAAAAAAATATGTAGAATACGGCAGTTGCTGTTTTTCTTTTGGTAGCATTTCGCGAAAATACACATTTTCAAATGAAAGTACATATACGAGCGACTCCGTCGAAAAACGATTCGTCATTTCATGAACAGAAGAAGAGGAAAGGCGATATGTTGACGTCGCTGTCATTGTCGCGACAACTGTTATCGTACTAATAAACGTAAACAAAATGAATATGATCCACTTTTTTATACTTGTTCCGTGAACGGTCACCATCATTTTCTTCACTTCACCCTTTCAAAGCTTGTCTACTCTATCAATATGACAACGCTTTGAAAGGTAGAACGAAAAACTAATGCGTATATGCCCCAACGTTTTCTTGATCAATGCGATGATGTAGGGCAGCATTCAACCCGCCTGCTAATATGTTTGCCATTTCCTCAATAAATACATCAACCTCTTTTGGCGTAACCATTAAATTATGGCCGATCGGGGCGAGCACTTCGTAAATTAACTTCCGTTTTTCTTCTTCATTAAGCATGCCGACCATCCCTAAAAAAGTAGAACGATCCGATTCGCTCGGTAAATCTTCTTCCGTCAACTTTTTTTTCTTTCCGAATACGAGACTCGCCGGGGCAAGAGCACGGGCAGGTTGATTGCCTTCTTTCATCTCGCGACCGAGATGTTTTAACAATAAGTCAATCGTGTCACTTGCAATTGACACAGCATCAACAACCGTCGGCACACCAATCGCAATGACAGGAATACCTAACGTTTGTTTACTAAGTTCTTTTCGTTTATTTCCCACTCCTGATCCCGGGTGAATGCCTGTATCAGAAATTTGAATGGTAGCATTTACTCGTTCAATCGAACGCGCAGCTAACGCATCAATGGCAATAATAAAATCCGGTTGAATTTTTTCAACAATACCGGCAATGACGTCGCTCGTTTCAATGCCTGTCATCCCCATGACCCCTGGAGCGAGCGCACTGACCGACCGAAATCCGTCTTGAACGCTTTCTGGTTGCAGTTGAAATAAATGGCGCGTCACGACTAAATTCGATACAGCTAACGGACCGAGCGCATCAGGGGTTACTTCCGCATTCCCTAATCCGACAACAAGACAACTTGCTTCTTTCGAAATGCCAAGCTGCTGTAAAAAGGCATGAAAATGTTTTGCGAATAATTTTTCCACTTTTTGCTGCAAATCGGTATCTTGTGTTCGAATGCCTTGCGCCTCTATCGTCAAATATTTTCCAGCTTTCTTCCCTAACGTTTTTGCACCTTCCTCTGTCACTTCGACAAACGAAAAATGAATGCCATCTTCTTCCCAATCGCGAATGAATACCCCTTCCAGCGACGTTTGTTTTTCGTTTTGCAATCGTTCTTCAATGGCTATTTCGTGCGCTTCAATGGCTAAATCCGTTCGTACGCTATACGGTCGTAAATCAATCATACGGTCTCCTCCATGTATTTTTTATCATTTGTTTTATCCATTTTCCTCCTTTTTCATACAATCGCACTTTTCCGGCTTTGCCCTATTGCATAATTAAGAGCAGTTTGGTAGAATATCACTTGTTCTTATTGTTCATCGAACTGTCGCGTATTGAACGTATATATTTGCGATCGGTTAACGGAGGTGAAAAAATGGCAAACATTAAATCTGCAATTAAACGTGCAAAAACAAGCGAAAAGCGCCGCGCTCATAACGCAGCTATGAAATCAGCAATGCGCACAGCAATCAAAAAGTTTGAAGCGCTTGTTGAGTTAAAAGACGTGGAAAAAGCAAAAGAAGCTTTCGCATTTGCAACGAAAAAAATTGACAAAGCAGCTAGCAAAGGCTTAATCCACAAAAATGCTGCAAATCGCTATAAATCACGTTTAGCGAAAAAATTAAACAGCATTACAGCATAATGAAAAAACAGCTTGTCATACGCGGCAAGCTGTTTTTTCATTTTGGGAGGGGAGATATATGTTTCATTGGGTAAAACAACAGTTAAAAACGATTTCGTTATTTTTTCAATTGCCTAATGAAGAATGAAGCGGTAGATAAAATCTCTACCGCTGCAACTTTAAGAAAAACAACTGCAATAACAACTGTTTATCCATTGCGCTACTTTTTAGCGCATAGTCGGTTTCTGCTAAATCGTATAAAATGCTCATGAGCTGTTGTTCTGAAAATCCGCTCGCATAACTTGCCGCTACTTTCACACGAAACGGATGAACACCTAACATCGAGGCGATTTGTTGTTGACCGTACCCTGTTTTCATCAGTTCCTTCACTTCATAAATAAGCCGAAATTGGCTTGCTAATAGAGCAACAAGCTTAATTGGTTCTTCATTTTGGCGCAACAAATCTTGAAGCGTTTGCAACGCAGCTGGGACGTCTCGCTTTGCCATTTGTTCAACGAGGGTAAATACGTTCTGTTCAAGCGTGCGCGACACAAGTAACCGAACATCGCTTGCTGTAATGGAACGATGTTCAGCAAAAAGCATAAGCTTTTCAATTTCATTCGCTAATGTCGCTAAATCTGTGCCAGCTAATGTAAGTAACACATCGATCGCATCATCGTCGATTTGGCATTGTCCTTTTACCCATTGTTTTAATTCTTTTTCGTTGAGCGGTTTGGCAACGATCACATGCGCTTTTTTTAATAACGCTTTCGTTACTTTTTTCCGTTCATCCAACTTTTCATACGTTCCAACGAAGATGACGCTAGAAAACGGCGCGGGCTTTTCAATATAAGCTTCTAACCGTTTTATATCGTGTTCCACTTTTTCTTTCCCTTTTTCCGCCGTTAAAAAATACGGTTGCTTCACGATGACGATTTTGCGCTCACCGAAAAACGGAAGCGTTTCCGCATCTTCAAGCGCCACTTCAATTGGTGTTTCTTCACAATCGTATGTACTAACATTCCATTCACGTTCTTCATCTGACAACGCTCGGCGAACAATTTGTTCATACGCTTGCTTCATTAAAAAATGCTCCGTGCCATATATGACATATAGTTGTTCCATGTTCTCTTCCCCATTCTTCATCCATTTTCTTTAAAGAACATACAACGTTTCGGAGCATTTTACAAGGGAGTTAGCAGATGAAAATCGCCAACTCCCATTTATTTAAACGTTGGAAAACAAGCCCTAGGAACTCATTTGTCCAACGGGTATCCTTATCTTTTCCGATCTCGCACGAACTATTTGTGACAACTGTTGTCAACGATGTAGATTTTCTCTCTTTTTTCCCTTATACTAATGGTGAGAAAATAGGAGGGATGGTCATGAACGAATTTGAAAAAAACGTTCAATGTACGCGCAACGATGCCGTTGACTCGGCTGTTGGCTTCATCGTATCATTCGGCTTTTTTGCCACTATGTTCATTATTGCTACACTTGTAAAATTTTTCGGCGCATAATGAACACCCGAAAGAGATTGCACGTTGCAGTCTCTTTTTTCTTGCATTTTATGGCGAAAAGGTTTGAATGGTGCTTATTTGTTTCGAAAAACGAATGACGATCGCACCATGTTCATCCGTACGAAACGTACGAACGTGATAGTCACGCAAACGGTCGATCACTTCACGATGCGGATGACCGTATCGATTGCGACGTCCGACTGAAATAAGCGCCACTTTCGGACGAATATGTCGTAAAAATGGCTCAGATGTCGATGTGTTACTTCCGTGATGCCCGACTTTTAATATGTCAACGGGCAATGAGCGGTACATCGTGATGAGTTGTTGTTCTCCTTTTTCTTCTAAATCACCTGTAAATAGCCAATATGCTCCTCCCATAAACGCATACAGCACAATCGAACCGTCATTTGTCGTCTCTTCATTTCCAAATGGAGAAAGAATGTGAAATTGCGCTTTCCCAACCGTCCAACGATCGCCGCTTTTCACCATTTGGACATGCGTCCCTTTATTGATCGCATGTGCCATGACCGTTTGCAGCAAATCATTTTTGTGCATACCGACAAACAGTTTTCGCACACGGACAGCATTCAATACATCGCTCGCATCCCCGATATGATCGAAATCACCATGTGTCACAATGAGCGCATCAAGAGCACGAACCCCTTTTGCTTTCAAAAATGGAACGATGACATCTTCACCGACGCGAAACGATTGCTTCCTTTTTCTCCACGGCTCATCGCCAAATGACATCGTTCCGCCCGTATCAATCATATAAATCGCCTTTCGATATGGCAGTTCAATATATATACTATCTCCTTGCCCAACGTCTAACATAACGACTTCACCGCTCGGACGAAAAAACGGCCAAACGAAATGAACGATGATCACAAAAAGAAACGAAAAGCGAAAGATGATTTGTTTATACTCAAACGAAAGAAAAAAGAGAGCAATCGAGATCACATAAGCGATCAATAGCCACGTCGGCGGACGACCGAGGGTGAGCAAAAACGAATCTGCTAATGAAGTGACAAGCTTGTTTGCATGTTCAATTACAAACGTCAATACATATGTGATGATCGGGCTAACAAACGGCACAAAGAAGTGGATGAACCATGCGAGAAATGAGAGCGGCAAAATGACAAAAGAATAAAGCGGAACAAAAATGATGTTTAATGGAATCGATAAAATGGAAACTTCATAAAAATGGTAAAGCAAAATCGGTAATGCCCCTATTTGTGCAATAAACGACGTCATAAACAACTGACGAATCATTGAACGTTCGTTTTGAATAAACGAAGAACAAATGATTAACGCGAAACAAACGAGAAAAGATAATTGAAAACCGAGATGAAATATCATATATGGATCTTTTAGTAGTAAAAGAAGACAAGCGACGCTTAATGCATCAAGCGTACGAAGACGAGAGGAAAAGAGAAGAAAACAACTTGTCATGACTGCTGCGCGCATCACTGACGGAGCAGCCCCTGATAAAATGACGTATAAAGGAATAAAACATAATAAAATCACGGTTGCTCGTTCCCTTGTGATCCCGAAGCGAATGAATAAATAAAAACAACCACCAGCAAGCAATGTCATATGCAAACCTGAAATCGCTAACAAATGGATAAGCCCTAACTTTTGATAGCTCGCAAGAACGGTTGGCTCTATATCGCTTCGTTCACCATAAATCAACGCCTGCATAAACGCGCCTACGTCGTGAGGAAAATGGCTTTGAATGTAGCGAATGCCTTGTTGACGAATGATTTGTAATCGTTCCACCCATGTCACATGTGTGCGTATGCACCGTTCAAGCGAAGTAGGGCGAACGATCCAATGGATACGATGATAAAACAAATATTGGCGATAATTGAACGCATACGGATTCGTCGGTAAAGATGGACGTTCAAGCGCTCCTTTCACCAAACAGGCTGTACCGATTTGAAGCGCATCCCATTCTTGTTTTTCTTCTTCTGTACGAGGGCGATAAATAAGCTGTAAACGTTCTTGTTTCCATTGTACAACCGTTTTTATTCGATCCCCATCGATATAAATCGGAGCAACAAATCGCACGAAAAACGCTGTTTCATGTCCTAAAAGTGTCGTCACGTTATGACGATCGATCCAATGACTCCATAACGAAAAAAACAAATAACCGCTAGCACAAACGAAAAAGAACGCTCGCTTCCGCCAAAACAAAAACAAATGATACGCAACCGAGAGCACAAAGCAAACAACCGATTTTGTCAATATAGACAGGACGGCCAAAACGGCCGCCATCGCTACATAAACGATACATCATCTCCCCTTCGCATGTAAAAATGTCGGAATAGATTCCACATCAAACGGGACGTGCTTGACCGTTACCCCTGCTTGTTCAAACAATTGCAAAGCAAACGGATGATTTTTATAGTCATTCGCATAATAAACAGCTTTTATCCCGCTTTGAATAATCGCTTTACAACATTGTAAACAAGGAAAATGGGTGACGTATATTTCCGCCCCTTCTGTTGGCACACCAAACTTCGCGCATTGTAAAATGGCGTTCATTTCCGCATGAATCGTACGCACACAATGGTTATCGATGACATAACATCCTTCGTCTATACAATGCGCCCCGCCTGCGATTGAGCCGTTATATCCCCCTGCAATGATACGTTTATCGCGCACGATCGTTGCGCCGACCGCCAGCCTTGTGCACGTGCTGCGCAACGCTAATAAATGGCTTTGCGCCATAAAATATTGATCCCATGTAATTCGGTTCATATCGCTTCTCCCCCTTGTCCATTATGCCTTTAGTTTATCGCCAATTTTAACGCACGACAATTTGTTCTTTTATTTTTTCAAGCGATTTTTGCCCAATTCCGCTTACATTCAACAAATCTTCCGCTTTTTGAAACGGTCCGTGCTCTTCGCGATATGCAATAATGGCAGCGGCTTTCGCAGGCCCGATGCCTTGTAACGTTTGCAGTTGCTCTGCTGTGGCTGTATTAATGTTTACTTTTCCGTTTGATCCGTCTGTCGTCGTATGCATGTCCGCTAATTCGCTTATTTCTTCGCCTTTTTTCGGCACGTAAATGACCATTTCATCCCGCACTTTCATCGCCAAATTCACTTTCGTTTCATCCGCTTCTTCTGTTAATCCTCCTGCTATTTCAATGACATCTCGAATACGGCTTGTCGGTGCGACTTCATATACTCCAGCTCGCTTGACCGCTCCTTTCACATCGACGAAAACAGACGTTTGCTCTTCTTGTTTCTCCGCCTGTTCTACTTGTTGTTCATTTTGTTCTAACGGCAACGGTTGTATCGTCGTTTCTTCTCGTTGCGTCACCCAAATGATCGCTCCAACGACAAGCGCCCCAATATATATCCAACGCTCATACGTTTTTATCCACTTCATACGTTCACCCTTTCATAAAACGTGTCATCGTCGCATACATATGACATATAGTGGTGACGGATAAGGGGGGAGTACCGTTGAATATAGGGTTTATCGGAACAGGAAACATGGGAACGATTTTAATTGAATCGTTTATTAACAGCAATGCTGTGAAGCAAGAACAACTATTCATTACGAATCGAACGCTTGAAAAAGCGTACAGTATACAACAACGTTATCCAAACGTCCATGTCATACAAACGAACGAAGAAATAGCAAAACATGCAACGATTATTTTCATTTGCACAAAGCCGTTACATATGCCTGCTGTTTTAAAGCAACTACGTCCACATCTAACAGATGATCATTGCATCGTATCGATTACGAGCCCGGTCTCTGTTCAACAGCTCGAATCGCTCGTGCCATGCCACGTCATTCGCGTCATTCCGAGCATCACAAACCGCGCGCTCGCAGGGAGCTCTTTAATTACCGTCAGCGAACGTTGCGCAGATGCATATCGGACAACAGTTGAACAGCTGTTTCGTTCCATTTCTCGTCCAATATACATAGACGAGCCTATTACGCGCATCGCTTCTGATTTAACGAGCTGCGGACCGGCCTTTTTTAGCTACTTAATTCAAAAATTTATCGATGCAGCTGTGCAACAAACGTCCATTACAAAAGAACAAGCAACGATGTTAGCGACAGAAATGATGATCGGGCTAGGTGCTTTGCTTGAGAAACAATTGTATACGTTACCGACATTGCAAGAGAAAGTGTGCGTCAAAGGTGGCATTACAGGGGCTGGCATTGACGTGTTAGAAAAAGAAGTCGGGGACTTGTTCGTTCACATTTTTCAAAAAACACATGAAAAATTTGACGAAGAAAAAGAAAAGGTGCGCCAACAAATCGATTATATTCGCGATGAATAAAAAAAATCCTGCTAAATAAAACGTCCCAAAAGCAAACACTTTTGGGACGTTATTTTTGCGCAATGAAAAAAATGCGCTCGCTTTCATTTGTCGGCTGTTGTTCTGTAAAATCCGCCCACATGTGCAACAAGCGAAAACCAGCTTGCTTTAGCCATGTGGCATATCGATCTACATCGTACGTGCGTTGCACATGCATTTCATCAACTCGCTCATATACCCCTTCGTCTAATCGGACAAAAAACGTCAATTCATGTTCGACGCTATGCGGCCACGAGCCCGGATAACAGTTCCATATATAGCTCACTTCGTCATCATTGCTCGCAAACGTCCCATGTTGTAAAAAGACGTTTTCCATTTTAAATAAAGAATGAACGTCAAATAAAAACAATCCACCTGACTTCAATTGATCATATACGCACGAAAACGTAGCGACCACATCTTCTTCCTGCAATAAATAATTGAGTGAATCGCAAAAAATGACGATCGTATCAAACGGCTCAAACGGACCAAAGTCGCGCATATCTTGCTGAAAAAATGAAAGATTAACTCCACGTTCTTGCGCTTTCATTTGCGCAATCGCCAACATTTGTTCCGATACATCCACACCTGTCACGTCAAATCCTTTTTCAGCTAAACGAAGGGCAAGCTCTCCTGTGCCGCATCCGAGATCAAGCATTCGCTTTCCTGTCTGGTAAGATGAGACCGCTCGTTCGACGAGCGCACACCATTGATCATACGGAGCATCGCTCATTAATTGATCATACCAACTCGCAAACCGTTCGTACGTCATGCCCGAAGATCACTCTCAATTTGTTCAAGCGGCGCATCGCCCCATAACCGTTCGAGATTGTAATATTCCCGGTCTTCTTTATGAAACACGTGGACGACGACATCTCCTAAATCAACTAAAATCCAACGCGCTTCGTCAAATCCTTCCACACGTTTGACTACAACATCGTGTTCTTCCGCTTTTTCTTTAATTTCACGCGCAATCGCCTGCACTTGTTTATCTGAATTGCCGTGGCAAATCATAAAATAATCGGCAACGAGCGAAATGCCTTTCATATTCAATGCTACAATGTTTTCTGCCTTTTTCTCATCTGCTGCTTTGACTGCGATGCGTAAAATATCTCGTTCTGTCACGATGAAACCCCCTTTAATTTTTTTGCTATATCATTATACGTATGAAACGTATCTGGGTAAATGGGCTCGCGTTTGTCCATTAAAAATTGAATCGTATTTTGAAGCGCACGGAAAAGCGCTTGATCTAAATGTTCTCGCGCTAGCGCTCGCACTTCATCAACGCCTGGAAACGAACGATTCGGCTCAATATAATCAGCGATATACACAATTTTTTCAAGCAACGTCATATTCGGTCGCCCGGATGTATGATAACGAATTGCCTGCAAAATTTCTTCATCTCGAATGCCGACTTCCGTTTGTACTAAATATGCCCCAACAGGTGCATGCCATAATTCCGGACTATATGCTAACAAGTCTTGTGGCATTTGTTGTTCTACAATGATGCGCTTCATTTCTTCTTTCGTACGGAATTTCGCGTAGTCGTGAAAAATGGCAGCTAATTCCGCCTTTTGCACATCAGCTCCGTATAATTTCGCTAGCTCAATAGCTGTTTCCATCACACCTACCGTATGAACGTACCGCTGTTCTTTTAATTGCTTACGCACGATAGCTAACGCCTCTTCACGTTTCATACAATCGATTCTCCTTTATATATAATTGAACCGCTTCTGGCAACAAATATGTCACGCTTTTTCCGTTTTGGATACGTTCGCGAATGAGCGAAGAAGAAACCGCAAACGTCGGCACGTCCACTTCGATGATCGGATACGGCGTACAAAGCGAATAGCCCGGACGTTTCACGCCGACAAATTGAATGAGTTGAACGAGCTCATCAATGCGATACCAATGCGGCAAATATTCGACCATATCTCCGCCAATAATGAAGTAAAATGTCGTATGCGGATGTCTTTTTTTTAACAAAACGATCGTGTCGTACGTATACGATCGCTCTTTCCGTTCTAATTCAATCGTTTCAACGCGAAAATGTGGGTCATTGGCAATCGCCATACGCAACATATTGACGCGATGCACATGATCAGTCACCTGTTTATCTTTATGCGGCGGAATGTAGTTTGGCATAAACCATATTTCATCGAGCTTTAATTCCGTTCGTACATCATCCGCAATTAATAAATGCCCATAATGAGGCGGATCAAACGTCCCACCTAAAATGCCTACTTTTTTCACTGCATCGCTCCTACTTTGGTAACACAATTTGCTTTCGTTCACGAGACTCTTTGTATAACACAATCGTATGACCGATCAGTTGGACGACTTCCGCCCCTGCTCCGCTCGCTAGCTGCTCGGCAATCACTTCTTTTTCTTCTTCGCAATTTTTTAATACGCTCACTTTAATCAGCTCTCTCGCTTCAAGCGCATCGGCAATTTGTTTAATCATATTGTCGTTCACGCCGCCTTTTCCGACTTGAAAAATCGGCGTTAAATGATGAGCTAAAGAACGTAAAAATCGTTTTTGTTTTCCTGTTAACATGTTTTTCCTCCTAACTGTTGCATCACAACTTGTTCCATTCGTTTTGTATCTGGAAAAATTCCTGTCCATTTTTCAAACGCTAGTGCACCTTGATAGACGAACATGCCAACGCCGTTTTGCACGCGCGCGCCCTTCTCTTTTGCTTCTTGCAGCCATTTTGTCATCAGCGGATTATAAATAATATCGCTGACGATCGTCCCCTTTTTTAACGTTTGAAGAGAAATAGGCATCGCATCGACATGTGGATACATGCCGACAGACGTTGTATTAATAATAATATCATACTCCCCTAAACGTTCCTCTGCTTCCTCAAGCGAGTAAACAGAAGATGTTTGTTTTGCAATAAACGTCTCCGCCTTTCCTGCCGTGCGATTACATACATCAACGGCAGACACACGATGTTTCAAAAGAGTAAAATAAATGCCGCGCGCCGCGCCGCCTGCGCCGACAAGCAAAATGCGCGCACCGGACAATTCAATGTTCATTTGCTCACATAACGCTCGGACAAACCCTTCACCATCTGTATTATAACCAATCCATTTTCCGTTTTCATTGACGACTGTATTGACGGCTCCCATTTGTTTTGCCGTTTCATCAAGTTCATCCATATACGCCATCACTGCTGTTTTATGCGGAATCGTCACATTAAACCCTGCACATTGTAACGCTTTTAACCCTTGCACCGCCTCTTTTAACAGGTGAGGCTCAACATGAAACGCATGATAATGCGCATCGATACGCAACGATTGAAACGCATCGTTATGCATAAGCGGTGATAAGGAATGATGAACAGGACAGCCGATTAGCGCAAATAATTTCACGTTCCTCTCCCCCTCTTCTGTTAAATGAGCGATCGGCGCAACATGACACCGACACCTTTTGGCGCATACGCAACGACATGAGCGCCAGGTTCATGACATGTCACCCAACCGAGTCCTGAAAAAACAATATCTGTTTTCGGTTCTTTTAATGTGAAATGGTGGGCAACGAGCGGCGGCAATTGCTCGCAATAGCTTTTGCGCGGTGGCTGCAACAACTCCCCAAGATGTTTCTCATACAACTCATCCGCATGTTCACGCTTCGTTCGATGAATAAACAATTCATTTGACATATAACATACAAATGGACGTCTTCCACCGCTTACGTAATCTAGCCGAGCTAGCCCTCCGAAAAATAACGTTTGTTGTTCATTTAATTGATACACTTTCGGTTTAATTTCTTTCTTTGGCGTAATGACTTTTAAATCTTTTTTATCGACGAAATGCGCCATTTGATGATGGTTAATAATTCCCGGCGTATCATAAAGAGCCGAGCCGTCATCAAGCGGTATTTCAATCATATCGAGCGTCGTTCCCGGGAAATACGATGTCGTAATGACATTTCCTTTTCCTGTCGCTTCTTTAATGATGCGATTAATAAACGTTGATTTTCCAACGTTCGTGCAACCGACGACATACACGTCTTTTCCGTTTCGATATTCATCAATCGCAGCCATCACCTCTTTCATTCCGTAGCCTTTATTGGCGCTCACTAAAAAGACGTCGCGTGGATGTAAACCGAGTTCGCGAGCCGATTGTTTCATCCAGCGCGTCACTTTTTCATGTTTGACGGATTTCGGCAATAAATCGACTTTGTTGCCGACAAGCAGCACATCTTTTTTCCCGACAAACCGATGTAGTCCCGGCAGCCAACTACCGTTAAAATCAAAAATATCGACGATTTTCACGACTAATCCGTCCGCTTGTCCGATGCCGTGCAAAATGTTTAAAAAGTCGTCATCCGTTAACGACACGTCTTGCACTTCGTTGTAATGTTTTAACCGAAAACAGCGTTGGCAAATAATTGGATCTTTCTCTAGCGCTGAAGGGGGCGCATATCCGATTTTCGTTTCATCTTCCGTTTGAATCGTTACTCCACATCCAATGCAAATCATTTGTTCACTCATTTTCATCACTCCCAATGAATCATACCTTTTTTTCGCATCATATTTAAGATTTTTCGTTCAATGTTTCGGTTAATTCGAGTAAAAAAACCGTCTGTTTGTGCAACAGGAACGACTAAAATCGTATGTAGCCCAAGCCGATTGCCACCAAATACATCGGTGAGAAGTTGATCGCCAATGACGACAACTTCTTCTTTTTTCAATTTCATGTCGCGCAACGCTTGTTGAAACGCTCGCGTCAACGGCTTGCGCGCTTCAAAAATAAACGGAATGCCAAGCGGCTTAGCGAACGCTTCCACTCGCTTTTTATTGTTATTAGATACGACGGTGACTTGAATGCCGCTTTGTTTCATTTGTTCAAACCACCGAACAACGTCAGGCGTCGCAAGCGGACGATCCCATTCAATTAACGTGTTATCTAAATCTGTAATAATTCCTTTTATTCCTTTTTGTTGTAAATGTTCTGGGGTAATTTCAAAAATACTTTTCGCATGTTCGTTCGGCAAAAAATATTTTAACATACGTCCTCATTCCTTCTCTCTTTTTTACATAAATAAACAAATTGTAAAATTTTTCGACAAAATCCGACGTTTTTCACATCGTGTGGATAACTTTATACACATGATCCACATTCATTTTTCAGCGTTTCTTCATCGTTATAAACAACAAATCCACAACTTATCCACCAACACATGTGGATAATTAGAACAATTGTTCTTATGTTTGATTTATGGTAAAGTGAAGATAAACCTACCATTATATGTATACATCTTTCCATGTATACCGAGGAGGCGAAAAAATGAAATGTTTGCCTGACGACTTGTTAATTGAGTCATACTACAAAGCGAAAGAATTACAATTAAGTAAAGAATTTATTCAACTCATTGAACGAGAAATTTTCCGTCGCCATTTGGACCATAAAATTAAACAGTCTTCATAACGAGCCCTTAGTTACTGGCTCTTTTTCTTTTGCGCAAAAAAGCCGAGACGTTGCCCCATTTTTACTTCAAGTGGCGGAATAATTTGTTCATCTAGCGTAAAGGCGCCTTTTTCAAACAATAACACAACGGTTGAACCGAACGAAAAATATCCGATTTCTTGCCCTTTGTTCACATAGTCGTGTTCATGTGTTAATTCAATGCTGTTGACAAACATCGCTCCGACTTTCACAATGGCTGTATGCATGCCATTTGTACACAGTTCAGTAATTCTTCTGTAATTTTTAGAAAGTGGATCTTTGCCATACTTTAATCCGAGGCGGTTGACAGGGTATGACTTGCCGCCGAGCGTCCATTGCTTCACAACTTCCCCACATATTGGGCTATGAATGCGATGATAATGGCTTGGACTTAAATACAAAATAATAAACGTTCCATGCAAATACTTTTCAGCTATGTGGTCATCACCGAGCATTTCACGAATGGAATACGTTTTTCCTTTCACGATTATTTCTTTCTTGTCCGTAATGATGCCAACATCTTCGATCACCGCATCGACAGGACTTACGACACTATCTGGATGTTCATCGATCGGACGAAGCCCTTCTTTTAAGGAGCGAACGAACAATTGTTGAAGCGTTTCATATTCGTGCAACTTTTTTTCCATTTCTTCTTCATTGACTTTATATACTTTCGCATAAGATGGAATAACTAAGCGACTCCATTTTGAGCGCGTAAACGAAGCGAGCCACTTAGATGTCAAAGGATGATTTGTTAATTCAATAAATAGGCGATATAGCCATTTAACCAACGATTTTCCCTCCTAAAGTAAAGAATATCCTTTACTAGTTTGCTTATTATCAATAAAATATTAGTAACCGAGTGATATTTTTGGCAAGTGGGTCGGCACGATTTTAATAAAGGAGTGAACGTGTATGTTTTTATCTGATTATATTGATCATACCATCAAAAAACTTAAAGCGCATACGGCAAACGTATTGACGTTGACAAATTTAAGCTTAGGTGGCTTTGCCATTTTATTTGCGGTGAAAGGCCAGCTAAACGTATCTGTATTGTTTATTTTTTTAGCGGCACTTGCCGATCGTTTTGACGGAACAGTCGCTCGGAAAATGAACATTGAATCTGACTTAGGGAAGCAATTGGACTCAATGAGTGATATTATATCATTTGGAGTAGCGCCTGCACTATTACTTTATCAAGGATTATTGCACGAATTTGGTGCACCCGGCTCATTTTTTACGATTTTTTATATCGGTTGCGGCGCTTTTCGCCTAGCGCGATTTAACGTTACGGAAAGCAACGGATATTTTACCGGTTTGCCGATCACAGCAGCAGGTTGTTTATTGACGCTTAGTTATTTAACGATTCACTATTTTCCACCTTACGTCTTTATTTTTATTATTTTTACGCTTTCACTTTTAATGGTCGGCTCATTCCGATTAAAGAAAATGTAACCCTTGAAGTTTCCCACTTCAAGGGTTTTTTTCGTACAAATTTCCCTTTTCAAACATTCGGATAAGTTATATGATAAACTTGGATTTATTTTTCATTCTACAACAACTAGAGGTGATAACATGGACCGTACGTCCTTAATCGGGCTCATTCTTGGCATTATCGCTGTCGGTGTCGGAATGGTGTTTAAAGGGGTAAGCCCGGCCGTGCTCATTAACCCCGCTGCGATTTTAATCATTTTATTAGGGACAGCGGCCGCCGTCACGATCGCCTTTCCAACGAAAGAAATTGCAAAAGTCCCAAAGTTATTCGGGGTCCTTTTTAAAGAGTCAAAAACGCCAAAAATTGAAGAACTCATTCCGCTGTTCGTGGAGTGGGCAAACATCGCTCGCCGCGAGGGGTTGTTAGCGTTAGAAGCAAAAGTAGCCGAAATCGATGACCCGTTTTTACGCAACGGATTAAGTTTAGCCATTGACGGACAATCACAAGAATTTATTCGCGACGTAATGACTGAAGAAATTGAAGCGATGGAAGAACGCCATTTAGCGAATGCAACGATTTTTACGCAAGCAGGAACGTATGCTCCAACGCTTGGGGTACTTGGTGCCGTCGTCGGATTGATCGCTGCCCTTCAAGATATGTCCGATATTGAACGCCTTGGTCACGCGATTAGTGCGGCGTTCGTTGCGACGCTTATGGGAATTTTTACAGGATACGTGCTTTGGCATCCATTTGCGAACAAGCTAAAACGCAAATCGAAAGAAGAAATTAAAGTGCGACAAGTGATGGTTGAAGGCGTGCTTTCGATCATTGAAGGACAAGCACCGCGGGCGATTGAACAAAAATTAGCTTCTTATTTACCGATGAGCGAACGTCAAAAACTTTTAGGACAAGGAGCTCAAAATAATGGCGAAAAAGCATAAAAAACATCATCATGAGGAACATGTCGATGAAAGCTGGTTAATTCCGTACGCCGACTTATTAACGTTGTTGCTTGCGCTATTTATCGTTTTATTCGCAAGTAGTCAAATTGACTCAAAAAAATTTATGGAAATTGCACGTGCGTTTAATAGCGTATTTACAGGTGGCACAGGGGCGCTACAATATTTAAGTCCCGTTGAACGAGAAGAAATGGACTCGATTATTAAAGATTCGCCAAATCAAAAACCGTATGTCAAAATTTCAAAAGAAGAATACGAGGAATTAAAAAAGATTCAAAGTAAATTTAACGAATACGTCAAAACGAATCAACTAAGTGGAGAATTGTCTGTCGCGATGACAGAAGAAGGATTGCTTGTGACGATTGCAAACGATGTGTTGTTCGACTCAGGGAGCGCTGATATTAAGCCACAATATCGCGATGTCGCAAAAAAAATATCGAACTTGCTTGTCATGAATCCGCCGCGCAATATTGTCATTAGCGGACATACCGACAACGTGCCGATCAGCAATGCGAAATTTGCTTCGAACTGGGAATTAAGCGTTATGCGCGCCGTCAACTTTATGAAACTATTGCTTGAAAATACAAGGTTAAACCCGCAGTTATTTAGCGCAAAAGGGTATGGAGAGTTTAAACCGATCGCCTCAAATGCTACACCTGAAGGACGTGCCAAAAACCGACGGGTAGAAATTTTAATTATGCCACAAGAACCTGCACAATAAAAGCGAGGGAGTCTCCCTCGCTTTTTTCATCCTGTCAATATATCGCCATTCGGATAACGAATGTTTGTCTTTTTCGGCTTCGCAATCGAATATACGAGCGTTAACGGGCCTAATTTCCCAAACAACATGACGAAAATAATGAGCATTTTTCCAATCGTTGATAAATGCGATGTCATATTCATCGAAAGACCAACTGTACCAAATGCGGATACAACTTCAAATAAAAGCGCAAGAAGCGAAGCATCTTCCGTAAGTGTCAATATCATCGTCATAACAAAAATAAACAACATGCTCATCGACGCAATAGCCAATGCTCGTAAAATAATCGTATGGCGAATCGTTCGCATCCAAACGACCGTTTCTTCTTTTCCTTTTAAAAAACTCATCACCGCAAAAATAATGACCGCAAACGTCGTCAGCTTAATTCCTCCGCCTGTCGACGTGCTTCCTGCTCCAATAAACATAAGGAAAATCATAAGCATCGCCGTCGGCTGTTCAAGGGAACCGATATCAATCGTATTAAATCCCGCTGTTCTCGGGGTAATACCTTGAAAATAAGATGCCCATAGTTGCTCACGAAGCGAAAGAGAACCGAGCGTTTTCGGATTGTTATGTTCGAATAGAAAGAAGGCAATGATCGCCACAATATTCACAACAAGTGTCATGACTAACATCAGCTTCGTATGAATAGATAACTTTCTCCAACGTCGTTGATACAATACGTCAAATACGACGGTAAAACCGAGCCCGCCGATGATAATTAATAACGTGACCGTCACATTGACGATCGGATCACCGACGAAACGCGATAAATTATCAGGCCATAACGCAAATCCAGCATTATTGAACGATGCAATGGTATGAAAAAGGCTGTAATATAACCCTTTCGCCCAGCCCATTTTCGGAACCCAATCGATTGCCAACAACGCCGCCCCGACGAGTTCCATAAATAAAGAAAACAACAGTAAATTGCGCGCCAAACGAATGACACCACCGAGCGATGGCTGATTTAACGCCTCTTGCATCAACATGCGTTGCTTCATCCCGATTTTTTTTCCGAGCACAATGACGACAAGCACTGCAAATGTCATAATACCGAGCCCACCAACTTGAATAAGCACCATTAAAACAACTTCTCCAAATACAGTAAATGTCGAACCGGGATCAATCGGTGCTAAGCCGGTTACGGTTGCTGCGGATGTCGATAAAAAGAACGCATCGAGCCAACTAATTTCCTTCTCTGTTGCAATCGGCAACTTCAACAACACACCACCGACAACGACAAGAAAAAGAAACATGCTTGCTAACAATTGAGGTGGGGTGAGCTTTAACGGTTTCATCATTGCCCTTCTCACGCTTCATCCTTCTTTCGTATGTATGTTACATGTTCCGATTATACAAGATTTTCTGTTCACAAACAAAGGGGAAAAAAGAAAAATGATGTGTCCAAACACGAACAAGTTTTCTAATGCATATACATACATAAACAACAAAAGACCACCTGCGAGGTGAACGATGATGGGTACCATTTTTTCTGCGCTTGCTTTGTTTATAAAGGAGCTCGTCTTTTTCGTATCTTATGTGAAAAACAACGCCTTTCCACAACCGCTTGATGCAAAAGAAGAAGCAATGTATTTAAAACAAATGGCAAAAGGGGATGAATACGCACGCAACAAGCTCATCGAACACAATTTGCGCCTCGTTGCGCACATTGTAAAGAAGTTCGAAAACACCGGAGAAGATCCGGAAGATTTAATTTCCATCGGCACAATCGGCTTAATTAAAGCGATCGAAAGCTATTCAACAGGAAAAGGGACGAAACTAGCGACATATGCTGCTCGTTGTATTGAGAATGAAATTTTAATGCACCTTCGTTCACTGAAAAAAACGAGGAAAGACGTTTCTTTGCACGATCCGATCGGGCAAGATCGCGACGGAAATGAAATTAGTCTACTCGATGTATTAAAGTCAGAAGATGAAGACATTATCGACATGATTGAAAAAAATAATGAGCTTGAAAATATCGCTCAACATTTACACGTCCTTGACGATCGTGAACGACAAGTCATCGTTAGCCGCTTCGGCTTAAACATGCAACCTGAACGCACCCAGCGCGAAATCGCTAAAGAACTTGGCATTTCCCGCAGCTACGTTTCACGCATCGAAAAACGGGCATTAATGAAGCTATATCACGAATGTTATAAGCACGATAAAGGAAAAAAAGGATCATAAAACAGGTGTCCCAACATCACGGGACACCTTTCATACGCTAAGTTTTCGTTTCTTGCGCATTCGTTTTTCGATGTAGTATGTGGGAACGATCATCACTGCCCAAATGGTAAAGTAGTAAAGCAAGACAAGCAGCGGGTTGTTTGTGCCGTGTTCTTTAAGGAATTTTTCATGGCGAAACGCTCCGTCCGGTGGGGTTGGCAGTGTGCCAACCGTCTTTCCAGCAAAGGATGGTGCGTTTTGTTCGGCAAATTTCGGTTTGAACTCTCCTTCGCTTGGCTTGACATATTGCGAACTCCAATACATCCCGCCAGCTAAAAGCGCAAATGTCAACACGCTAGAAATGAACGCTCCTTTCCGCCACGTTCCGTCCTTTGCTTTGAACACTTTTTTACTAACACCCATGATCCATTGCCAATGCAAGCCGAGATGAAGGCCGACTAAAGCAAGCGTTGTGTTGGCGAAAAGGTCGTGAATTTCCCGTACAAAATGGTTCCCCTCTAGTGCGACGTTCGAAAACAAAACACGCGAAATCAAAATCCCCGATACAATGACCGCTGCCATCGAAACAAGCAACAAGATGTTTAAGGCAAAGCTGATCCTCGTTTTCTTCGGAAGTTCGGAAGAAAATATTTTTTTCGTCGTGTTGATTACCCAACGATAGTTCAATCCGATATGAACAAGAATCGCCACTCCGATTACAGTTCCAGCAATTTCATGAAACGGCAATCCATTAAACACTCTCGGATTCATTAACAACACAAACGTAATCGCCATTGAGACGTCCAATATGATTTTTACGATGTTTTTCTTCAACACATATCCCCCTGATTCACCATATCATGTACTGTATACCGTAAGTGTACGAGTGAATGGTGAAAATTAGGTGAAAGGGGGATATTTCACCTACGTTTAGATAAAACATCACCTACCGTTTTAAAAAACGTTATGACCACTACTAGCTTTACATCCCACTACGTTCAGATAAAACAGTAAAAGGCTCACGCGGCTCGAAAAAGTCGAAAACAACTTTACATCCCACTACGTTCAGATAAAACTCATACAAATCTTTGTTTCGTACGCTGTTGTATCCGAACTTTACATCCCACTACGTTCAGATAAAACCCGCTGACACGCGAAATGATTGAAAAAATGAGTCCAGCTTTACATCCCACTACGTTCAGATAAAACTGAACCAAAAACCGCGTCAAATGCCCGACCAATGTCCCACTTTACATCCCACTACGTTCAGATAAAACGGAAATGAGAAATTTAAAATCATTATCGACAGATGTATCTTTACATCCCACTACGTTCAGATAAAACCTACTATTAGGGAACACGCAAGATGATGAAATGCTCGCTTTACATCCCACTACGTTCAGATAAAACTCTGCGTTCATTTTTCATCCAACCTTTGCACCCAAAACTTTACATCCCACTACGTTCAGATAAAACTTACATGATGCGCCACGTTTAAATAGAAAAATTAACTTTACATCCCACTACGTTCAGATAAAACTTTACTCCAAAAAAACATAGAAAAGAATAAGTTTTTCCTTTACATCCCACTACGTTCAGATAAAACCCTTCGCGCAATTTTGCTGGTGGCTGAACAATCAACAACTTTACATCCCACTACGTTCAGATAAAACGGACACGCTCTTTTAAAGCCGCGTATATTTCAAAATCTCTTTACATCCCACTACGTTCAGATAAAACGGGGACATCTTATTTTATGAAACAGAAACATTTGTCTTTACATCCCACTACGTTCAGATAAAACCTTTTCCGCCAAAGATCCAGCAACAACGCGAAAAACCTTTACATCCCACTACGTTCAGATAAAACTATCTCGAATACGCGGGGCGCTTACTAAACGTTCTTTCTTTACATCCCACTACGTTCAGATAAAACCGTTGTTCCGACAGTAGTTGAAGATGAGAAAGAAACTTTACATCCCACTACGTTCAGATAAAACAAGATTTCGAATACATGCTAGCTTTACAAGATGCTTCTTTACATCCCACTACGTTCAGATAAAACAGTAGAAGTCACAGAAGTTTTTACATCTTCAAAACCTGCTTTACATCCCACTACGTTCAGATAAAACTTTGTAATATGCGTCGCTAATTGACTAAAGGTATCACCTTTACATCCCACTACGTTCAGATAAAACGAAAATGAAAATTTGCGCCCTCGTATTTGTAACACCTTTACATCCCACTACGTTCAGATAAAACCTTACTTCATAGATGGTTTTCGTTTTTTGCAATAATCTTTACATCCCACTACGTTCAGATAAAACATAAAAATGGCAAACTATGAGTTTAAAAAGTTTAGGCAACTTTACATCCCACTACGTTCAGATAAAACGTACAAGCAGGTTGGGTTTATCCGATTACAGGTAGCTTTACATCCCACTACGTTCAGATAAAACTCTTATGAGGTATTAAAAGAACGTATTCGTGAAACGGTCTTTACATCCCACTACGTTCAGATAAAACTTGACGATTCCGCTCCCATTGTGATATCCTTCTGGGATCTTTACATCCCACTACGTTCAGATAAAACGGTTATCATGAACTTAACTTACTTTTATTTTCTTTCTTTACATCCCACTACGTTCAGATAAAACTGCACCTTGCATCTGGTCATGCACTCGCCTATTTTTCTTTACATCCCACTACGTTCAGATAAAACCATAAAAAGTAGGGGAAACTTGCTTTTTAAACCATTCATCTTTACATCCCACTACGTTCAGATAAAACTGTAAAAAAGAGTGCGAAACAGCGCGCAATCGAGCGTCTTTACATCCCACTACGTTCAGATAAAACGTTATCAGTCTGTTTCGACAAATGATAGAATTACTGATTTCTTTACATCCCACTACGTTCAGATAAAACTATGAATGCGCCGAGATCACGACGCGATTTTCTACTGTCTTTACATCCCACTACGTTCAGATAAAACGAAAATCATGCGTCTACCTATTCCGCCATCACCTTACTTTACATCCCACTACGTTCAGATAAAACTAAAAACACCTTCTATCCCAAAAAAGCCCAGCATAAATGCCCTTTACATCCCACTACGTTCAGATAAAACGCGAAGGTTGACAAGAAATCTATCCTCGAACGATTGAAAACTTTACATCCCACTACGTTCAGATAAAACTCGCAGAAAGTGACGATCGCACAGAAAAAGCGTTTTTACACTTTACATCCCACTACGTTCAGATAAAACCCTGCCTGCCTCATCTTGTTCACTTTAGCCTTAATCGCTTTCTTTACATCCCACTACGTTCAGATAAAACTCGCCTCCTTCTTTTGTTCCGAAAGATGACGAATTAGACCCTTTACATCCCACTACGTTCAGATAAAACAGGAATTCCTTCGCTGCAAACGTGACTTGGACGAGCCTTTACATCCCACTACGTTCAGATAAAACTTTGATTATGATTTCGATTTACTTTTTGATTTTTTGTCTTTACATCCCACTACGTTCAGATAAAACTATGGTGATGAGATTAGACAGCATTCTTTGCGTGTTCTTTACATCCCACTACGTTCAGATAAAACTCAGTTCTCTTATTTCCCTCGTATTCGCGCTCACGAACATCTTTACATCCCACTACGTTCAGATAAAACCCCTCAAATCTAAAAGCACAAAGTGCTGTCATATCAACGATTTTGGAGAATGGTTGATATGACAAGTTTCTACTTTTTGCAGTGAAGCGTCAGTCGTGTTTTTTCTTATCCTAAAACTACCGCATTTCTTGTTGATATATCAAGCATTTTTTCCGTTTTTTCAAATTAGAGGTTCACTGCAAATGTTAAAGAAAAAGTTCATCAAAGTTTTTCTCCTGTCCAAATACTTGCTTCTTGATGTTCTTCGGATTAGCCACTTCGTAAATATAAATGGAATCCTCATCTTCATCGATAATTTGATCGATTTCGTTTAAGCATTTCATTAACAAACTTTTAGTAATTTCCCCCTCGAACACAGAGTTCTGTGTCCATGTTAAGTACTCTCTTAACTTTTTACACACTTTATTTACGCGCTTTTCCCCAACATCGTACGTAATAATTACAAACATAACTACCACCATGCTTTCAATGGTTTATAAGGCTCATCGCCAATGAAATGTTTAATGAGTTTGTAACATTCCAGACGAATAAAATACCGATAACTTACTTTTCTCTTCAGTTTCCGATGTTGTACCGTTGTTGATAGCTTCTCATCCCACTCTTTAATAAAACGCTTTTTTCCTTCCTCACTTAGCAACACCATTCCATCGAGGAAATCGAAATGCTTCTGGGTGATGATGCGATTATTAATGCACGAAATAATCACAACGTCAACAAGTAGTGGCTTGAAAATCTCCGCTAAATCTAGACATAAAGAAAATCTCTTCGTTGATGGCTCATGCAAAAAGCTAATAGTCGGATCTAATTGTGTTTTATAAATTTCCGACAAAACCACCGTATAACAAAGCGAATTGCCAAACGAAATAAGGGCATTCAATGGATCTTGGGGTGGCTGTTTCGTTCGTTTTTCAAAGATAAAATCTTGCTTCAAAATTGCATTAAATGACTGATAATAATGTTGGCGAATGCGTCCCTCTAACCCCATTAGCTCTTGAATTGTCGTAGCACTATCCATCTTTTTCGCTTCTTCTTCGATGTCTTTTACATATTGCTCCGTTTTTTCTTTGTATCGTCGAATATTCCGTAGCATATGATGCACGGCACTTTGCAAAAACAACCTCGCCATATGTAGTCGTTTCTCGTGATCGAGATAATGGGCACTTTGTTGTACCACAGTAAATCCTGAAACTTTTTTATTTCGCGGACAAAACGTTCCTGCATAAAAACCATAGTAATTAAATACATGAAGATGAACATCATGCTGGCTCAATAGGTTCAATAACGACGAGTTTAAATCTACTTCTCCAAATACATATAAATTATCCGTTTGATGAACAGGAAGGCTCTTTTTATTTTCTTGTTCATCCAAAAAGTATAGCGTATTATCTTTTCTTTTCAATCTGCCGTTAGAAAAAATATAGTGATCTCGTAACATTTAATCATCACCTTCTAGCGCAAAACAAAATTCATAATATGCGCATTTTGTACAGTAAGGAAGTTTTTTTAACCGTGGTGGAAAAGGAGATTGTAAAATGACATAAATCTCCTTTATCGCCTTTTCAATCACACTCTCATCTTTTTCTGTCAGTTCTACCTCTTCTGTTTTCCGCTCCTTCGTATAGCTAATCAATCCCTTCTTCGTAATGCCCCGTTTCTTTAGCTCATATAAGTAATACAACATTTGAAATCGATCGGCTTCTGACATTTTGCTAGAGATCTTAATTTCGCGAACATACTCCTTATCTAAAGCATCTAACTTGAATGTATCATCAACCAAAATTTCCCTATCTTCCAAACGTGGATAAGCCCGCTCGTGTAAAATCTTTCCCTCAATGACACGTTCATGTTCATTTTCCATCGCAATTCCTTTTGAAAACAACCATAGTTTCCGCTTACACACTTTGTAATACTGCATTTGCACACCACTAACCATGAATATAAACTCCCTCTTAATGTTGATTGGATGAAGGTTTGTCCAATAAAATGCCTTTTCCTTTCAACTGTTCACGATTAAAGTCATATTGAACATAGGCAATATATATGTGGTCAAATGGCTTTGGCAACCGCTCCGACACATATTTTTCCGCTACATATCGCTGGACGCTAACTGTTTTCTTTTCAATTTCCATTCGTAATTTCAACCGCTTTCTCCATTCTCTTTCTTTTTTATATTGCTCGAATAGATGCTCAATTTGATCATACATTTGCCGCGTAATAACTTGGATGTTTTGAATATCACGCAGTTTTTGTTGCGCCTCACGTTTATCCATTCCGTATGGATCGAGATTGTCAAACATATATAAGGCATCTTCAAACTCTTTCAAAAATGATGTGCCCTTTAATTGTTTTCGATCATATAGCTGCTTTACCATTTCTACCTTGGCACGTTCGTCAACAATTTGGTAATCGTATTGCTCTAACAGCCGAATGCTCTCATTTACAAGATGTTCGTTATATACTCTTGGAATGCCAGAGATCTTTTCAGTAAAAATGTGAATATTGCAATGGTCATGGTCTAGTGCTCTTTTACGGTAACAACGTCCGAAACGTTGAAACAAGCTATCTAACGTTGACATTTCGGTAAACAAATAATCAAAATCAATGTCAATACTCGCCTCGACGAGTTGCGTCGTAATCCAAATTCCTCGTTCATTTTTTTCGTTAAATTGTTTAATGCGCTTTTCCAACAACTGACGATCTTCTTGTGTGAATTGCGAATGGAGTAAGTAGATAGGGACTTGTGTATCACAGTCTAAAAATTTATCATAAAGACTCATTGCCTTACGAACAGTATTGACAATGACAAGCACTTGTGACGTTTCGCCCAGTTCTAACATTTCTCCGATTGTTTCCTCAATCCCCTCCGCACGCATGCGAATACGGTGACGGTGTACGCTTGTATCGATGAACTCCCCAACTACAATCTGGTCGTTGTCAATCACATTTCGCTGTTTTAGCTCATCCAAATATAAAGTTGGAAGTGTGGCAGTCATAATCATAAATTTCCCACCTACACGATGGATCATTTCTAATGCTTTGATTAACATCGCTGCAATTCTCGGCTCATATGCTTGTATCTCGTCGATTACTATTTTTGCATTCGCCATCGCTGCTAGTTCCTTTTCAAAACCTTTATAATAAAACGGGAACTTTAAAATTTGATCAATGGTTGTAAGCAATAACTTCTTCGCATAATGTTCAGACTGCTGTTTTAATTCTTCCCAATTTTCCTCCTTGTCTACTAAATAATGCACGCTCGTGGAGTGTAACAACCCAACCGCGTCATAGCCCATTTTTTCTTTTATTCTGTCGTATATCGCATTAATGCTCACTCGAAGTGGCAATGTAAAAAATGCTTTATCATCTCGAATCCATAAAAGGGCTGCTTCCGTTTTACCCATTCCCGTTTGTGCGATCGCGATCACATGCTTATCATGATGTTGTTCAGCAAATTGTTGCAAATCGTTTTTATAAAATCCTTGTTTTTGCATATATTCATTTACATTTATGTAAATTGATTTTTCTACATCTCTTTCGACATCCATATGAGCAGATGCCGCATGGTCTAAACGATGTAGCAATCCTTTAATCATGACATATTTCCAAAACTCTTCTCCGTCATGATACGTATATCGCTTTAACAATCGATCAACGAATCGATATGAAAATTTTTCTGTCATAGGTAATCCCATATGTTCACTTAGTTGTGGTAACTGTTGCTTTATATCGTTTTCTAAAATATGACGAATCATTTCTTTTTCTGGAAATTGCTCACGCTCATGGTGATAACCGACTGCGTGAATAAGCAGTCGCTCTTCTTCTTTCGTGAAGTCTAGCTGTTTTAGCGGGATACATCCTACTGATAAATAATTGTGAGGCACATTTGTTTCTACATCTGTTTCTAACACGGATTCATGAATTACTTGACGAATTTTGTTTTGAAATACCGTATTTGCTTTGCCAACATCATGATATTGCACAGCTATTTCTAACAGCTTCCACATTCGCTCGTCCATTAACATGAATTTGTAACCGTAAGCATTTTTTAACAAGTTTAAATTATGAAGGAGACGATCCGTATGTTCACGAATCGTCTCTTTTCCCTCCGATTTTGCATAAAAAGTCATCATTGCCCCTCCTGCAGATGATAAAAAACTAGTTCCCCATCTTCATCAATCCATACTCCCTCTGGAGCCTCAATTCCTTTTTGAACATAACCAACATGAATTTTTTCCCACTGCCGAATTCCATTAACAATTTCATATTTCCAATTCAGCTGATAAGGAATACTTTTTGTTTCTGGATCAAGAAGATGTCTTGGAATATAAGCATCTCGCTGCAAAGTCTCCCCTTCTTCTTCAAGCTCTTGGACTTCTACGAGCTTATATTCATCAATCCGAACTAAATCTTCCCACCGCCCAAGGCTATAATGAGTGGTACTATGCTCGATAGCATGAATGATTTGTTCTAAGATGTGTTGCTCTGCTTCGACATGGATTAATAAATGGACGTTGTGCAACAAATGCGTGTACATTGGCATCGTTGTGATTTCGTTTTTATCGTAGGAAAATTCCATTCGTGCTAACCCATCTAGTACAAGCGGAAAGCTTGATAGTTCTTTCTTTTTGAAAAAATAATATCGCTGATAATCAAGCAACTTCGCTTCATACGTCCCTTGTACACTTAGACGCATCGGAATGAATTGGTTTGCATCAAGCAAAGCGTGAATCATTCCTTTTACGGTTGAATATGGCGGAAGCGGATACGTTTCCGCCACTTTGGAAGCAAACGGCTTTTTGTAGCACGCTGTTTCTTGAAATAACTTTAATCGTAATGCCTTCATATTTAAACACCGTAATACGCTTGAATTTGTTTTGAAACATATTGGAAAAACAGCTCGACAGGCATCACTTGCTCGTTGAATACATCGTACAACTCTCCTTCATTTGCAAAAACACCGCTCAATATACCGATGCGTGTATCCTTGCCGATCGCTTCTCCAGCAAATGTTTGTTCCATCGTTTCTTTAATTGGCTTCGTTTGAATGGCCCATCCGTTCCCTGTTACACTTAGTTGCATGCGCCCGAGGAAAAACGGATTGGCGACATTGTACATTCCACCGATGACAAAAAGAGGAGATAAATTTTCTTGTCGTCCGCGAATGTTACGGTTTAGCACTTTTAACACTTCAAGCAACTGAAGGACACGGTTCGCTTTTTCTTCGCTTGGAAGTTCAATCTCCCCATCTACACCGACATGGTTTAAATCGATGGTAATCGTATATGTGTAAAAACTATGATGTTGTTCAATATTGGCCAAGTTAGCATCTTGTCCAATGCGACTTGCGAGCCCCATGTTGTTTAAAAATTCCAAGTCACTTTTGTATGGCTCAAGCGAAATCGCATGGCTTAGACGAACAACAGCAGGACGTTTTTCTCCTCCTTCACCTTTTTTTGTTTTTAAATATCCAAATAAATCCATCTCTACTGAATCTCTAATTGAAATATCTTTTTTGAATTGAACGACGCTTTTTCCCCCATCGCTCGCCTTTGTAACAGTATCTAAATTCCACCCAAACAGTTCGTTCCCGAGCCGAACAATATCGTAACGGATACTTTGTCGCGATGCGTACGTATATACTTCGCCATCGCCGCGATGAAATTTTTTCAACTCTGAAATATTAGCAATACCTTCTCCATAGTTTAATGAGTTTGCTTGAAAAATCGCGGTCATCGTTAACGCTTTTTTCATGCTTGAACTTCCTCCTGTTCTTCTTTATATTGATTTGCTAGTAATCCAGCAATAAACGCATTCGCCACTGTCGCAAAATCTAAATCCCGTTCATGTAGCGCATTTAAGAAAATGGGAGAAATCGGGCGATCCGCCGACATGTAAATACGCAAAAGCGTATCCATAAAACTTTTTCGATTTCCGGCTTTTGCAGCGTTTAATAAACGGTAAGCAATGCTTGTTACTTTTTTCTCCGAACCGCTTGAACGGATGATCGCATCGCGAATTTCTCGCCCTTGCATAAACAATGCGCTTACTTTTTTATCTGTCGTGGCCATATCTCTCACTCCTTTTTTAAACTGCAAAATTCGATTCCGCTCCCGCACAGCAATGTACGGGCCGTTCGTACTTCTTTCATTTTTGATGCAATCGCGCAAATAGTGATAGATGACATGAATTGGATCCGCGCCGCGCAATACATATTGCACAAACTGCTCGCGATAGTCGTATGGTTTGATGGAATCAAGCCCGTCAGCATATTGTTTGAAATAATGGGCTAAGTACATAGGAAGGTGGTAATAATGCAAGTGTGTTTTTTTACTGTCGTAGTCCGAAAAGAATTCTAAGAAAAACAAATGATCGACTGTATATTCCGATTCTTTTTTTACACTTTGAACAAGCTGACTAACGATCTTGTTAAAAGGCTCTCTTTTTTTCTTTAACTCCCTAAAATGATTGTTTTTCTGTAAAACCTCCGCAAAAGTGGCGTCCGTCTGAACAAACCCTGCATACAATCGTCGTTCTGTTTGTTCATTTATTCCTTCGTTTTTGTAATAAATGGTCGATCCAATTGGTGCGAATAAAAGCACAAGTTTAGCTAATGAAGACAATGGTCGAGGTTGCTTACTATCAAAATGCCAACTAAAGTTAAACGCTTCATCTTTCGCAACCCCTATCGGAGAAAACACCATTTCTTCGAAGTTGCAAAAAGCAAGACGTTCATTGAAGAGCAGACACTTATTTATTTTTGTCTTGATGTATTCTTGTACTTCTTCTAACGTTTTTTTCTTCCATGCCCGTTTTAATTGTTTAAACGGTTGATAATCACTCTGTTTTTCTAACAAAGAACTTATCGCTTCCATAGAGTGACTATTATTAATGACAGATTCCAAGTATAAATCGTTCACTACAGGAAAAACATATCTATTGTAAAATTCTTCTACGTGACCTTCAAAATCTAAATTATTTTTTGACACATTTAAAAATGAAACTTGCCCAAAAAATAATGGTTTAAGTATAGCATATTTAAAATAATTAAAAGTTAATTTTTCATTGATTTTCGGTTCACTATACACTTGCTTTAAAGTACGTATATGCTCTTCCAGCTGATGTACTTGCTCATATTTCTTTATTTCTTTTATCTGTTTTAATGTATTTTCCAATGTTTCATGAGTGAAATATTTAAGTATTTTAGTTCCTGTATCTGATATAGATTTTTTTAAAGTATTTATATTACTTTTAAATTGTTTTTCATTTGTCACTTGCTCTATGTAAGCATCTAATCTTTCGCATTCCCTTCTAGCAACACTATACTCCTCCAACAAATACAAGAAATATGCCCGTGGCAATTGTGGAAGCACATCGGTATCCAATTCAATTCCCCATGGTTTAACTGTCACGCTATGTTTTTGTTCTTCGCTAATTATTTCGTGTTTTCGTCCGTATTCAAACACACGATATAGCCCGACAAGTCCCATATTAATCATCCATTCCCCCATGTGCAATTCAACCTTCATTCCTTCACCTCCTCCACTTCAAGCATGCCAAATCCTTGATTACGCCGTTTTGATAAACCGAGTTGATAAAGCAATTGTAAATCGGCAGGTTCTCCACTTACCTTAAATAAGCCATGATACGCAGTGAAGTATAAATGCTGTTGTTCCCCATACTTTTCAGTAAATTGATGATTAGATTCTTTTATGACCGTCTTTTTAAATCGAATCGGTCGCACCGTCAACGGTCTATATAATCCCTTCTCACGATATTCATATAAAATCGTATCGGCTAAGTAATTGATATGTTTTTCATAATTTGGATCATCTGGAGCAATGGGAATTTTCTTTTCATCTTCTATTAACAAAGGAGAAAGCGTTCGAAATATGACGGCAGATGATGTAATCTTTTTTTCCTCTCCCATTACTATTTTTCTTCGAATAAATTCGTATCCTTTGTATTCAAACCTTTTTTTACTTTGCAAACCATTATACAAATGAAGCAAAAATTCATAATCAGGTGAACTAACAATAACGCGTAATTCATCTAGCTCAATTTCATCACCTTTTAAACAGAAGTTTTTTAAAAAAGGTGAGAAAACGAAAGGTTTTGTTTTTTGATTCATGTACAACTTTTCGTAATATTCCTCGCTAGATGCCCGTATACTTTCTTTCATGATCGACACAATTGCCATTCGATAATGAAGTGGGAGTTTTTTCACTTGGAATGAACAAATAACTCTCATAAGACACCTCCTTTTGCTTCATTTTATCGAAAAAGAAAAGAAAATGTTGTCGTTTTTTGTCACATAAAAAGAAAATTCAATAAAATTTAACAATTTAAAACATACCATATTCAGTCATTATATTAATAAATTCGAAATCAAAAAACTCGCAAATATCCATCTATCTTCTACACTTTCTTGACATAATATTTAAATATACAAATAATAGGGAAGGGAGCAAAAACATAAGGACTTGGGAGGGATCGATATTGTTAAGGGTTCTATTATCGCTTGTTACAGCTTTCACTCTTTTCTTTACTTCTTCTGTATATGCTCATCCTGGGAAAACAGATGCAAACGGGGGGCATACTTGTCGAACAAATTGCGAAAAATGGGGACTAAAATCTGGAGAATATCATTATCACGATAAAAATGGCAATATCATTCGTCAAACAAATAAAACTATTCATCCTCCTGTCGTTCGTGTTAATTCAAAACATGTCGTAAAAGTTATTCGTGTAGTAGATGGCGACACAATCGATGTTCGTTTTTCTAACGGCGCAACATCACGAGTTCGTTTCATTGGCGTTAATACGCCAGAAACTGTTCATCCTCAAAAACCAGTAGAGAAATATGGAAAAGAAGCGTCTAATTATACAAAAAAACGATTAACCAATCAAACGGTTACACTTGAGTTTGATGTAGGAGTGAAAGACAAGTACGGCCGTTTTCTAGCGTATGTTTGGGTCGGAAAAGAGCTGTATAACGAAACGCTTGTCCAAGACGGATATGCACGAGTGATGACAATTCAACCAAACGTCAAATATCAACAACGCTTTATTACAGCTGAACGAAAAGCACGTCAACAAAAGAAAGGGCTATGGCAATCATAACAACATAAAAGCTGTTCCGAAAAACACCTCGGAACAGCTTTTTCAATCCTTATAGGTACGATACAAACTCGACGGTTTTCATTGAACCTTGATGTTGCGGAAATTTTGTTTCAATTCCTCATAGGTACGATACAAACCCCAAAAAGTGTTGATGTATCAACACATGGAAAAGCTATACAATGTCATTATACACACATTTGAAAATTCAGTCAATAGCCTGTATTCCTTGTTACATATGCAAAAATCCCGAAAAAAAACTTGTCGTCGATCCCCTAGGATTTTTGCAAGATTGGAGGTCGACGACGGTTGTGAAGTTTTTCACAACCTTTGTGTAAAAAACAGCCTCCGATTCGGAGACTGTTTTATGCTTCCGCGTTCACTTCCGCAATAATAACAAAGCCAATGACGGCTGTGATGACTAAGCCTGTGATCATCCACATCATCGTGCATTCCCCCTTTGCCCATTTTCTTTTATTTTACACGTTTTTTCTTTGTTCGAAAATGGGTTTATGCGTCTTCTTCTATTTTTCGTGCGTATGCGTGCGAACGGTGAGTGAAAAAGATCGAGGCGAGCATGAGAACGAATACTGTGCCGAGCACAAGTGGACGCTTTTCACCGTCGATTGCGCTTGGGATGAGTGTACCGACATATAAAAACGCACTAAGCGCAAATAAAACGAGACTGTATGCTTTATAGTCACGCGCTTTTCCTAACCAATTTCGCTTTTGTTCATCCAAAATAACCGTCCCCCTTCCTTCTTTCAATGTATCATAGAAAAGAAAAAAGGGGGCGATGTAATTTATGCCAACGCTTGTGCTAAATCTTCTATTAAATCGTCAACATCTTCTAATCCGACAGAAATGCGAATGAGCCCGTCCGTAATGCCCAATTCGTCGCGACGCTCTTTCGGAATAGAGGCGTGCGTCATTTTTGCTGGGAGTGAAATTAAACTTTCTACTGCACCTAAGCTTTCCGCAAGTGTAAAATAACGGACGCGGGTTAATACTTGTTCTGCCTTTTCGCCGCTGCCGACGTCAAATGAAACCATGCCGCCAAAGCCACGCATTTGTTTTTTCGCTACGTCATAGTTTGGATGAGACGGAAGACCTGGGTAGTATACGCGTGTGACAGCTGGATGGTTGATTAAAAATTCAACGATTTTGCGCGTATTTTGTTCGTGTTCTTCCATGCGAATGCCGAGCGTTTTCATGCCGCGCATTAATAGCCATGAATCTTGTGGGCCGAGAATGCCACCTGTTGAGTTTTGAATAAAATGTACATCTTGCGCAAGCTGTTCGTTATTGACGACGACAAGCCCTGCGACGACATCGCTATGTCCGCCTAAATATTTTGTGGCGCTATGAATGACGATGTCTGCGCCAAATGCGATCGGCGTTTGCCAATATGGCGTGCTAAACGTGTTGTCGACAATCATCAATAGTCCATGGCGTTTCGCAATTTCTGATGCACCTTGTAAATCAGTAATTTTTAAAAGCGGATTTGTCGGCGTTTCGATATAAATCGCTTTCGTGTTTGGTTGAATGTGTGCTTCAATATTCGCTAAGTCGCTCGTATCGACAAACGTTGATGCAATGCCCAAGCGGTTTAATACTTTCGTCATGACGCGATATGTGCCACCGTATACGTCGTCCGTTAAAATCACGTGGTCGCCACTATTGAACAACATCATGACTGCGGTAATCGCTGCCATACCTGAACTAAACGCAAAACCTGCATATCCTTCTTCCACATTTTTAATGAGCTCCTCTAACGCATGGCGCGTCGGATTGCCTGTGCGCGAATATTCATATCCTTTATGCACCCCGACTGCCTCTTGTTTATACGTGCTCACTTGATAAATCGGAACGGATACAGCACCTGTATGGGCATCTCCCGCAATGCCGCCATGAATGAGTTTCGTTTTTCTTCTCACGTTACATCCCACCTTCGTAAATGTTTTTACTTAAATATCGTTCGCTACTATCTGGGAAAATGACGACGATGTTCGTTCCTTCTTTCGCTTGTTCCGCCTCTAGCAACGCCGCATGAAACGCTGCCCCAGATGAGCTGCCGACAAGCAATCCTTCTTTTAGGGCAAGTTCTTTGACGCGACGAAATGCATCGTCATCGAGAATTGTATAAATCGCATCAAAATAGCTTTCATCCATATATGGTGGTAAACTTTCCATCCCGATGCCTTCCGTTCGATGCGGGCCCGGTTTTCCGCCGTTTAAAATCGAGCCTTCAGGTTCAACGATGACCGTTTTAATACTTGCATTTTTTTCTTTCAAAAATTTAGCCGTTCCCATAAATGTGCCCCCTGATCCGGCACCGGCGACAAATACGTCAATTCGTCCGTTCAGTTGTTCCCAAATTTCTGGTCCAAGCGTTTTGTAGTACGTGCGTGGGTTCGCTGGATTTTCAAACTGTTGTGGGCAATAAGCGTTCGGAATTTCCGCAGCAAGCTCTTTCGCTTTGCGAATCGCTCCCGCCATCCCTTCGCTCGTTGGGGTGTTAATTACCGTTGCGCCAAGCGCGCGCATCAGTTGTTGTTTTTCGATGCTAAATTTTTCTGGAACGCAAAAAATGACGCGAATATTTTTCCCGATCGCTGCAAGCGCAAGACCAATTCCTGTATTTCCTGCCGTCGGTTCAATAATCGTTCCGCCTTCTTTAAGCTTTCCTGTCGCTAGTGCATCGTTTAGCAGCTCTTGACCGAGACGATCTTTCACGCTTCCACCCGGATTCAAATATTCGAGCTTCGCAAATAAACGTACTCCTTTTGGAAGCGGAAACTGTGTAATTTCAACGATCGGCGTATGACCGATTAATTCATGCACGTTTTTCGCTACTTTCATGTTGTGACCTCCCGAAAGATAAAAAGAAGGAGAGGAAAACTCTCCTATTTGTTTAACTCGTTCACCATTAATTGAACAAGCTCAGATGAATGAAGGGCTGCTTTTTGTAAAAATTGTTCAAACGATACGTTCGACTCTTTGCCAGCGATGTCTGATAATGCACGAATGACGACAAACGGCACGCCAAACTGATGGCATACTTGCGCAATCGCGGCCGCTTCCATTTCCACAGCATATAAATCAGGAAATTGTGTGCGCACAAAATCAACGCGCGCAGGATCGTGCATAAATGAATCGCCTGTCGCAATTAATCCTTTCGCCACTTGGATGTCACGAATGTGCGCTGCGCTCGTTTCAGCCGCTTGTACTAATTGTTCATCTGCCTTATAGCGCGCTGGCATGCCTGGCACTTGACCGTATGCATAGCCGAATGCGGTGACGTCGACATCGTGATGAACAACTTCGGTCGAAATGACGATATCTCCAACGTTTAATGATGGCGCAAAACCGCCAGCTGAACCTGTGTTAATAACGACATCTGGGGCAAAACGTTCAAGTAAAATCGTCGTCGACATCGCTGCATTCACTTTACCGATGCCTGATTTTAATAAAACGACGTCTGCCCCATCTAACGTGCCGCTATAAAAAGAACAATTCGCTACCGTCGTTTCTGTTCGATCGGCAATTTTTTCGCGCAAAATCGCCACTTCTTCTTCCATCGCTCCAATGATTGCTATTTTCATCGTTTCAACCTCTTTCACTTATTGTTTCACAGCCTCCATCAACCAGACGAAACGATTCATTGGCGTAAATGTGACGGTAAAACCGTGCGTTGTAAACATATGCTCAAGAGCAGGAATCGTCGTGTAATATTCCCGTTGTAAATCTTCGGCTAAATCGTCGAATCCTTTTTGTTTCGCTTCTGCAATCATCGCCTCGTGCGCTTCGCGGTCGATAAACGCTGTATCAGCAAACACTATTTTACCACCTTTACGAAGAAGTGCGCTATATTTGCCGATCGCTTCTTCTTTTTCCGTATCTGTTAAATGGTGAAACGCATACGTGCTCACGATCGTATCGATCTGTTCATTCGGCAACAGAAATTGTAAAAAGTCACCGTCCTCAACGGACACATCTCCAAGTTTTTCTTTCGCCAGCTCGCGCATCGGGGCAGACGGCTCGATGCCGTACACTATTTTTTTCGCCTCGATAAGCTTTTTCGTTAAATTTCCTGTGCCAACGCCGAACTCTAGCACGACATCGCCACTTTTTTCAACGACTGTATTTAAAATCGTCTCATATCCGTCAAATACGTCACGATATTGTTCATCGTGTCCGTATACAGACGAATCGTACGACTGCGCCCACGTTTCAAAGATGTCTAAAAATTCACGTCCCATGATGTCACACTCCATAATTATAATAATTCCTATAAGTATAGTATGAATTTAATGTATTGCTGTTCTCAATCTACCATATTTTTTTTAGATGTTCAATGGAAATGTGTTAAACTACGTGTAGAAAGGAGGAAGACGATGATTACGTTTGATCTCATTCAAGATAAAGTGGAGTTTTTTGAAGCGACAGATTTAAAAACATTGGAAAAGAAAATTAATGAACAAATTGAACATAACAAAGCGATTATGCTTGAAGTGCATCATGTGTCGTATGACGTACAGCTGTTAGAAAACGGACAACGTCTATACAGTGCGATGGTGCATTTTAAAGCAAAAAAATAGAGCGTCACGGACGGCGCTCTATTTCTTTTAGTTGTTGCACTTTTGTCGGCTTCCAGCCTTCATTGGTCACCCATTCGATAAACACTTTATAATGTTCTGTTTTATCTTTTTTTGAGACGGTGGCAACGGCGTGGTTCGGACTGCCGCCATTCCCGATAAACCAGACGATCAGATCAGAAGAAGAAATGCCTGTCGCATAACTAATGGCATCGAGCATTTCTTTCCAATCAACAGAGTTTTTATCATATTGTGTCACATGCGGCTCCGATTGGGTTGTACCGATCGGCTGCCATGACGGGTTAACAATTTCGCGAATGACGTTTGAATTTGGATCTTCAACAACCGTTTCTTGTACGTTGTCGTTCGGCTGTTGTTCATTTGTTTCTGTTTCCGTTTCAGATGGTGGCTCATCGTTTGACGGCTCATTTGTTTCCACTTCAACTGGTGCTAATTGCGGAGAAGCGTTCGTTTCCTTGACGGAACGGTCGTTAGCGAACAACCATTTCCATCCGAAAAATAAAATAAGCGCAAACACAATCGCAATGAACGTATTCAATACACGATTCACTTTTCTTTGTTTTGAACGTTTTGCAAAACGGCTGCTCACTCTTGGTACCTTCCTTTCTGTTCCAACTCGTATGTGGCATGAACGATATCGGCAAATATACTGTTCGTGACGGCGGCAGAGGACGTTGTTTCTAATTGTACCACAACGAGCGCATATTTTGGACGGTCAGCTGGAAAATAACCTGCAAACCATTTGTTCACTACGTCATTTTTTCCTGTTTGCGCTGTTCCTGATTTTCCTGCTACAGCGTAAGGCAACGATTGAAACGAACGGCCCGTCCCTTCTGGGTGCGTCACAACAAGTTGTAACAGTTGTTGCAGTTCGTCTACCGTCTCTTTGCGCAATGAATCCATCGTTAATCGCTTCTCATCAAATGCAAAAAACGTCGTTCCGTCTTTATACATCATTTTTTGAACGATGCGCACTTGTTTTGCTTCACCGCCCCGAGCAATCGTTGCCATCATATTCGCGACCGCAAGCGGTGAAACGCGCACATCTTTTTGTCCAATGGACGTTTGCGCGACAGCAAGCGGAATATGTTTATCCCGTTCATCCCCCCAAATGTTCCCTTTTTTCTCTTCATGAAGCGGGCGAAACGATGGAAAGTGATATACATCTCCCTCCCAACCAACGCGCGGCAACAATCCAAGTTTTTGAGCATATGTCTCAAACACATTTTTATCTATCGCAATCAATTGTTTTCCTAGCTCTCCAAACGTCCTGTTGCAACTGATCGCAAAACTATCTTCAAACGTGCGCATTCCTCTCTTTTTTTCTTCTGGCTCACCGTTAATTTTTTGATCACAGTTAAACGTCTGTCCGTGAATGAGTCCATGTTCAAGCGCAGCAGCTGCAACGACGACTTTAAAAACAGATCCCGGCACTTGAGGAAGAAGCGCTTTATTTTCCATCGCTCCATCTTTGTACGGATCTCGTTCATCGATGGCTGGAGCGCTCGCTAAAGCGAGGACGTCATTTGTTTTGACATCAAGTAAAACGACAGCCCCTTTTTGCATGCCATGTTGCGCTACAATTTGTTCAACACGCTGTTGAAGGGTGCGATCAATCGTCGTTTGTACCGTAATCGGATAAAACGGATTCGCCTGCTCCGTATATTTCACATCCATCCCAAACAGCGGCTCACCGCGAGCATCTACGTGATACAATAACTTCGTTTCCCCATCAGGAATTAAAAATTCATCAAACGAACTTTGTAAGCCAGACACGCCTATTTTTGTTTTTTGTGATAATTTGCGGTCGCCATATCGCTCCTTTAGCAACTTTTCGTTTTCTCCAAGTAAGCCGATGACATGTTGCGCATATTTTTGTTTGAGTTCGTACTGTTTGTGAACGGCGATCACACCTGGGATGCACAAATCATTAATCCGTTCCATTTGCCAAGGTTGCAGTTGAATTGGTTGTTGTCCATCGTGCAAAATGATCGGACCTTTCGCCGTTTCAAGCTGCCGTTTTATCGTTTCTTTTCGTATGGAAACAATCGTTGCGATTTGATCAATGGGCCAGTCCATTTTTTTTAAAAAAGGAAATAACACGAGCGTCGGAATGTATTCATATGTGAGCGGCTCGCCGTTTCGTGCGACGAACATGCCGCGTCCGTTATCAATCACAAGCTGTTCCGTCCGCTGTGCAACGCTTGCTTCAATTAAATTCACCCCATGAAACGACTCGGTGCTAACAAGTTGTAGTTGAACGAGTCGCCCTGCGAGCGCAAGTATTCCTAATTGTATCATCGTTAAGATAATGATGATTCGTTTCTTTATCATAAAAAACACCTCGTCTTCATTGTCGACGAGGTGTCACATTTTAAAACCTATTTTACCGCGACGATTTTTACAACCATATCGCCACCAGGCGTATGAACCGTCACTTCTTCGCCAACGCGACGACCGATAAGAGATTTAGCAATTGGGGAGTCGTTTGAAATTTTTCCTTCAAACGGATCCGCTTCTGCACTACCGACGATCGTATACGATTCTTCTTCCCCATCTGGAAGCTCGATAAATGTCACCGTTCTTCCGAGCGATACGACGTCTGTGCTTTCTAAATCTTCTTCGATAATTTTCGCATTGCGAATCATATTTTCAAGCATTTGGATGCGTGATTCAACGAACGCTTGCTCATCTTTTGCTGCATCGTACTCCGAGTTTTCGGATAAATCACCGAAACTGCGCGCGATTTGAATGCGCTCTACCACTTCTTTTCGCTTCACCGTTTTTAAATATTCAAGTTCTTGCTCGAGTTTCTCCTTCCCAGCTTTCGTCATTGGGTATTCTTTTTCCATTGACATGTGACTCACTCCTTTTTATTTATGTATGGAAAATGTACGAACGAGCTGTTCGTACAAAAGACAAAAAGTTTACATATTATCTATGCTATGGTATTACAAAATAGAATTTTGTTCAAGAATCGTTTGAATTTTTGTAACCATTAAATCAATGGCTACGTGATTATGGCCACCTTCTGGAATAATAATGTCGGCATACCGTTTCGTCGGCTCGATAAATTGATTGTGCATCGGACGCACGACGTTTACATATTGTTCAATGACCGATTCAAGCGTGCGGCCACGCTCTTTAATGTCACGCAACAAGCGACGAATAATACGAATGTCCGCATCTGTATCGACGTACACTTTAATATCCATTAAGTTGCGCAATCGTTCATCTTCTAATACAAGAATGCCTTCTAAAATAATGACATCTTTCGGCTCGACGCGAATGACTTCGTTTGAACGTGTATGAAGCGTGTAGTCGTATACAGGCTTATCGATCGGTTCATAATTTAAAAGCTTATGAATATGCTCGATTAATAAATCATTGTCAAAAGCGAGCGGATGATCGTAGTTTGTTTTTAATCGTTCTTCAAACGGTAAATGACTTTGGTCTTTATAATAAAAATCTTGTTCAAGCATTAAGATAGAATGTCCTTGAAAATGTTCATAAATTGCTTTTGTGACGGTCGTTTTCCCCGAACCAGAGCCGCCTGCGACTCCGATCACAACCGGTTTCTTCCTCATGTTAGTGCCCCTTTCTCATCATGTTGTATGGGAAAACTTCTCGATCGACTTTAAAACGAACGATTTGGAGCGGATGGCGAGCAGCGTCAAGCTCGTTTCCTTCTTCATCCCAAATCGTTTCAATAACTTGTGTAAAGTTTTCAATTTCAGGTCCGAAAAATTCTACTTCATCGCCTGGTTTAAAGAAGTTGCGTTGTTGCAACGTCACGATGCCTGTGTCTTTATCATAGTCTAGCACGAGACCGACGAAATCGTACGTCGTCTTTTTACTATGCACCCCAAACATTTGCTCTTTATAGCCAGGAACACCTTCAAAAAAGGCTGGCGCTGTATCACGGTTCGCACATTTATCGAGTTCATCTAACCACTCTTTACGAATGACAAAGTTGTCTGGATCAGCACAGTAGGCGTCAATCACTTTTCGATAGACGCTAACGACAGTAGCGACGTAGTGAATCGACTTCATGCGACCTTCAATTTTTAAACTATCGATGCCGAGTTCAATCATTTTTGGAATGGACTGAATTAAGTTTAAATCTTTCGGGCTCATCGCAAACGGGTCGTCTTGTTCATCAAACAACGCCACCGCTTCATCGCCTTCAAGCTTGTACAAATCGTAATCCCAACGGCACGATTGACAGCAACCACCGCGGTTTGAATCGCGCGCAGTCATATGGTTGCTTAATACGCAACGACCAGAATAGGCGATACACATCGCACCGTGAATAAACGTTTCAATTTCAATATCCACTTTTTCTTTAATTTCACGAATTTCTTCCGCGCTTGTTTCCCGCGCTAAAACAACACGTTCTAGCCCTTCTTCTTTCCAAAATTGCACCGCTTTCCAGTTCGTGAGCGATTGTTGTGTACTTAAGTGCACTTCTAATTTCGGTGCCACGCGGCGTGCTGTTTCAATAATGAGCGGGTCGGCAACGATAATGCCGTGCACGCCAACGCTCTCTAGGCCGCGCAAATATTCTTCTAACCCTGGAATGTTTTCATTATGAGCGTAAATGTTTGTCGTGACGTAAATTTTTGCTCCATATTGCTTTGCAAATTGTACACCTTCTGCCATTTCTTCAAGCGTAAAGTTGTCGGCATTTGAACGAAGGCCGTATTCTTGTCCACCGATAAAAACAGCATCCGCTCCGTAATGCACAGCTACTTTGAGCTTTTCTAAGTTGCCGGCTGGCGCAAGCAACTCAGGTTTTTTTACAATGACGCGCTTGCCGTTGATGATTTGTGATATGCTCATACGTCTCCCTCCTTTTCGTTTAATATACAGTTTCTTTAAAGAAAAAGCCGGTATCTAACGGACGATGTGTTGGTTGAATCGCTTCAATGCGCGCAAACAACTCGCCTTTTTCTTCCTCGTATTGCTCGCGATTTTCTGCGCACAAATCGATCGCACGACGATATAATTTCGTCACTTCTGTAATATACTCTGGCTCATGAAGCACGCCGTCAATTTTAAAGCTATCGATGCCCGCATCGATCATGTCTTCAAGTTCATCGATAATGCAAATGTCATTTGGACTCATAATATGCGTACCGTTTTCATCTTCAAAAATCGGATATTTATTGTCGCGCTCTTTATCGTATAAAAAGAGCCCTTTCGCATATTTCATTTGTTGTACTTCCATAAACTTGCCTTGATATTCAAAATAGTTGCCGATGAGGGACCGCTTCGACTGAAACATGCACGTCATGCCGTGTACTTGCACTTCAATTTCCACTTCTGCATGATTTTTAATATCAATAATTTCTTCCATATTTAACTCTCGCGCTAAGACGGCACGTTTCGCTCCTTTTCGTCCCCAATAGTTGCACGCATACCAGTTTGTCGCTGTCGTTTCTGTGTTCCAATGCAGTTTCATATGCGGTGCGACTTCTCGTACGGTCATTAACACCGCTGGATCGCCAAATACGATGGCATCCACTTGTTGTTCGGATAAAAAGCGAACGTAATCACTTAGTTCATCTACTTTGTCGTTATGAAAAAGCGCGTTCATCGCAACATATACGCGCACCCCGTACTTTCGTGCCACTTGCATGGCATCGATGATATGTTGCCTTGAAAACTCGCCTGCTAAGCGTAAGCCGTACCGTTGTTCACCGATCATTACAGCATTTGCTCCCGCTTGGGCAAGTTGTTCCATATGCGCAACGCTCGTTGGTGTAACAAGCAATTCTGGTTTTTTCATGTTATTCACCTCTTTTTCTCGATATCGCTATTCCATCCCCGATCGGAATGATGACCGTTTCATAGCGCGGATGCGCCATTAGCCATTCGTTATATGCTTGAATTTTTTTAATCAGCTGGCGAATGCGTTTTTGTTCAATCGGTTCATGTGTAGCGACAAGCCCTTTAAACAATACGTTATCTGTTATAATGATTCCCCGCTCGCTTAGTAGCGGCTCGTACAACTCAAAAAAGCGGCGATATTGTCCTTTTGCCGCGTCAATAAATAATACGTCAAAAGGGGCATGCTTTTTCACTTCGTCGCCCATATCAAGCGCATCACCAAACAATAACGTTATTTGCTCTTTTGTATTCGTTTGCTCTACATAAACGAGCGCCTGTTTATAGCGCTCTTCATCGCGTTCGATCGTGACAATGTGTACATGCGGCAACGCTTTTGCCATCCGAATGGCAGAGTAGCCAATGGCCGTGCCAATTTCTAAAATACGCATCGGTTGCACGAGTTTTAACATGTGCAACATCGTTTCGATGCTAAGCGCATCCATAATCGGAACGTTATGTTCACGCGCATATCGTTCCATCGCTACGATCGCTTCTTCTTTTTTTGGTAGTAATCGTTCTACATATTGAATCATTTCCTCATTTACCAACGAACTGTCCTCCTCGCAAAAACAAGAGTTCAAACGAATTGAACTCTTGTTTCATCACGATCCATAACTTTATATATACTACCATAAATCAAAATAAAAAGCGAACGTTTTATTGCTTTCCGATATATTTTGCTTTTTCACGATTATGTTCGTCAAGCGTTTTTGTAAAAATGACATCGCCTGCTGGTGTTGCTAAAAAGTAAAAGTAGTCCGTTTCGGCTGGATGAAGCGCCGCATGAATCGACATTTCTCCCGCATTTGCAATTGGCCCTGGTGGAAGTCCTTTATGCATATACGTGTTGTACGGTGAGTTTACTTCCAAGTCTTTGTAATATACACGTTGTTTATGCTTTCCGAGCGCATATAAAACCGTTGGGTCCGTTTGAAGCGGCATTCCTTTTTCCAATCGATTGTAAAACACACTAGCAATTTTTTCGCGATCCGCTTTTTCCGTCGCTTCTTCTTCAATAAGTGACGCCATCGTTAACAATTGATGAACTGTCATGCCGCGCGCTTCCATATCTTCCGTATATTTTGCCAATATTTCTTCCGTTTTGGCGATCATCGTTTCAATCATTTCTTCAAGTGGCGGTTTTTCTTCCGTAAATGAATAGGTTGCTGGGAATAAATATCCTTCCAACGCATAACGAATGTTTTTATTTAAAATATCCGCTGTTAAAACAGAAGGATATTTTTTCATTAACTCTTCAATGTACGTGCGATTTGTTAATTTCGCCATAATGTCTTCTGTAGAATAGCCCGTCTTTTGTGACATAATCGTCGCAATTTGCGTCAACTGTTTTCCTTCTGGAATCGTTATTTTTAATTTCGCTTCTTTGACGATTTTTCCTGTTTTTAGCTGTTTTACAATTTGTTCAAATGTCATTGCTTTTGTAAACGTATAATTGCCAGCTTGAAAGTCCGCATGGTTTTTAAATTTTACGTAATAGCGAAAAATCGTTGCATCTTTTACGACACCGTTTTTTTCTAATATATTTGCGATTGTATACACCGATGAACCGATCGGAATTTCCACTTGAATCGGTGTTTTGTCGTTCGGATCAACCGGTTGCAAAGCGGAACGAATGTATACAAATAAACCAATGCATGCAGCAACCATGAACAATAACAAAGGTGCAGTAATATATAAAACAATTTTTCGCACCGTTTTCGCTTCGTGTTCTTGTAACATAAGCTATCCTCCCCTCACTTCTGACATTATACTACAAACCACGACATGACATAAATAAAAAAGAAGCTGACGCACAGTCAGCCCCTTTTTTATCTTCTTCCTCTTCTCTGTTCTTCACTGAGGAATGAGCCTTCTTCCTCTTCTTCCTCGTCTTCTTCCTCTTCACCGAGGAATGTGTTTAACATTTCTTCGATCATTTCCCATTCTTCTTCTGTTTCGATCGGCTGCAATTCTCCGGCTTGCCCATCTTCTCCTGGGATAAAGGAAGATGCGTGAATTTCGATTTCTTCGTTGTCATCTTCTTCTGCACCAATTGGGTAGTACAAAACATAAGATTTTCCAAATTCCTCAGATTCAAACGTAAATAATACTTCACAAAGTTGCTCGTTGCCGTTGTCATCAACGACTGTAATGTGTTTTTCACCGTGTTCCATCATGTTCACCTCAATTGTTTATGGTCCAAATACGATTGTAAAATCATCACTGCGGCCATTTTGTCGATCACTTTCTTTCGCTTTTTTCGACTGACGTCCGCAGCGATCAACATGCGCTCTGCCGCCATGGTAGACAACCTTTCGTCCCACAAGACGACAGGAAGTGAAAACGTTTGTTTCACTTGTTCTGCAAAGCGTTTTGTCGCTTCACCGCGCGGTCCGATCGTGCCGTTCATGTTTTTCGGAAACCCGACGACGATTTCTTCGACCGCATATTGCTCGATCAGTTGCCGCAAACGGTCAAAACCATATTCGCCATGTTCTTCATCGATACGAATCGTCTCGATGCCTTGAGCCGTCCATCCTAATTCGTCGCTTACAGCAACGCCGAGCGTTTTCGTTCCAACGTCTAATCCTAAAATACGCATATGGCTATTCCTCGCGATGTGTTCGTAAATAGAATTTCACTAATTCTTCAATTAATTCGTCACGATCAACTTTTCGAATTAAGTTTCTGGCATCTTTATGGCGAGGGATGTAAGCTGGATCACCAGACAATAAGTAGCCGACAATTTGGTTAATCGGGTTATATCCTTTTTCTTGCAACGCGTCGTATACAGTAAGCAATACTTCTCGAACATCGACGTTCATCGGCTCTTCCGAGAAGTTAAATTGCATTGTATTATCAAACGAACTCATCGTTTTTGCACCCCACTCTCACGTTCCGAGAAATCTGGCATATCCATCCTTACATCCATTGTACACGATTTCCACCGTTTATTAAACAGATTTTACCCACTGCTCGACAAATTTCAATGCTTCGTCTACTTTATTCGCATCTTTTCCGCCTGCTTGTGCCATATCTGCTCGGCCGCCACCGCCACCGCCGCAACGCGTCGCCACTTCTTTAATGAGTTTTCCAGCGTGATAACCGCGGTCGATTAAGTCGTTTGTGACACCGACAATTAAGTTTACTTTATTTTGTTGTACAGAAGCAAGCACAATGATTGCTGATCCTAATTTTTGTTTTAAATCGTCGACCATTGCACGTAAGCTGTTCATATCAGCGTTATTTACTTTGCTTACAACAAGTTGAACGCCGTTGATTTCTTTCGTTTGGTTGACTAAGTTTTCTGCTTCCATATGGCTTAAACGGGCAGCAAGCGATTCGTTTTCACGTTGCAATTCACGCATGTCATTCATAAGCGTATCGATGCGCGTGAGCACATCTTTCGGGTTCGTTTTTAATTTTTCCGCTACTTCTTTTAACAATGCAATTTGATCGTTCATTAAACGATACGCTGCTTTTCCTGTGACCGCTTCAATGCGGCGTGTGCCTGCGCCAATACCTGATTCAGAAACGATTTTAAACAAGCCGATTTCCGCCGTATTTGTGACATGGCAACCACCACAAAGCTCTAAGCTATAGTCGCCTACTTGCACAACGCGCACGATGTCACCATACTTTTCGCCAAACAGCGCCATCGCTCCCATCGCTTTCGCTTCATCAAGCGGCTTATAGTCGATGTTTACAGGAAGATTTCTCCAAATTTGTTCGTTGACGATCGCCTCAATTTGTTCAAGTTCTTCTTGTTTCACTTGACCGAAATGAGTGAAGTCAAAGCGTAAACGATCAGGCGCAACAAGCGAGCCTGCTTGGTTTACATGCACGCCAAGCACATCTTTTAACGCTTGATGTAACAAATGCGTCGCTGTATGGTTTTTCACGATATCGACGCGCGCTGCTTCATCGACATGTGCTGTATATGTGCCGTTTGTTTGAATGACACCGTGTTCGACAACGATATGATGTAAATGTTGACCGTTTGGCGCTTTTTGTACGTCTTTGACGTACGCTTTTCCTGTTTCTCCTTCGATCCAGCCACGGTCGGCAATTTGTCCACCGCTTTCTGCATAAAACGGCGTTTCACGTAAAATGACTTGTGCTTCTTCCCCTGCGCGTACTTCATTGACAAGTTGACCGTCTTTGACGATCACTTCCACGACAGAGGAAACAGAAAGTTGTTCGTAGCCGACAAACGTGCTTTCCACTTTAATGTCACCTAATACGCCGCCTTGAACTTGCATCGAATCAACATCTTGACGCGCAGCACGTGCTCGCTCACGTTGTCGCTCCATTTCACGTTCAAAACCGTCGTGATCCACTTTCATTCCTTCTTCCGCCGCATACTCTTCCGTTAATTCAACCGGGAAGCCGTATGTATCGTACAAACGGAATACATCTTCACCGCTAATCATGTCACTACCACGTTGTTTTTCTTTTTCAATGACGCTCGCTAAAATCGCAAGACCTTCATTTAATGTTTCATGGAAGCGCTCTTCTTCGTTTTTAATTACTTTTTGAATAAATTGTGCTTTTTCTTTCACTTCCGGATAATAGTCGACCATAATTTCGCCGACAACCGGAACGAGCTCATACATAAATGGACGTTGAATGTTTAATTGTTTTGCATAGCGAACCGCACGGCGCAATAAGCGACGTAAGACGTAGCCGCGTCCTTCGTTTGATGGAAGCGCTCCGTCGCCAATGGCAAACGTGACCGTACGAATATGGTCGGCAATAACTTTAAATGCGACATCTTTTTCTGCATCGGTGCGATATGTTTCACCTGAAATTTGTTCCGTCGCTCGAATGATCGGCATAAATAAGTCGGTATCAAAGTTTGTTGGCACGTCTTGTAAAATCGAGCACATCCGCTCTAATCCCATCCCTGTATCAATGTTTTTCTTCGGAAGCGGCGTATACGTGCCGTCAGGGTTATGGTTAAATTGAGAAAAGACAAGGTTCCATACTTCTAAATAACGTTCGTTTTCTCCGCCAGGATATAATTCGGGATCGTTCGGATCGTTACCAAATTGTTCCCCGCGATCGTAGAAAATTTCTGTATTTGGGCCGCTCGGACCTTCCCCGATATCCCAGAAGTTTCCTTCTAAACGAATAATTCGTTCTTCTGGCAAACCAATTTCGTTATGCCAAATGTCAAACGCTTCTTCATCTTCTGGGTGAATCGTCACAGAAAGACGGTTCGGGTCAAAGCCGATCCATTTTTCGCTCGTTAAAAACTCCCATGCCCAGTGAATGGCTTCTCGTTTAAAATAATCACCGATTGAAAAGTTTCCGAGCATTTCAAAAAACGTATGATGGCGCGCCGTTTTTCCGACGTTTTCAATATCGTTTGTACGAATCGACTTTTGCGCGTTACAAATGCGCGGATTGTCCGGAATGACACGGCCATCAAAATATTTTTTTAACGTTGCAACACCGCTGTTAATCCATAACAATGACGGGTCGTCAATTGGAATAAGCGATGCGCTCGGCTCAACGGCGTGACCTTTTTCTTTAAAAAAGTCTAAAAACATTTGACGTACTTGAGCAGATGTTAGCTTTTTCACGTTTCCTTCCTCCCTTAAAAATATAAAAAACTCCCATCCCTGCTCAGGGACGAGAGCTTGCTCGCGGTACCACCCTGTTTATGGACAAAACGTCCATCACCTCAACCGCCGTAACGTGGCTTCGTCGGCAGGGTTTGCCTGCACTCCGGATTAGCGTTCTGTTACCCTTCATCTGGAATTTCTTTCAGCCGCGGAAATTCCTCTCTGTGCGCCGAAAGCGCTTTAAGATGGACTGTAACATACTCGATCCTTCATCGTTTTTTATGTATTACTCTTGTGAAAATTATAGACAAGCCCCTTTTTTTTGTCAATGCACCGTTGTTTTCAACGCACGAATGTGCATAAATGTCTCCTTTACGATCGCAACAATTGGAACCGCGACAATTAAACCGAGCACTCCACCTATTTCCCCACCGACAAATAACGAAAACATAATGATGAGCGGATGTAAATGTAAACTTTTCCCTACGATCAAAGGGGATAAAATGTTCCCTTCAATAAATTGCAATAAAAAGACGATGCCAACGGTCAAAAACAACATATTTACTGAAACGGTAGCGGCGATAATGGCGGCTGGAATCGCGCCAATAATCGGCCCGAAATAAGGAATAACATTTGTTGCGCCGACGATGATGCCGAGCAACAGCGGATATTTCATGCCGATGAGCCAAAACGCAAGTGCGGCGGCTGTTCCGATCAATAAGCAAACGAACAATTGTCCACGAATATAGCCACCGAGCGCCCGATCGACATCACGCAAAAATTGAACACCTTCATTTCGCCATTTTTTCGGTGTTAAATCCCACGCGGCTTTTTTCATGAGCTCCACATCTTTTAACATGTAGAAAGCGATAAACGGGATAATAAAAAGAACGATAACCCGATTAATCAACTGTTTCAAGCCAATAATCGTCCCTGTAACCGCCTCGCTAATAAATGACTCGGCTTCCGCTATCATGGCTTCAATTCGTTGATGAACATCATAAGGCCACGTTGCCGTTTGTTCATGAATGACGTTCGTCCATTGTTCATACGTACGAACAAACATCGGCAAACTTTTATTTAAGTCTTCCAACTGAGCGATAAATAACGGTGTCCCTTTATAAACAGCAAAACCGATTCCGCCGAAAAATATGGCGTAAATCAAAAGAATAGCGAACGCCCTCGGCATGCCACGTTGATGAACGTATTCAACGACAGGATGCAGCAAGTATGTAATAAATGCAGCGATAAAAAAAGGGGTCGAAATTTTTATAAATAAGTGCAAAAACGGAAGCCATACAGACTTCAGCTTTACGATAAAATATAAACAAACTAAAACAACTAACAATTTCGTTAAACGAACGAAAAAATGAAGATGTGAATGTTCCAAGATGATCCCTCCTCTTTTCATAGTGTGAGGTCAAAAGAAGGATGTTATACAAAAACCGGCAACCTCAGATGAGATTGCCGGTTTTTCGTTACATAAATGGACGTAACATTTGTTTGCCGACTTTTCGCATGTTGCGCATGTTCATGCCACCGTTTCGTTGCGCTAATTGATACGCGGCTACTCCTGCACCGATCGCAATTAAAGAAGCGATTGTTCGATTCATCGTCATTCTCCTTTCATTACGAAAACAAAGTTCGTTCTTGTTCACTAAACAAATCATCGAGCGAGCTGAGCGTTCCGTCTTCTTCAACTTGGTGCGTATAAATCATTCCTTTTTGAACGGTTAGCTCAATAAAGCAGTTCCAACAATAATACTGATTAACACCGATTTTCCCTAAATCTTTACTTTGACAATTCGGACACTTTAACATAAAAGGACACGCTCCTTTTTATTTTTTCTTCTATCTTTGTCATTTTTTTACGCAAACATACGTCCCGGAAAGAAGGAGCGTGCCAAGATGTGTGTCCGTCATTATGTTGTGTCATTTTCCATAAAGTCATACGGGGTAACACCTTCCATTCCGATGTTTGCATCTTCCATCGGAAGTAGTTGTTGTTCTGGTGAAATAGTAGCAATTAATTTTTCGTATAATGTCGTCTGTCTCGTTCCGTCTTCTGTTCGCATCACCCCGAGTTGGAACGCTTCTTCTTCACCGCATAAAATTAAATATTGCTTACTGCGCGTAATGGCTGTGTATAGTAAATTCCGCCGAAGCATACGATAGTAGCTTTTTACAACAGGTAAAATGACGATCGGAAATTCACTTCCTTGTGATTTATGAATCGAACAACAATATGCGTGCGTAATTTGATGCAATTCTTGTTTTGGGTATGTCACTTCATTCCCATCAAATGAAACGACGACAAGGTCTTGTTTTTCTACATTTTCGTTTGCGTAAAAAATGGCAACGATCTCACCAATGTCGCCGTTAAATACGTTTTCATCTGGCTGATTGACGAGTTGCAACACCTTATCACCCACGCGATAAACGACATCACCAAAAACGAGTTCACGTTTACTGTCGCATTTCGGATTAAATAGTTGTTGAAGCGTCTCGTTAAGCCGATCAATTCCTGCGTGACCGCGATACATCGGCGCAAGCACTTGCACATCTTTTGCGCGATATCCTTTTTGCTTCGCATTTTCCGCCACTTTTTTTACGACGTCAACGACTTGTCCGCTCGTACAACGAATAAACGAACGATCTTTTTGTGGAACCGTCAAATCGTGAGGAATGTTTCCATCTTTAATTGCATGGGCAAGCGAAATAATCGATGAACCTTCCGCTTGCCGATAAATGTCTGTTAGCCGAACGGTCGGAATGACGTTTGCGCGAAGCAAATCTTTTAATACTTGTCCCGGACCGACAGAAGGCAATTGATCTTCGTCGCCAACAAAAATGACTTGCATCGTAGCTGGGACAGACTTTAACAACTGATTGGCTAACCACGTATCAACCATCGACATTTCATCAACGATTAACAGCTTTCCGCAAATCGGCTCATCTTCTCCGCGCTGAAATCCATCACCACTCCAACCGAGCAAACGGTGAATCGTCATCGCAGGCAAGCCTGTCGATTCCGTCATTCGCTTCGCTGCACGTCCTGTTGGAGCAGCAAGCAAAATAGGAAATGGCTCTTCCGTATCATAACTCGTCGGATCAAGCGATAGCCCATGCAATTTCGCAAACAAATGAACGATGCCGTTAATAACCGTCGTTTTTCCTGTGCCCGGTCCGCCCGTTAAAATAAATAAAGGGGAACAAAGCGCTTGTTGAATCGCTTCTTTTTGCTTCTGCGAGTATTGAATGTTTGCCTCTTCTTCCCATTCCCCGAGCGCAAGTAAAAATTCGGCTTCAGAACATGTCAACGTGTCCGTTTGTTTAAGCAGTCGCTTTATGTTTGACACAATACCTTTTTCGGCAAAATATAGCGAAGGGATATAAAAGCGATCTTCTTCGGCGATTAACTTTCCTTCTTCAGATAAATGAACGATTTCGCGGGAAATACAACCGACATCGACAAGCTCTTGACGTTTCGCCTCTAATAGTTGTTTCACTTCCGTAAGCAGTTGTTCATACGTCATGTAGACGTGCCCTTCTTGCATGCAATGTTGTTCAATGACGTATAAACAACCTGCGCGAATGCGATCAGGATGATTGCCCGAAATGCCAAGTTGCAAGCCGAGATCGTCTGCGCGGCCGAATCCGATCCCTTCAACGTCTTCTACAAGTTGATACGGATTCGTGCGAATGATTTGTAACGTTTCATCTTTGTACACTTGATAAATTTTCATCGACAACTGCGGACCGAATCCGAATTGTGACAAGGCGATCATAATTTGTTCTAATCCTTCATGTTCGCGCAACGTTTCATATAGTTGCTTCGCTTTTGCTTTTGTCAGTTTCGGTACGTTCGCGAGCACATCGGGGTCTTCTAATATTTTAGAAATGGCTCTCTCGCCTAAAGTTTCTACGATGGCGGCTGCTGTTTTTTTCCCGATTCCTTTAAACATGCCACCTGATAAATATTGAATGACTCCTTTTTTTGTTTCAGGAAACTCTTTCCGAAAATGCTCGACAACATATTGTTTCCCAAAGCGTGGATGTTCTTTAAATGAGCCGAAAAACGTATATGTGTCATACTCTCCGAGCAAAGGGAAATAGCCTGTTACAACAACGTCTTTTTCTATATGCGCTTCATTTGTCTCTTCCACGCGTACACGAATGACAGAATATAAATTGTCTTCGTTATGAAAAATCGTGCCAATATGGACGCCTTTAATAAACGATCGTCCGTCTAGATCTAGCTGTTGTTGCAACTCCATCTCCCCCTCTTTTATTGCAACGCTCGTTCCATTAGCTTTTTCCCATGTCCTGCGAGTAAATGATCTGGTTGAATAGCAAGCGCTTGTTCGAACATCTCATGCGCTGTTTTTGGATCGTCTTTGTATGCGTAGGCGACACCTAAATTGTAGTAAGCATCGGCATGTTGATTGTTTAATTGCACAGTGCGTTCAAAATAAGTCATCGCCTCATCGACAAACTGCAGTTGTGCTAAACAAAGCCCAAGTTGAAACATCGCTTCCACATCGCGCTCGTTTAGTTCTACCGCCCGTTGTAAATACGGCATCGCTAAGCGCGGTTGCTCTAAGTACATGAGCGACATACCGAGCATAAAAAATACATCGCCATCTGTTAACCCAGCTTGAATAGCACGTTCAAATTGCTCTTTCGCACGTTCGAACTGTTGCTTGTTGTAATAAATGGATCCGAGTCCGTAATACGCTGTCGCTGCTTTTTCATCAAGTTCAAGCGCTTTTTTGAAAAAACGGATCGCTTTTTCTTCTTCACCAACCGCTGCCAACACGTTCCCAAAATTAATGTAACCAACAGGATCGTTCGGGTTTTGTTCAATTGCTTCATGAAAACATTTGACCGCTTCTTCATATTTACGTTGCTGCATATATTGAATGCCTTGTGCGTTGTAATCCATCTACCTCACCTCATATGCATATTATAACAAAAAAGCCTTCAACTCGTCTGTTGAGTTGAAGGTTAGCCAACGTATGTGAGTCGGTTGCCGTCGCGAAATACTTGATCAATCGTACCGCCACCGAGACATTGTTCACCGTGATAAAATACAACTGCTTGTCCCGGCGTCACTGCGCGCACGCGTTGGCTAAATGATACACGCGCTGTCGTCTCATCAATCATTTCTACAGTAACCGGCACATCTGGTTGACGATAACGGAATTTCGCCGTACATGAAATCGGTTCGTGCGGCTTCCGATCACTTACCCAATTGACATTCGTCGCAATAATGGCATCAGAATAAAGCAATTCGTTATCAAATCCTTGTGCGACGTACAACACGTTTTCTTTCAAATTTTTCCCGACAACAAACCAAGGCTCTCCGCTTCCGCCAATGCCAAGCCCGTGGCGCTGTCCGATCGTATAATACATGAGCCCATCATGCGTACCTTTTATTTCTCCATCGAGCGTTTGCATCTTGCCCGGTTGCGCAGGCAAATAATTGCTTAAAAACTGTTTAAAATTGCGCTCACCGATAAAACAAATGCCTGTGCTATCTTTTTTTCCTGCTGTTGCAAGCCCCGCCTCTTTCGCTATTTCACGCACTTGCGATTTTTGCAATTCCCCGATTGGAAACAGCACTTTCGACAATTGCGCTTGTCCGAGCTGATTTAAAAAATACGTTTGATCTTTATTTGCATCTAATCCGCGCAACAATTGATATTCACCATCGCGATAAGCGACGCGCGCATAATGCCCTGTCGCTAAATAGTCAGCTCCAAGCGCCATCGCATGTTCTAAAAATGCTTTAAATTTAATTTCTTTATTGCACATCACATCTGGATTCGGTGTACGCCCCGCTTTATATTCATCTAAAAAGTACGTAAATACTTTTTCCCAATATTGCTTTTCGAAGTTCACCGCATAATACGGAATACCAATTTGGTTGCATACACGCACGACATCTTCGTAATCTTCCGTTGCCGTACATACCCCGTTTTCATCTGTATCATCCCAGTTTTTCATGAAAATGCCGATGACATCGTATCCTTGTTGTTTTAACAATAGCGCTGCGACAGATGAGTCGACACCGCCAGACATCCCAACAACTACCCTTGCCATTCTTCTCCCTCCTTTCATACTTTTGTTAGTCGCTTCACTATTTTGACAATGTCATATGCTGCTCGTTCTACTTGTTCCAACGTATTTCCATACCCAAAACTAAACCGAACAGATGAGCGAATGAGCTCTGATTCATTTCCGTACATCGCTACTAACACGTGCGACGGATCAATCGAACCAGCCGTACATGCTGATCCACTTGATGCGGCAATGCCTGCTAAGTCTAAATTGACAAGCAATGCTTCGACATTCGTTCCGAAAAACGAAACATTTAACACATGTGGCAAGCGACATGTTTCATGACCATTGATTGCGTAATGAATCCCTTCTTGCGCGAACGTCGTTAACATGACTTTTTGAAACTGTTCATATAACGCTCGTTTTTCGGCCATCGTTTGTTGAGCAAGCTCTGCCGCTTTTTGCAATCCGACAATACCGGGTACGTTTTCTGTTCCCGCACGCCTTTTTCGTTCTTGTTCTCCTCCGTATATGTGCGGGGTAAGACGAACGCCTTCACGCACATATAAAAAGCCGACTCCTTTTGGCCCGTTAATTTTATGGCTAGATACGGAAAGTAAATCAATGCCAAGTTCACGAACGTCAATTGGAACTAAACCGTACGCTTGAACCGCATCTGTATGAAAATAAGCACCATGGTCACGAAGCAATTGACCGATGTCATGAATCGGTTGCAATACGCCGGTTTCATTGTTGCCAAACATCACAGATACGATAATCGTATCATCGCGCAACGCGCTTTTTAGCTGTTCAACCGAAATGATCCCATGTTCATCAACAGGTAAATACGTCACATCGAATCCTTGTTTTTGTAAATATTTGCACGTATTTAATACGGCGTGGTGCTCGATAGACGTCGTAATAATATGGCGACCTTCATCGCGATTCGCCATCGCTACGCCCACCAACGCTAAATTATCCGCTTCTGTTCCGCCGCTTGTAAAAATGATTTCGTTTCCTTTTGCCCCAATTGTTTTCGCGATTGTCTCCCTCGCTTCATCAAGCGCGCGTCGACTTTCACGGCCGAACGAATGAATGCTTGATGGATTCCCAAAATATGTCGTCATATACGGAATCATTGCCTCAACAACTTGTGGATGAACAGGAGACGTCGCTGCATGATCGAAATAAATGCGCTCCAAATATATTCTCCTTTCTTAAATGTAAAACATATATGCGTCACCGTGATCGTCAGTATGGCTTGCTAAATCTTCAAGCGTCGTGCTATCTAACACCTCTTTTACCGCATCGCGAATGCGCATCCATAATTCACGCTTCGCTGGTTCTTCGTCTTCTAGCTCCTCAACGACTTGCAACGGACCTTCTAATACACGAATGACATCGCCTGCTGTAATTTTCGACGGTTCATTTGCTAAAATGTAGCCGCCATACGCGCCGCGAATGCTTTTTACTAAACCAGCGTTTCGCAATGGGGAAATGAGTTGTTCTAAATAATGTTCCGATAAATTGTTCATTTGAGCAATCGACTTTAACGAAATTGGTCCCTCTCCATAACGCTTAGCCAATTCAATCATAATCGTTAAGCCGTATCGACCTTTCGTAGATATTTTCAAACGAATCATCCCCTTATTTACTATCAAAAGAAACACAAGCCATTATAACATAAAAGTGCAGAACAAAGGAACGTTACTGTTTTTTTCGCTCATTGAGCCGCTCATAGACGGAAGCAAGCTGCTTTTCTTCTCCGTTTCGTTTCGGTTCATAATATTGCACACCGATTAAATCATCAGGCAAGTATTGTTGTGCCACCCAACTGTACGGATAATCGTGTGGATATTTATACCCTATTCCGCGTCCAAGATGTTTCGCCCCCGCATAGTGAGCGTCTTGCAGATGGAGCGGAATTGACTGCCCTTTTCCGCTTCGCACATCCGCAAGCGCTTGATCTATTGCTTCATATGCGCTATTTGATTTCGGTGATAAACACATTTCAATCGTCACAACCGAAAGCGGAATGCGCGCTTCTGGCATCCCGAGACGCTCCGCTGCTTCGATCGCGCTCATGACCTTCACACCAATGAGCGGATTCGCTAATCCAATATCTTCATAAGCGATAACCGCGAGGCGACGGCACACTGCGGTAAGGTCTCCTCCTTCAAGAAGCCGCGCTAAATAATGAAGCGCAGCATTTACATCGCTTCCGCGAACACTTTTCTGAAAAGCCGAAAGCAAAGAATAGTACGTATCTCCTTGTTTATCATACGTCAACGCCATTTTTTCTACACAAAATGAAACGGTATGTGTATCAACAATGGCACTCTGATCGCCTTGTTTCGTTGCATATACCGCTTCTTCTAAAATCGTTAATGCCATGCGCGCATCCCCGTTCGCTCCTTCGGCAATGATGGAAAGCGCCTCGTCGCTAATATCAATATGCCAATTTCCTAATCCGCGTTCACGATCGGTTAAAGCGCGGTGCAGTAATTCGATCGTTTTCTCTTTTGTTAATGGCTGTAATTGTTTCATTTGTCCTAAGCGGCTCCGCACAGCAGGGTTAATCGAATGAAACGGGTTTTCTGTCGTCGCCCCAATGAGTGTAATGAGTCCATTTTCAACATGCGGCAATAAATAATCTTGCTGCGCTTTTGTAAACCGATGAATTTCATCAATAAATAAAATAACGTTCCCTTCAAAACGAGCATCTGCCACAATTTCTTCGATTTCTTTTTTCCCTGCCGTCGTTGCATTTAACGCATAAAACGGGCGTTTCATCGTTCCAGCAATCGCATAAGCGAGCGATGTTTTACCGACGCCCGGCTGTCCGTAAAGTAACAGGGATGGAACATATCCATTTTTAATCATTCGATATAATGCTGTATGTGGACCGATGACATCGTCTTGTCCGACGACTTCGTCGATTGTGCGTGGACGCATACGATAGGCAAGCGGTTCTTGAGCAAACACTGTTTTTCACCTCACAACGCGAGCGCCGCACGTAAGGCAGGAACGAACTGACGCATGTCGCTTTGTTGTAAATATAAAAGAAACGCTTCAACAATCGCTTTTCTCGGTTCATCTCGCTCCATTTCTTCTTTCAATTGTTTCAACAAATCCATCGTATGATAATCACGTGCTTCTTCAATCATCTCATCAATGAGGGCAAGTGCGCGCGCTTTTTCTGCTTTTGCATCGTGGCAAATGAGCGGCATGTCGTGCTGTAAACTATCGACAAGCGCATCTAGTCGCTCCATTAAAAAAGGAGCTAAACGTTGAAAAGAAAACGACTGTTTTTCAAACAAAGCAAAAAATAAATATTCTTTTAACATCCCATTTAACATAATGGCACAATCAAGTACAAATGGACGAATACGCTCCCCGTACATATCGATGAATGACTGAATGTACCAATCAAATAAATGAGAACGGATGCGCAAAACGAGCGCATGAACGTCTTCACTTACTTTTTGCGCATGGTCTCCCATATGCATTTGCACAATTTCTTTATGTTGTTCAAACGCTTCAATTTGTAAAGAAAGTTGTTTTAAAAATTTTTCTCTTGCCGTCAGCGAACGATCTGAAGCGATGCGCGCAAATTGTTGAAACAACTGATCGTAATGATATTGAAAAATCGACAAAACAATTTCTTCTTTTGACTTAAAGTAGTTGTATAGCGACCCTTTCGCTAAATGACTATGTTCAGCAATTTCTTGCATCGATGTCGCGTGATACCCTTTTTCCGCAAATAGTTTCATCGCGACTTCAATAATTTGCTCTTTTCTGCTCATGCGGCCTCATCCTTATTGTTTTCTCGTTTTATTATAACATAACAGGCTGACCGAATTTCAGCCAGCCTGTCATCAATTATGCTTGTCGTTCTTTTTTCGCTTGACGGAAGAAAAATAGTTCATACACAACAGGAACGAGAATTAACGTCAGCAATGTAGATGATGTCAATCCGCCGATGACCGTAATCGCTAATCCTTTCGAAATGAGCGTTCCTGATGATTTCGTGAGCGCAAGCGGAATGAGTGCGGCAACTGTCGCAAATGCGGTCATTAAAATTGGGCGTAGCCGCGTTTTTCCTGCTTCAATGAGCGCGTGACGAATCGTCATTCCTTTTTGCTCACGATTTTGTCCGATGCGGTCAACGAGAACGATCGCGTTTGTTGTGACAATTCCAATGAGCATGAGTAAACCGATCATGACGCTGACAGACATCGGTTCATTTGCGATAAATAAACCGAGCAAAGAACCAATTGGGACGAATATGAGCGACGATAAAATGATGAACGGAATACGCGCTTTTCCAAACGTAATGAGCATTGTAATATATACAAGCCCAATCGCAACAGCCATCGCTAAGCCGAGCTGCTGGAACGTTTCGACCGTTTCATCGCTTCCACCGCCACCTTCCAGTGAGACGTCTTCTGGTAACTGTACGTCTTGTTTGACGCCATTAATGACGTCTTGTGTCACTTTTTGAATGTTATCGCCTACGATTTGGGCAGAAACGCGAGCAAACACTTTTCCATCTAGTTTTTGAATCGATGTAAACGTATCTACTTCTTTTACGTCTGCTAACTGTTTTACTGGAACAGGGCCAAACTTTGTGAAAATAAGCGTATTTTCTAGCTGTTCCATCGACGTCATTTGTTCGTTATATGACAATTGAACCATCCGCTCTTCATCGTCGAGTTTTAACGTTCCAACTTGCACCGGACGAGTTTGATCAGCGATCGTGCCGAGAATTTGGAAGCCAGAAACTCCGTATTGTGCTGCTTTTTGCGGATCAATGTTTACGATCACTTGCTTTTGTTTATCTGCAAAGTTGTTTGTGACATATTTTAAATCGTAACGCTTTTTCAAATAAAGCTCTACATCTTTCGCTGCTTGTTGTAACGCTGTTAAGTTTGTCGAGTATAAGTCAATGTTCACGTTATTGTTAGACGGCGGTCCACCCGATTGCAATTCTTGGACGCCAACTTTCGCTGCTTTTACTTCAGCTTGGGCAATGTCTTCCATTTCTTTTTCAAGCTCTTTAATAAATTGCGAAACGTTTACGTTTTCTTCTAACGTAATGAAATAGTTCGCTTGATTTTTTCGTTTTAAGCCGCTTCGGAAGTCGCGCGTACCAATTCCAGCTGTCACTTCTTTAATTTCTTTCTTTTCATCAAACATTTTCTCGACTTGGAGCGACACTTCATTCGTTTTTTCTAACGGCGTCGAAGAAGGAAGCTCAATGGCAGCAATGAGCGTTTTTTGTTCTTCGTTTGGAATAAATGTAAAGCCTAACTTCGGCACAATAGCAAACGAACTACCGAGCAATACAACAGACAGGAATAACACCGTTTTTTTATGATCAAGCGCCCATTCAATCGTTTTTCCGTAAGCTCGTTGCAACGCTCCTTCTTTTTCTTCTGGCGGCACCTTTTTAAACGAGAACTTCGCTAAAATTGGAACGATCGTAATGGCAACAACAAGCGACATTAAAAGCGAAAATACGATCGTTAACGCAAATGGTAGGAAAAACTCACCTGTTACACCGCCAACAAGACCGAGCGGTAAAAAGACAACGACTGTCGTAATGGTCGATGATGTAATCGCCTTTAAAATTTCTTTTGTTGAATCTTGGACAAGTTCATCTGTCATCCCTGTCTTTGACTTACGAACGCGGCGGAAAATGTTTTCGATAACGACGATGCTATCGTCAACGACACGTCCGACAGCAACCGCCATTCCACCGAGCGTCATAATGTTTAAAGAAATATCCATTCGTTGTAAGAAAATTGATGCCACTAAGAGCGAAAGCGGAATGGAAATGATTGCGATAATCGTTGCACGCACGTTTCGTAAAAAGACGAGCACCGCGATAGATGCAAACAATGCCCCAAGCAATCCTTCACGCACAAGTGTTTCAACTGACTTTTTAATTCCCTCTGCTGAATCAAATCCGATTGCATAATCAATTTTGTCTTTATATTTGTCAAGCACGTTTAGCACTTTTTCTGCCACTTCAACCGTATTGGCATCTTGCTTTTTTGTAATGGCCATCGACAGTGCAGCGTTTAAATTGTAGCGCGTGATTTCTCCTTGTTCTGTGACAGGTTCAATCGTTGCGACATCTTTTAATGTAATCGTTGTCGGTGCTTCTTGCCCGCTTGCCGGCGCACCTGGTGATGCATTCATGATCGGAGAAGATAATGGTAAATTTTCAAGCTGTTTTATCGTTTCAATTTTTTGTTGAACGCGAATCGGAATTTGTACCGTTTCTGTTTGAACGTTTCCAGCTGGGAATGCTAAAAACTTTTCGTTAATTTGTTCTTTAATTTGCGTTAAGCTTAAGCCGTATTGCAACGCTTTTTGTTTGTCTACTGTAATTTGAATTAATTTTTCTTCCATTCCACCGACGGAAATGGAGTTAATTCCGTTAATTTTTTTCAGCTCTGGAATAATTGTCTCATCTAAAAGCTGCTGTGCGTTCGTATCTCCTTTAGCGAATACAGAAATGTTATAAATCGGGAACGTACCAAACGAGAAACGATTCACTTTCGTCTGCACGTTTTCTGGTAAATTCGCTTCTTTGACAAGCGATTCAACTTGTCGTTCGACTTCTTCCATATCTGTGTTAAATGGAAATTCTAAATTCACGATGGCGATGCTTTCAAATGAAGAACTTTGAATCTTCTTTACTCCTTCAATTGCTTTAAATTTTTCTTCTAACTTCGCCGTCACTTGCTCATTCATATCTTCTGGTGAAGCACCCGGATAAATGACTTCCACAGACAATTGTGGAAACTCAATATTTGGAAGTAAATCCACTTTTAAAGAAGAAAATGAATATAGTCCGCCTAATATAAGTAAAAATGAAATGATGAACACGGCGACTGCGTTTTTTAAACTAAACCTTGTTAAAAAGTTCATCCCGCTCTTCCTTTCTTTCCTGAAATATGACCGATCGGTCGTTTGATTACGACCGAACAGTCATACTTTCACTATAATTCAATTTTTGTTTATTTGCAACTAATAATGTGCGATAAGAAAAGCGCAAAGGATTTCCCCTTGCGCTTATTGTTGATCAACACGTTGAATCGGGATGTCTTTTAATAACTGTTGCACGACATGTGCCGCCATAATGAGACCAGCGACAGATGGAACGAACGCATTCGATGACGGCGGCATTTTTGCCTTACGAATCGTCGCTTCATCGTTTCCTACTTCTTTTCGCACATCTTCGCGAATGACGATTGGACTTTCATCTGAAAAAACAACCGTAATACCTTTTTTAATTCCTTCTTTTCGTAATTTTGTACGAATGACTTTCGCAATCGGATCTGTATGCGTTTTTGAAATATCAGCAATACGGAAACGAGTCGGATCCATTTTATTTGCAGCTCCCATACTTGAAATGATCGGAATGTTGCGTTCTAAACATTGTTTCATTAAATGAATTTTATATGAAATCGTATCCGATGCATCGATGACATAGTCAATGTCATACGAAAAAATTTGTTCATACGTCTCTTCTGTATAAAACATTTTTAACGCAATCACTTCGCACGCTCGGTTAATGTCAGCGATCCGCTCCTTCATCACTTCCACTTTCGGACGCCCGACAGTGGATAACAACGCATGGATTTGGCGATTGACATTTGTAATATCAATATCGTCTTTATCGATTAAAATGAGGCGCCCGACGCCTGAGCGAGCTAGCGCTTCTACTGCAAACGATCCGACACCGCCAATGCCGAGAACGGCAACTGTACTTTCGCTTAATCGTTTCAATCCTTCTTTCCCGATTGCTAATTCGTTACGAGAAAATTGATGTAACATATTGCTCCTCCCATATGTAAGTATTTCAATCGGATATACATGCATTATGGCACAAAAAAAGCCCCAACGTAAAGCATGTTCTTTACGTTAAGGCTTTATTCGTTTTTGTTTCTTAAGTCCCAATCGTGCCGTCGCTGATGGCCTTTGTTTTGAACCCGCTCTCTCACAGGTGGGTGCCCTGTTTCAAGCTTATGTACGTCCTCTCTATGTAAATGAGGCATGTACGCCACCTGAAAACCCGGGCTCCCGTATCACACATTGTTCGGTCAAAACAATAGGTGATACGACAAACACATCAGGACTTGTTGTTATTTGTATGTTAGCACACTTCGTATGCATTTGCAACGTTACAAATTTAGTCTACTTTTTGAACGTCCTTCACTGACAAATGCAATTCGTCTAATTGCGCTTCGCTTACTGCACTCGGCGCTTCTGTTAGCAAGCAGCTTGCGCTCGCTGTTTTCGGGAAGGCAATCGTATCGCGTAAGTTGGAACGGCCCGCAAGCAACATAACAAGTCGATCCAATCCGAGCGCGATGCCGCCATGCGGAGGAGTGCCGTATTCAAACGCCTCAAGCAAAAACCCAAACTGTTCGCGCGCTTGTTCTTCAGTAAAGCCAAGCGTCTTAAACATTTTTTCTTGTATGTCGCGTTCAAAAATACGGAGCGATCCTCCACCTAACTCATACCCGTTTAAAACAAGATCGTATGCTTGTGCGCGGACGCTTGCTGGATCTGTTTCAAATTTCGGGACATCTTCGCGCACAGGCATTGTAAACGGATGGTGCGCTGCATAGTAACGACCTTCTTCCTCATCGTATTCAAAAAGTGGCCAATCTGTAATCCATAAGAAATGAAACGCGGATTCGTCAATCAACTTCAAATCTTTCCCTAATTTTAAACGCAACGCGCCAAGTGAGTCTGCAACGACACATTTTTTATCGGCTACAAATAACAACAAATCGCCGACTTCCGCTTCAAGCGTTTGCATCATTTGTTTTTGCTCGTCTTCGTTAAAAAACTTCGCAATCGGCCCTTTTAATCCGTCATCTTCCACTTTCAACCATGCTAACCCTTTTGCCCCGTAGCGAGCCACATATTCCGTCAACGCATCAATGTCTTTGCGCGAATATTTATCCGCAGCTCCTTTCACGTTGATCGCTTTTACTTGTCCACCGTTTTGCACTGCGCTAGCGAACACTTTAAAGCCACAATCTTTCACTTGCTCAGATAAATCGACAAGCTCAAGTCCAAAACGCGTGTCTGGCTTGTCCGAACCGAAGCGTGCGATCGCCTCGTCATATGACATGCGCGGGAATGGAATAGGGATGTCGATCCCTTTTGCGATTTTCATGACGCGTGCCATCATCCGTTCAATCATCGCTAAAATATCATCTTGGCTCATAAACGATGTTTCAATATCGACTTGCGTAAATTCCGGTTGGCGATCGGCACGTAAATCTTCATCGCGGAAACAGCGGGCAATTTGATAGTACCGTTCAAAACCAGCGACCATTAATAATTGTTTAAAAATTTGAGGCGATTGTGGCAACGCATAAAACTCTCCTGGATGGACGCGACTCGGTACTAAATAGTCACGTGCTCCCTCTGGCGTGCTTTTCGTTAAAATTGGCGTTTCTACCTCTAAAAAACCTTCTTCATCTAAAAAGTCGCGAATCGCTTTCGTCACTTGATGGCGCAATTGAAACGTTTGAAACATCACCGGGCGACGTAAATCTAAATAACGATATTTTAACCGAACATCTTCGGATACGTCCGTTTTATCCGAAATCGGAAACGGCGGTGTTTTCGCTTCACTTAAAATCGTTACGTGCGTCGCATGCACTTCGACTGTTCCTGTCGGTAAATTCGGATTGACTTGTCCTTCCTCGCGCTGAACGACTTTTCCTTCTACGTCTAACACGTACTCGCTACGAATCGTTTCTGCTACTTGCAATGCTTCTTTCGATACATCTGGACTAAATACAATTTGAACGATGCCTGTTCGATCGCGCAAATCAATGAAAATAAGTCCTCCTAAATCGCGACGTTTTTGCACCCATCCTTTTAAACGAACCGTTTGACCAATCGCTTGATCCGTTACTTCTCCACAATAATGCGTCCTTCCGAACATAATTTCCCCTCCTATTGCAATACGTTTTTCATATGTGAAACAAATGTATGAAGCGATACTTCTTGCTGTTCTCCTGTTGCCATATGTTTGACGTTAATAACTCCTTTTTGAAGTTCATCTTCCCCTAAAATAGCAACGTATGTCGCATGCAAACGATCGGCTGCTTTCAGCTGTGCTTTCACTTTTCGATCTTGATAATCTTTTTCTGCTGCGATGCCTTCTTGACGAAGGGCAGCAACGAGAGCAACCGCCTCTTCTTTCGCTTGTTCCCCTAACGCAACAACGTAACAGTCGATTCCTTCTGAAATTGGTAGCGAAATACTTTCTGCTTCTAATGCTGCAAGCAAGCGCTCAATGCTTAAAGCAAATCCGATACCTGGCGTTTCAGGTCCGCCAATTTCTTGAACGAGACCGTTGTAGCGACCGCCTCCACATAACGTCGTAATCGCGCCAAATCCTTCTGCCTCGCTCATAATTTCAAACGCGGTATGATTGTAATAATCTAAACCGCGCACAAGCCGCGGGTCGACTTCAAAGGGGATACCGAGCTTTTGTAAATACATTTGCACTTTTTCAAAATATGTGCGCGACTGTTCATTTAAGTAATCAAGAATAGACGGAGCCGTGCGCATCAGCTCGTGATTACGGTCTTTTTTACAGTCTAAAATGCGCATCGGGTTTTTATGTAACCGCGCTTGGCAATCATCGCAAAACTCGTGAATGCGATGTTGGAAATGATCAATTAACGCTTGTCTATGCGCCTTTCTACTTTCAACGTCACCTAAACTATTGATGACAAGTTTCAGCTTTTTCAATCCGAGCGTGCGATATATGTCCATCGCTAAAGCAATGACTTCGGCATCAATGGCCGGATCATTGCTTCCGAGCGCTTCGACACCAAATTGAACGAACTGACGAAAACGCCCTGCTTGCGGACGTTCGTAACGAAACATCGGTCCCATGTAATAAAGTTTGACCGGCTGATTCGGATATCCGTACATTTTATTTTCAACAAATGAGCGAACGACCGCTGCCGTTCCTTCTGGACGAAGCGTCAAACTGCGACCGCCACGATCTTCAAATGTGTACATTTCTTTTTGAACAATGTCGGTCGTATCGCCGACACCGCGTAAAAATAGTTCGGTATGTTCAAAAATAGGGGTGCGAATTTCTTGGTAATTGTAACGACGACAAAGCTCGCGCGCTATTTGTTCAATATATTGCCATTTTGCTGCTTGTTCTGGCAATATATCTTGCGTCCCGCGCGGAATTTGAAATGACATATATTTCCCTCCTTTAGTTTTTATGCAAACAAAAATCTCCCATCCCTAATAAATTAGGGACGAGAGACGAATTCCCGTGGTGCCACCCTAGTTGAAGCGCATGCTTCCACTTTTATCCGATAACGCTCGGAAAGCGTTCTCTCCTACTAGCAATCGCGCGTTCAAAGAGAAACCTACGGAGTGTTCGTTCGTTAAGTCATCATGGAGAAATGCTTCCAGCCTACGGCATTTCCTCTCTGGCCATGTGTACTCTTAACTACTTTTCTCCATCATCGGCGAGATGTTGAATTTTCTTTTTATATTACGTACGAACAAACCATTTGTCAAGATGACCGTTATTTTCCGAAGTAGCGAACTAATCCGTTACAAATCGCCTCTGTCACGGCTTGTTGATATGTTGGCGACACAACGAACATCTCCTCACTCGGATTGCTTAAATAGCCAAGCTCTAGCAACACAGAAGGGCGGCTATTTTCACGCAACACATGATAATTTCCTAAACGAACTCCGCGTTGTTGAATGCCTGTTAATCGACTGAGGGGATCAAAAAGCGCATCCGCAAGCGAACGGTCGATTTGCTTATAGTAATATACTGTTAAACCGCTGGCGGTACGGTTTAATGCACTATCGTAATGAATGCTAACGAACGCATCGGCTTTATTTTTTCCAGCTATTTGTACTCGCTCACTTAACGATAAAAACCGATCGTTTTCGCGCGTTAAAATGACATTAGCGCCCGTTTGTTTTAGCTTTTCACTTAGCAACAATGCGGTTTGTAACGTTAACATTTTTTCGATCGTTCCATTCACACCTGTCGTACCGTAATCTTTGCCACCATGTCCGGCATCAATGACAATCGTTTTCCCTACGAGCGATTGCGGTTGAGAAGGAGACGGTTGGTTACTTACTTGAACGACCCATTCTGCTACATATCCAATTGTTTGCGCATCAACTTGAATAACGTACCATTGCCCTTCTTTACGAATGACCGAAAACTGATCGCCACGCTTTGCTTTTGCAACGACAGGCGATTGGGTAGAAGGAGCAGAACGAATATTTGTATTGTCGTATAACATTTGGACGTATGTATGTTGTTCATTATTTTGTTGATTATTTTGTTCATTTTGTTCAACATTCGCTACATATGACCGATGCACCCATCCTTCTTTTCCGTCCCAACGTACGTACACCCACTCCCCTTGGGCGATCGTTGCCATTCCTTTTTCATTGCGATTGACATATCCGATGACCGAAAAAGTCGTCCCCGGACCTTTTCGAATTCGCAAACCGTCGACTTGACAGACGACAAGTTGTTGTATTTGTTTTTTCGTTTCATTCGCTTCATTTTGTATTTGAACATATTTTCCATGCACCCAGCCAGTTCGGTTCGATGCGAGCCGAATTTGTAGCCATTCGCCTCGCTTTTGGACGACAGCATATTGCTTTCCTTTTGCTACTTTTTCTTGCACCGCAAACGTCAATCCTGGACCGGTGCGGACGTTCAATCGGTCAACAACGATGCGCACGTTCATTGCTGCTGATGCTGTTTGAACGATCAGCAACAAACAACAAAACATGAACAATGACGCGATAAGCGATTTTTTCATGTTGCAAATCCTCCTACGTTGTCAATAGTCGCTACTTTATTTCTTCATAAATAAAAAAAATCCTTCTTTGAATGGAAAGGTAGAAAAATTGGGAATAATACGAACGACATGGACACGAAAGGAGATTTGTCATGCGCCATAGTGAAAAAGGAGAGTTTATCCATTCACAATCCCCGCTTATGCACGTTGATTTTCACTCATTTATTCAAAAAGAAAACGAGCTCACATCGTTTGAACTCGCTTCTGAATTCGGGCTCACTCTTCGTGACGTACAAAAACTAAAAAAACATTTAGCGCGAGGATAAGAAAAGCGCAAAGCGCCCGCCTATCGGCGAAGAGCGCACAAGCCCCACCGAGGAGGCTGTCGCCGCCGCAGTGTGGGGCGGAGCGACTCGAGCCGATGGCGCTTGGAGCTAGACAGCTCCCCAAATCTGAAATTTTATACTTTCTTATCTTGTAAAAAAACCGAGCTCGTCCATATGCGAGCGCGGTTTTTATTTGCTTTCCACGATGAGCGTCACCGGTCCGACGTTCGTTAACGTCACATCCATCATCGCACCAAATACGCCTGTTTCCACACGAATCCCTTTTTGACGCAGTTGCTCATTCAACGCTTCATACATTTGTTTCGCATGTTCCGGTCTAGCTGCGTCCATAAAGTTTGGTCTTCTTCCTTTCCGACAGTCCCCGTACAGCGTAAATTGCGAGATGGATAAAATTGACCCACCAACATCTAAAAGCGACACGTTCATTTTTCCATGCTCATCTTCAAATATGCGCAAATGAGCAATTTTGTCTGCAACAAACGCCGCATCTTCCTCTGTATCATCATGAGTAATACCAACTAGCAACACAAGCCCAAAATCAATTTCCCCAACGACTTCGCCAGCTACTGTGACTTTTGCATCTTTTGCGCGCTGAACGACAACTCTCATTCCGACAACCCTTTCTAGTTCATTATCCGTCTCACTGAATAAATATCTGGAATTTGTTTAATGCGCTCAACAACTTTTTGTAAATGGCTTACGTTATGAATAAAAATCGTCATATGAATCGTCGCCATTTTATTTCGATGATCTGTTCTCCCAGATACAGCCGAAATATTCGTTTTCGTTTCATTTACAGCTTGCAATACTTCATTAAGCAAGCCGCGTCGATCGTAACCAGTAATTTCGATATCGACTGTATATTCTCGTTGACAATTTGCACTGCTCTCCCATTGAACAGGAATGAGCCGCTCTTTTGCTTCTTCTGCAAGTACATTCGGACAATCGGCACGATGCACGGAAACGCCACGCCCTTTTGTAATAAAACCGATAATTTCATCGCCCGGAACCGGATTGCAACAGCGCGACAAACGAATGAGCAAATTGTCCACACCTTCGACGCATACGCCAAAATCGCGCTTTTTCATCGGTGCAATCGTTTTTGCTTCTTGCAGCATGTCCGACAGGCGTTTCGCTTGCTCTTCTAAGTCGCGTTGTTTGCGCCATTTTTCTGTTAAGCGGTGAGCCACTTGAGCAGCGGTAATGCCGTTATAGCCAACAGCGGCATACATGTCTTCTTCGCTGGCGAAATTAAATTTTTCCGCAACACGTTTCGTGTTTTCTGCAGTAAGCACTTCTTTTACGTCAAAACCCATGTTGCGAATTTCTTTTTCAACGAGCTCTTTTCCTTTTTCAACATTTTCTTCGCGGCGTTGTTTTTTGAAAAATTGTCGAATTTTATTTTTTGCATGCGACGTTTGCGCAATTTTTAACCAGTCTTGACTTGGACCGTATGAATGGTTAGACGTTAAAATTTCAACAATATCTCCCGTTTGAAGCGGATGATCGAGCGGCACCATTTTTCCGTTTACTTTTGCACCGATCGTTTTATTTCCGATTTCTGAATGAATGCGATATGCAAAATCAATCGGCACCGAACCAGCTGGAAGTTCAATGACGTCGCCTTTTGGTGTAAAAACGAACACCATGTCGGAAAATAAATCCATCTTCAACGTCTCTACAAACTCTTCCGCGTTGTTCGTTTCGTTTTGCCATTCGACAATTTCACGAAACCATGATAGTTTTTCTTCAAACGTATTTGGGCGAATCGTCTTTCCTTCTTTGTATGCCCAATGGGCAGCAATTCCAAATTCCGCAATATGATGCATGTCAAACGTCCGAATTTGCACTTCAAGCGGCTCACCTTTTGGGCCGACAACCGTCGTATGAAGCGATTGATACATATTCGGCTTCGGCATGGCAATATAATCTTTAAAGCGACCTGGCATCGGCTTCCAACATGTATGAATGATGCCAAGAACCGCATAACAGTCTTTAATGCTTTCAACGATAATGCGCACAGCAAGCAAATCATAAATTTCGTTAAATTGTTTATTTTGCAAAACCATTTTTCGATAAATGCTATAAATATGCTTCGGACGTCCAGAAATTTCAGCTTCAATGCCGACTTCGTTTAACCGTTCGCGCATTTCTCGAATGACTTCTTCTAAATATTGCTCACGTTCTGCACGCTTTTTTTTCATTAAGTTGACAATCCGATAATATTGTTGTGGATTTAAATAGCGGAGCGCTGTATCTTCGAGCTCCCATTTAATTTTTGAAATTCCGAGACGATGCGCAAGCGGTGCGAAAATTTCAAGCGTCTCATTTGCGATACGGCGCTGCTTTTCTAACGGCAAATGTTTTAACGTGCGCATATTGTGCAAACGGTCCGCTAACTTAATTAAAATTACCCGTATATCTTGCGCCATTGCTAAAAACATTTTTCGATGGTTTTCCGCTTGCTGTTCTTCATGTGATTTATATTTAATTTTCCCAAGCTTCGTCACGCCATCAACGAGCATCGCTACTTCTTTGCCAAACTCTTTTTCTAAATCTTCTTTCGTCACAGCTGTATCTTCCACAACATCATGTAAAAATCCCGCCGCAATTGTTGCAGGATCCATTTCCAAATCGACTAAAATACCCGCCACTTGAATCGGATGAATAATGTACGGTTCTCCAGACTTTCGGTATTGCTCGCGATGCGCTTCTTTCGCAAACTCATATGCCCGTTCGATAAACTGTACGTCGTCTTTCGACAAATAACGGCTCGCCTTTTCAATGACTTGTTCCGCCGTTAATACTTGTTCATTTGCCATGCAATCACCTTTTTTATTTTAAACGTATTGACAATATTATCATGAAAATTTTTTTAAATGTAAAGAGCAACGATGTGAAAAAGAGGAGCGTTTTGCCCCTCCTTCCTTAAAATTGCATTAACGTTAAAATATCGTATCCTTTTAACTTCTCGCGACCTTCTAAATACGTTAATTCAATTAAAAACGCAATACCTGCGACAACGCCGCCAAGTTGTTCAACGAGCTTAATCGTTGCTTCAATCGTTCCACCTGTCGCTAATAAATCGTCTGTAATGAGAACGCGTTGCCCTGGCTTAATCGCGTCTTTATGCATCGTTAATACGTCCTTGCCGTACTCTAAGCCATATTCCACGCGAATGACTTCGCGAGGTAGTTTTCCTTCTTTCCGAACAGGAACAAATCCAACACCGAGCGCGTAAGCAACCGGGCAGCCGATAATAAATCCGCGCGCCTCTGGTCCAACGACGACATCAATTTTCTTTTCTCGTGCATAATTGACGATTTGATCCGTCGCGTATTTATATACTTCCCCTTTATCCATAATCGTTGTAATATCTTTAAATTGAATACCTGGTTTTGGGAAATCAGGAACAATCGTGACGTATTGTTTTAAATCCATTGACTTTTTCCTCCTCATACAATGAATCAAACCAACGTTTTAGTTGGGCATAAGATGAATATAAAAACATATGTTCAAGCTCTGCTTGCGCTTGTTTCAGCCGGTAAGACGGTGATTCCGTTAAATCCCGCTTTTGTACATTACGTGCTAAAGAAACGATCCCGTTTTCGACTGTAATGAAACCAAGCTCTCTAAACACTTGAATCATAAACAAAATCGTTTCTTTCGTCCATCCGCGCGAGCGAGCTAAATCGTCTGCGTAACGCCGCACATCAAACGGGCTACGCTTATGCAAAAAAGAATACAGCCACTTAAAATGTTCGCGCGTCGGCAACACGCTGAAGAAGTGACTCTCCCTTTGATAGAATAACGCATAAATGCGTTCAGGTAAACTACAACTTAATAAAACTTTAACGATTTGTTGCGACGGAGGTAAGTCAAGAAGGACGACATACTTTCCACTCACATCGATCGCCGCTTCTTGTTCGCTTTGCACATAAACAATTTCATTCGCGTATGCGGACAATTGCAACGTATCTGCAGTGTCGCGATGAAAAGCAATAAACAACCGCTTTTCTTTCGGAAGCGATGCCATGAACTTGCTCGGATGACGAATATGACGGACATCAAACAGCTGCCACTCATTGACAGCTATATCTTGAATCATTAATTGCGGTTTGCGAAAGTTATTCCATTCGTTAATAGACAGCTCTCCCACGACAGAAAGACGAGCGTTCGGTGCAATTTCATCGCCAATATGTCCAAAGCCAAATCCGATCGCTTCTAACGTTTTTCCATCTTCAACTAACAACAGCTTCAAATGACTTTGATCTGTTCCAATTTTTCGTAACGTATCAAGCTGCACACGTTCGAGAAGAACACGCGGTTTCGGATTCCCCATGCCAAACGGTGCAAGCCGATTCATTTGTTCAATTAATTCAAGTGAAACGTCCGAGATCGAACAACATACATCGACATGCGTGACAGGAACGAAATGTTCAGGAGTTAGCTGTTGCTTCGCCGCCTCGTTTAGACGGTGACGTAATTCATGTACATCATGTAAAGAAAGCGTCATCCCCGCAGCCATCGGATGTCCACCAAAATGCGGTAAAATGTCGCGGCAGTTTGACAAATTGGCAAATAAATCGAACCCCTCAATGCTGCGCGCTGATCCTTTCGCAACTCCCTTTTCTTGATCTATACTTAAAACGATCGTCGGGCGGTAAAATCGTTCCACTAATCGGGAGGCAACAATGCCAATGACGCCGACATTCCATCCTTCTTTCGCTACAACTAACACGCGGTCGTCGGCATAATGTTGTTCAACGAGTTGAATCGCTTCTTCTGTTATGTCGTTTACAAGTTGTTGACGCTCGCGATTCATCATATCAATTTGTTCAGCGAGCATGTCCGCCTCATGCACATCTGTCGTCAACAACAACTGCACAGCAGGATCGGCGCAATCGAGACGTCCGGCCGCATTAATACGTGGACCGATCATAAACGCAATCGTATCTTCTGTCACCGCCGTATGAGATACGCCACATTGTTTACAAAGCGCCTGTAAGCCGAGGCGGTTCGTTTGCCGAAATTGTTCAATGCCTAGCCGAGCAAATAAGTGATTTTCATCTTGAAGCGGAACGAGATCGGCGATCGTCCCGATCGCGACGACGTCCAGCCATTCATACGGCACGCGCCCGATAAGCGCATGGGCGAGTTTAAATGCTACACCGACGCCGGCTAAATGTTTAAACGGATAATTTGGACTAATTTTCGGATGGATCGTCGCATACGATTCAGGAAGCACAGGACCCGGTTCGTGATGATCGGTAATAATTAAATCGATGCCAAGCTGTTTTGCTACGTTCGCTTCATGCAAAGCGGAAATGCCTGTATCGACTGTAATAATTAGTGAGACACCTTGTTCTTTCGCAAGTCGAAACGCTTGTTCATTCGGACCGTATCCTTCTAAAAAGCGGTTCGGAATGTAAAAGGAAACATTCGCTCCTTTTTCCCGTAACGCACTTACCATCACGACTGTGCTACTTACCCCATCGGCATCATAATCGCCAAAAACGAGAATATGTTCACCGTTTGTAATCGCTTTCTCTATTCGCTCAACCGCTTTTTCCATATCGTTTAACAAAAATGGCGAGTGAAACGATTGCTTTTGCTCAAAAAAAGAACGAGCGGCTTCAACGGTATCGTAGCCGCGGCTGACGAGCAATGTAGCAACGAGCGGAGCTATATGTAACGCTTGCGCAATCATTTGCACTTGCTGTTCGTTTACTTGTTTCATGTTCCAGCGGGTTTTCGATGCTAACATGTCATTCACCCCTCAACCTTTTTATTATACAAAACAATAGGCTAAGGGGCAATTGATTCATCGTATGGATTAATATGCACCATCACATTATGCACTTGTGGAAATGACAATAACTTTTCTTTCACTTTTTTTCCGATATCATGCGCCTCTAAAACCGTTAAATGTGGCGACACAGCAATTTTTAAGTCAACAACAACATAATGACCATGTTGACGAGCATAAAGCGAGTCAATGCGCTTCACTTCTGAAAATGACAAAACGGCTTCGCGCAAACTCATCGTTTCTTCCTCATGCCACACGTGGTCAAGCGCATGATGAATCGATTCCGCTCCTAACTTCCACGCCATTTTTAAGACGAGAAGTGAAACAAACAATCCAGCGACAGGGTCAGCGTAAATAAGCCAATCGATGTCCGTTTTTTGTCCAACGATCGCTGCGACGATGCCGATGAGAGCTGCAAGCGACGAAAAAACGTCTGAACGATGTTCATACGCGTTCACGATAATGGCATCGCTTTTAATTTTTTTCCCTAACGCATACTTGTAGCGAAACATCGCTTCTTTCACGACGATCGATAAAATAACGGCATATACAGCAATCATTTTCGGCGGTTCAATCGGATGAAAAAATGAAGAAAAAGAAGATGTTCCAATTTCTATTCCGACGAGAAAAAGCAAAACCGCGACAATAATGGCAGCAATTGATTCGGCCTTCCCGTGTCCATACGGATGATCGTCATCCGGCGGCTGCTTCGCCGCACGCAAGCCAATCCATACGGCAAATGATCCTGCCACATCAGATGCGGAATGTACCGCATCGGCAATAAGTGCCTTACTGTTTGCGATCATTCCGATCCACCCTTTAATTACCGCCAGAATAATGTTGCCGACAACACCAACCATAGCGGCAAATTGAGCTTGTTGAAAACGCGTTTGTTCATTCACCCCATTCGCTCCCTTTCTCTTTTGTTTTTTTTAGTGTATCCTATTCACTTCACGAAAAAACGTCGCGGCATGCGCCACGACGTTTATACTTCCGGTTCTGCTTCCCACTGTTCGCGTTTTTGCTTTCCTTTTTTCAATTGTTTCGATTTCCAAATGAGCCATAATTGTGCCGCGATAAAGAGCGAAGAATATGTGCCGGAAATTAAGCCAGCAAGCAACGCAAATGAGAAATTGCGAATCGCTTCACTACCGAACAATAAAAGGGCGACAACGGTAAACACGACGGTTAATACCGTATTAATTGAACGACCAAATGTTTGTTGCAATGCTTTGTTGACGACATCTTTTAAATCATCGACCGTTTTTACTGTCCGCTTTTTCATTAAATAACGAATGCGGTCAAACGTCACGATAGTATCATTAATCGAATAACCGACGATCGTTAACACAGCGGCAATAAACGTTAAGTCGACTTCTAAACGCGTCAAACTAAAGAAAGCAATGATGAAAAACGCATCGTGCAATAGCGCAACAATGGCCGCAATCGCCATATACATCTCAAAGCGAACGGTAACGTAAATAATGATCCCGATCGACGCAATGAGTACAGAAATAAACGCATTGCGCGCTAGTTCTTTTCCGACCGTTGGCGATACCGTGCTTACGTTTGGCTCGATGCCATATTTTTCTTTAAAATGCGATTTCAACTGTGAAATTTCTTTTTGATCAAGTACGCCGAGAAAACGTACAATCGCCATCTCGTTGTTGTTGCCTGACAGAACAACATCTTTCGGCTTAAGACGTAATTCACTTAATTCTCTCTTCACTTCTTCTGTTGTGAGCGGTTTTTCACTCATTAAATCGACGCGCGTTCCGCTTGAAAAATCAATGCCTAAATTTAATTTAGCGGTCAATAATAACACGAGTCCAATAACGACCATCGCTCCTGAAATCATGAAAAATAGTTTGCTTCGTTTAACAAAATCAAGACGTGCAAATTTTGTCGGAACGTCTGTATCATCTGTTACTTTCGCAATATCTAATATATCTTTCGAATTGACGCCAAAATAATGCGGTTTTTTATCGAATAAGCGGCTCTTCACGAGCAAGCCGAGCAGAAGACGAGTACCATATACTGCTGTAATAAAGCTCGCTAAAATGCTAATGATGAGCATCGTTGCAAATCCTTTTACAGAGCTCGTCCCGTATACAAACAAAACAACGCCAGCAATGATCGTTGTAATGTTCGCGTCCAAAATCGTTCCAAAAGAACCACGATTTCCGATGCGGTACGCTGACATAAGCGATTTTCCGAGCTTTAATTCATCTTTTATTCGCTCGTATGTAATAATATTTGCATCGACTGCCATCCCAACCCCAAGAATGAGCGCAGCAATTCCCGGTAGCGTTAGCACACCGTTCATCCAATCAAAGACGAGCAAAATAAGGTAAATATATACGCTTAATGTGACGACTGCAACAATCCCAGGCAAGCGATAAAAAACGAGCATAAATAAAAAGACGAGCGCAATACCAATGATTCCTGCAAAAATCGTTTTTTGTAATGCTTGTTCCCCAAACTGTGCACCTACTGATGTTGAATAAATTTCTTTTAATTCCACAGGAAGAGCCCCTGCATTTAGTAAATCGGCTAATTGTTTCGCTTCTTCAACGGTAAAGTTTCCAACGATAGAAACGTCCGTCTGGTTGAACACTTCATTGACTTGGGCGGCCGAAATAAATTTCGGATGCTCTTTTCCTACTTCTTTTGCGTATGAGTCAACGCCTTCCTCAAAATCAAGCCAAATGACGAGCACATTATTTGGTGCCATGCTTAATACTTTTTGTGTCACTTCTTTAAATTTGTTTGCATCTTTTAATTGAATCGCAACGCTCGGTTTTCCTTTATCATCAAACGTTTGTTTCGCGCCTCCTTCAACGAGGTCGCTTCCATCCATCAATACGTTATCATGCACGTCGCGAAACGTTAATTTCGCCTCTGTAGATAAAATTTCGCGCGCTTTATTTTGATCTTTTACCCCTGCTAACTGAACGCGAATGCGATCGTTTCCTTCTACATCAATGCGCGGTTCGCTTACGCCAAGCACGTTAATGCGTTTATTTAATGCGCTTACCGTGCTAAGCAATACATCTTTCGTAATTTTTTCTCCTTCTTTTGTCGGCTTCACTTCGTATAAAATTTCAAAACCACCTTGCAAGTCTAAGCCGAGTTTAATATTTTTGACAATTTTCTCTGCTGTCGTTCCCATCATGCCGCCTAGTAAAACGACAAGAAGGAAAAAAGCAATGATGCGACTACGTTTTACCATAAAAATCCTCCTCTATTCTGGACGCTGCCAGAATTTTTACCAACAAAACAAATTATGAATGACAGTACACTTTCTGTCAATTTCCAAACGAACAATTAAAACAATTGTTCTAACTCCGAAAACCCTTCTTCCGTAAACCATCGATCGTGCTTTTGTTCCTTTGTGACAATATACGCCATATAGTCGCTTGCCCGCAATGATAAAACGTCGTTCACAAGCTCAAATAGACGCTTTTCTTCTTTGTTTTTTTTCCATTTTTTCATCATTAAACAATTCCATACGTCTTCAATCGTCGCTTGTTCATAGCCGAGCAACTTTAACTCATCCACTTTACTTTGTAACGCTGGCATTAATTGTTCGCGATCCATATTCGTCTCCCCCATTTTGTCATGCTTGGCCAACATGTGCATATATTTCATTGTATAAAAGATGACCTCATTTGAGAAGGTAGGGAGGAACATGTCCAAATTTTTGAAAGGGACGATAATTTTAATTGTTGCTGGATTGTTGACGCGCATACTTGGCTTTATTAATCGCATCGTCGTTGCTCGTCTCATCGGTGAAGAAGGGGTAGGTTTATATATGATGGCTGTGCCGACGCTCGTATTAGCGATTACAATTACGCAGTTCGGCCTCCCAGTCGCCATTTCAAAGCTCGTTGCTGAAGCGGAAGCGGTAGGCGATAAACGAAAAGTGAAAAAAATATTAGTTGTATCTTTATCTATTACCGTCGTTTTAAGTTTCATCTTTTTCCCAGCACTACTAGCCATTGCACCAATTCTTTCTAACACGTTATTTACAGATGCGCGCGTATATTATCCGCTCGTTGCGATTGCACCGGTCGTCCCGATTGTCGCTGTTTCTTCTGTCTTACGTGGCTATTTTCAAGGAAGGCAGCAAATGAAACCGTATGCGTATTCTCAATTGCTTGAACAAGCGGTACGCATTACGCTCATCGCTGCTTTTACAACCGCTTTTTTGCCTTACGGTATCGAATATGCCGCAGCGGGAGCGATGATTTCTGCCGTCGTTGGCGAGCTTGTATCTCTTATTTATTTGTTTATTACGTTTAAACGAAAAAAGCCGATTCGCATTCGATATCGTTTTTTTACGTACGTCAAACAAGGGAAAGATACGTTTGCTTCGCTGATGCGCATCGCCGTCCCAACTCTCGGAAGCCGAATGATTGGATCGATTGCATGGTTTTTTGAACCGATCGTCGTCGCACAAAGTTTAGCGCTCGCCGGCATCACTGCAACCCATGCGACAAAACAATATGGGGAGCTGACCGGATACGCACTGCCCCTTTTAATGCTTCCATCGTTTATTACATACGCGCTCGCCACTTCGCTCGTTCCAGCAATTAGCGAAGCCGCTGCCCAAAAGCAACATCGTTTAATTGAATATCGGTTACATCAAGCGGTACGGTTGTCGCTTTTCGCTGGGGGATTGTCCATTGTCGTGTTGTACGTATTAGCAGAAGAAATCATGCACCTCATGTATGGGGCTAATCAAGCAGCAATCTTTGTCAAAGTCATGGCTCCGTTTTTTATCTTTTACTACTTGCAAGGGCCGTTGCAAGCTGTATTGCAAGCGCTTGATTTAGCAAAAGAAGCGATGACAAATAGTCTCATCGGTGCCGTCGTAAAAACAGCGCTTATTTTTTGGCTCGCTTCACAACCGTCGCTCGGCATTATGGGGGCTGCGCTAGCCATTACGGTCGGCATCATGATTGTCACGTTATTACATGCTGCTACAATCGTTAAAGCGATTTCGCTTACTTTATATGTCAAACAATATGTTGCTCATTTCGTCGTTATCGTTTCTGTTGCAGCAATTGGACATATACTCGTTCCGATTTTGCCGTTTTCATTGCTTACGAAAACGATTGTTGTCATCGTCATCATGACGGTCATCTATCTCGTTCTTGCACAATCGTTTCGTTTAATTGAAAAAGATGAATTTCGCCAATTGTTTCGTTAGTTATTCATCTTTTTCATCAATATAGAACGTCCCATTTTCATATGTACAATAAGAAATATGTTCAATTCGTTCATATCCGCGCTTTTTTAGTTGCTTGATTAACCATGTGGGCGTTTGATCGATCAATGTTAAATGTTCTTCTTGAATGACACCGTCTTTAATGAGAGGCAAGGCTAAAGACGGTGTTTTCTTTTTTCCTTTTTCTTTTTCAAATACGGACAGTTTGCCAGACGGCTCTAAAATGGCAAATTCAACGTCCGCAATGTTTTTAATATTTTTTTCACGCAATTGAATAAGCAAATCATCAAAATTGTACCGTTGCTTTCGCATCGCTTTTTCATCAATTTTTCCGTTTTTAATAATGACAGTCGGGGAGCCATCAACGAGACGCCGAAACACTTCGCTTTTTAAAGAAAAAAATGCAAAAGCAATTTGGGCGATTGTCAATACAATCATCGGAACGAGCGTATGAAAAATCGGATCTTTCGGTTGCTCGATCGCAATGACCGCCATTTCCCCAATCATAATAAAAACAACTAAGTCTAAAATGCTCAACTCCCCAATTTCCCTTTTCCCCATCATGCGAAAAATAAATAAAATAGCTCCATACAACAGTAACGTTCGCAAAATAATCGTGACGTACTCCACCTTTATTCCTCCTCGTTTGTTCTACGTTTTTATTCTAAACAAATGGACAATGGAATATGTTTGTACTAAATGTAGTAAGGAGGGATAAGAATGATTCGCGCTATTTTGCACGGGGTCATAACAATTTTTATAAGCGCCATCATATGCAGTTTTATATTTGCGCTTTTATTGAAGTTGACAAGTTATGATGAAACGTCATTGCAATGGGTCATGCACGGTCTCGCATTTTTATCATTATTTTTCGGTGGGTTTATTGCAGGTGGAAAAGGGAAAGAACGCGGCTGGATGCTTGGTGGAGCAACGGGCATCATCTTTACAACTATCATTTTTTTATTTCAATTTCTCGGAATGGATCGAACGTTTTCGATTGAACAGTGGGGATACCACGTCGGTTTTCTCATCACTGCCATGATCGGTGGCATCATTGGTGTCAATGTCGCCACATCTCGTTCACGAAGCGCATAAAAATAAGACAGGCAGCAACCTGTCTTATTTTTCATTCACGACTTCACGAACGGCCGCACGGTCGTATGTAAGACGCGAACCGTCACCCGCGCGAATGACGACCGTATTTTCATCGAGCGAATCGATGATGCCGTGCAATCCGCCAATTGTAATGACTTTATCTCCTTTTTGCAAGTTCGCCTGCATTTGTTGAACAGCTTTTTGGCGTTTTTGTTGCGGGCGAATAAGCAAAAAGTAAAAAATCGCAAAGAATAAAATAAGCGGTAGTAAGCTTGCTAACGTTTCCATGTTTTCACCCCTTTCTAAAAGTTTTTTGCATTCGGTCCATGAAAGCCGTATTGTTCAAAAAACTGCTCGCGGAAATCACCGAGACGATCTTCGCGAATCGCTTGTCGAACTTGCTCCATTAATTTTATCAAAAAGTAGACGTTATGGTAAGACGTAAGACGAATACCAAACGTTTCATCACATTTAATTAAATGGCGGATGTACGCACGCGTGTAATTTCGGCACGTATAACAGTCACAGTTCGGGTCAAGCGGTGAAAAATCGCGCGCATATTTTGCGTTTTTAATGACGACGCGGCCTTCGCTTGTCATGACCGTTCCGTTGCGACCGATGCGCGTTGGCAACACGCAGTCAAACATGTCAATGCCGCGGATCGCCCCGTCAATAAGCGAATCTGGTGAACCGACACCCATTAAATAACGCGGCTTATTCGCTGGCAATAACGGCGTTGTAAATTCTAATACGCGATTCATCACATCTTTCGGCTCGCCAACAGACAAGCCGCCGACTGCGTATCCTGGAAAATCGAGCGACACTAAATCTTGCGCACTTTGTTTGCGCAAATCTTCAAACTCTCCACCTTGCACGATGCCAAATAAACCTTGCTCATTCGGTCGCTGATGTGCTTTTAAGCATCGCTCTGCCCATCGGCTTGTCCGTTCGACAGATTGCTTCATATACTCATACGTCGCAGGATACGGTGGACATTCATCAAACGCCATCATAATATCAGACCCGAGCGCATTTTGAATTTCCATCGCTTTTTCTGGCGATAAAAATAATTTATCTCCATTTAAATGATTTCGGAAATATACGCCTTCTTCTTCAATGCGACGAAACTCGCTTAAACTAAACACTTGGAACCCGCCAGAATCCGTTAAAATCCCGCGATCCCAATTCATAAATGAATGAAGACCGCCCGCTTCTTTGACGATGTCATGTCCTGGTCGAAGCCATAAATGATATGTGTTGCTTAAAATGACGCCTGCTCCCATTTCTTTTAATTCTTCAGGCGAAAGCGTCTTTACTGTCGCAAGTGTACCGACAGGCATAAACATCGGTGTTTCAAACGACCCGTGTGGCGTATGAAGAATACCGAGACGCGCCCCTGTTTGTTTACATGTTTTAATTAGTTCGTAACGAATTGGTGTCACGTATAGTCCCCTTTCTTAATTATATAATGAGCATCGCATCGCCAAAACTGAAAAATCGGTAACGCTCTTTTACCGCTTCTTCATAAGCTCGCAACACATGCTCCCGACCAGCTAGCGCGCTCACGAGCATAATGAGCGTTGACTTTGGTAAATGAAAATTTGTAATCATTCCATCAATCGCTCGAAACGTATAGCCAGGATAAATAAAAATATCCGTCCAACCGCTTTCAGCGACAAACGTACCATCGTGACGAGAGGCGATCGTTTCAAGCGTGCGTGTCGATGTCGTCCCAACGGCAATGATGCGCCCTCCTTTTGCTTTGACATCGTTTAGCAAGTTCGCTGTTTCCTCTGTCATTTGATAAAACTCGGCATGCATATCATGTTCTTCAATATTTTCTACGTTCACAGGGCGAAACGTACCTAAACCGACATGCAACGTAATAAAGGCAAGATGCACTCCTTTTTTCTTCACATCTTCAAGAAGTTGTTCTGTAAAATGTAACCCAGCCGTCGGTGCTGCAGCTGATCCAGCTTCGCGAGCATAGACGGTTTGATATCGCTCTCGGTCATCGAGCTGTTCTTTAATGTATGGCGGAAGCGGCATTTCGCCAAGCGACTCAAGTACTTCAAGAAAAATGCCATCATATGAAAACGAAAGAATGCGCCCACCGTGCTCCAGCTCAGCTACACATTCCGCGCGTAAACGTCCATCACCGAACGAAAGCGTCGTTCCGACTTTCACACGTTTAGCGGGCTTAACAAGCGTTTCCCATTGATCTCCACTAAGCTGTTTTAATAAAAGTACTTCAATGTGCGCCCCTGTTCCTTCTTTTTCCCCATACAATCGCGCTGGCAATACGCGCGTATCGTTTAAAACGAGGCAGTCCCCTTCTTTCAAGTACGATAAAATGGAACGAAACGTTGGTTCATGCGTCACTTCCCCCGTTTGTTTATGAAGTACCATCAGACGTGATGCTTCACGATTAGGCAATGGGGTTTGCGCAATGAGCTCTTCTGGTAAATAAAAATCAAACAAATCTATTTTCATATCCACACGTCCCTTTCTTTATTTTATTAACGAAAACGACCAATCATATAAAAAATAAGCGATAAAACGACGCTTAAAATGATTGACGTCATAATCGGAAAATAAAAAGTTGCATTTTCTTTTTTAATAACGATATCTCCAGGTAAACGACCAAGCTTAATAAATTGCATCAAAAAACCGACAATAATAAGAACGACACCAAGAAGCATAATTGTTTTTGGCACATTCATCATCGTGGCACCTCCAAACCGAAATGGTTGTACGCAAGTGGCGTAACGATTCGCCCGCGCGGTGTTCGCTGTAAAAAGCCGATTTGTAGCAAATACGGTTCATATACATCTTCAATCGTTTGCGCTTCTTCCCCAATCGTTGCGGCAATTGTTTCTAATCCGACTGGTCCACCTCGGAATTTTTCCATCATGCTTTTTAATAGTTTATGGTCCAGATGGTCTAATCCTAAACGGTCGACTTGTAATTGTTCTAGCGCTTCATTCGCTAAAATAAACGTAATCGTTCCATTCCCACGCACTTGAGCAAAATCGCGCACGCGGCGCAACAATCGGTTGGCGATTCGCGGTGTGCCACGCGAACGCCGTGCAATTTCAAACGCTGCTTCTTCTTCGATTTCGACAGCAAAAATGTGGGCGGTTCGCTTCACAATATGAGCGAGCTCTTCAGGGGTATAATATTCTAAACGGCTTAACACACCGAAACGGTCGCGAAGCGGAGCAGAGAGTGCTCCGGATCTTGTTGTTGCTCCTACGAGCGTAAATGGCGGCAAATCGAGGCGGACAGAACGGGCAGCCGGTCCTTTGCCGATGACGATATCTAAACAAAAGTCTTCCATTGCCGGATACAACACTTCTTCCACTGCTCGTGGCAAGCGATGTATTTCATCAATGAATAGGACATCACCCGGTTCAAGCGTCGTTAAAATTGCCGCCAAGTCCCCCGGACGCTCAATCGCTGGTCCAGCTGTCGTGCGCAATTGAACGCCCATCTCGTTGGCAATAATGGCGGCCAGCGTCGTTTTTCCAAGCCCTGGTGGTCCATATAACAATACGTGATCAAGCGTCTCTCCCCGCATTTTCGCCGCTTCAATAAATACAGTTAAGTTTTCCTTTACTTTTTGTTGCCCGATATATTCTCGCAACTGCTTTGGGCGAAGACTGTATTCAAGCGAGGCATCGTCGTAATCGGCCGCGCTTGAAATGAGACGCTCTTCCATCATGCATCCTCCCTTACTTTAATAGTTTTTGTAAAGCGAGCTTAATATATCCTTCTGTCGATAACTGCTCTTGTTTTAATATAGGCACCACTTTTTGAATTTCTTTCTCAGCATAGCCGAGCGCCTTCAACGCTTCAAGCGCTTCAGAAAGCGGGTTCGTTTCTTCAATCGGCTCCGTAAATAAATTCGGAAAAGCGTCTGGGACAACTGCTTGCAATTTTCCTTTTAAATCTAAAATCATTTGTCGTGCTGTTTTCTTTCCTACTCCTGGAAACTTACATAAAAACTTATCATCTTCCGCTTCGATCGCTTCCACAAGCTGTTCAAGTTGACCAGCAGCTAAAATGGCAAGCGCCCCTTTTGGTCCGATTCCCGACACTTGTAATAATTTAGAAAATAACGATCGCTCTTGGCGCGTATGAAATCCATAAAGGGCGAGGACATCTTCACGCACATACTGATATGTATATACAACGATTTGTTGTTGTTTATTCATTTGGAACGAAAACGGATTAGGGGTAAAAACTTGATAGCCTATTCCGTTATTTTCAATAACAATATATTCCGGACAAACGTAATTCACATAGCCACGAATAAATTCAATCAAAGCCCCGTCCTCCTTTTCTCACGCCTCTCATTTTAGCATAAGATGAGGAAAGCGGAAAGCGCAAGTCACTCATAAAAAAAGTCCGCTGTTATGCGCGGACTTATTTTCCGAATGGCTCATACGCTTCGATGACGCGTTCAAAATTTCTTTTTGAACGAACAGAAATACCTTTTTTCAGCTTTTCTCGTTCGTGACTTTCGAGTTTTTTTACATCAATTTGAAAAAACGACTGAATGACGCGAGATGACTCACCTGGTTTTCCTTCAAAAATAGAAAGCGTGCCATCTTCAGTAAGACCGAAATACCCTGCTTTCGTTAATGGCGAAAGGTCATCAACGTAACGTTGGAAAACAATTTGTTCGTCATCCATATTGATAAGCTGCCAATCTTTATATTTGTTCCAAATGTCTTTCATCGATATCACTGTTTCTTCTCTTATTTCCTCGCTCACCTCTCCATCCATATATACCGTTTCTAAAATGACTGTCATCTGTACAGGAGATGTGTGTTGTGTCAAAAATAAACTAAGGCATAGTGTAAGTACAATATTCATCATTCTCACCTCATTCATATGTTGACCATTTTCGCCAAAAATAAACGGTCTTGCCATCGCAAGACCGTTATTCTAACATCGATTCATCTAAATTGTGGTAAATTTCTTGTACATCGTCATCATCTTCAAGCATATCAATAAGCTTTAACATTTTCGTTAAATCGTCGCCTGTTAATGTTGTGTACGTTTGCGGAATCATTGTGATTTCAGCCGTCGCAAACGTAAACCCTTGCGCAGCTAACGTATTTTTTACTTGCTCAAACTGTTCAGGGGATGTGTAAATTTCAAACGAATCTTCCGTCGTTTCCATTTCATCCGCCCCTGCTTCGATCGCTTGTAACAACATGTCATCTTCATCGATGTTTAAATCTTCACGAGCGATGACAATGAGCCCTTTCCGATCAAATAAATACGACACGCATCCCGTTTCTCCTAAGTTTCCACCGTTTTTCGAAAACGCGACACGAACGTTAGATGCGGTACGGTTTTTATTATCTGTTAAACAAATGACCATGACCGCTACGCCACCCGGTCCATATCCTTCATAACGAATTTCTTCGTAATGTGTATGTTCTTGGTTGCCTGTTGCTTTTTTAATCGCACGTTCAATGTTTTCATTCGGCATGTTCGCTGATTTTGCTTTTTCAATCGCAAGACGCAACGTAGCGTTTGTCGTCGGATCGCCTCCGCCCATTTTGGCAGCTACATAAATTTCTTTTGCAAGCTTCATAAACAATTTTCCGCGTTTCGCATCTTGTGCATTTTTGCGCCGTTGAATATTTTTCCACTTGGAATGTCCTGCCATTCGGATCCCCTCTCATATGTGAAAAATGTCCATAAAAACTATACCAAAAATAAATAAAAAAGAACAGGGGCTCACCCCTGTTCTTTACCCACGATTCATAAATGGACGTTCCATCATATCACCCATGTCATTAAATATGTCGCGAATATCACGCTCTAGTTGATCCATTGGACCACCGTCGCGAATATCGTTATCGAGCGTGCGGATGCGGTTATACATGCTTTCATTTGCCACAACGCGAACCGTTTTCCCCGCTGTATATGGGGCGATCGCCTGCCGAACGAGACGCTCAATGCGCGTTGTATTTTTCTCTGTCGTCGATACAGCAACGACGACACGATCTCCTGAGACAACGGCGCGTGCATCTTTTACGTTGGCAACGTTCGCTGCACGTTTTGCAATTTTTTCAGCTAACGCCCCGTTATAGTTACGGTAATACGATGGGCGTGTTCGTTCATCCATCGCATTCAAATGTCCATGATAGTTGCGATCGGCACGACTAAAATTGCGATCGACTTGCGGTGTTCGCGTTGTTCGATCCATGCCCCGATCAAGCATTTCTGTAATCGATCCGTCGTTATCCCGCACTGGACGAACGTTTCCGTTTAAACGTTCCGTCCCGTAACGACCGTATTGAAAACCGGTCATATCATTTTCATTTGAGTAATATCCGATCGGACGTGTACGATCGGTATAACGTGTATCAAACGCTTGGTTATTACAAGCTGCTAAGCCACTAAGCGCAATGACTGCACCGAGAGCGACGATTCGTTTCCGCAAAGGAAAAACCCCCTTTTTGCTTTTGTAGACGATCAGTCTACATCATTAGCTTGGCGCAAAAAAAGGGGTTTTATCGCTGTTAAAATTTTGGCGGAGCGATCGCTAATTGCCGTTTATGGTGGGAACGTTCATGAAGTCGCTCAATAATCTCACGGTCTCGTTCTGGAACGGGCTCACCTTTTAAATATTTGTCAATCATATCGTACGTTGTTCCCATTTCGTTTTCGTCTGTTTGTCCTTCCCAAAGACCTGCGCTTGGCGCTTTTGTAATAATTTCTTCAGGTACACCGAGAATGCGTGCCATTTCGCGCACTTCGCCTTTTGTGAAATGAACGAGTGGCACTAAATCGACGCCACCGTCACCGTATTTTGTAAAATACCCTGTATGCCATTCCGCCGCATTATCCGTTCCGACAACGAGATAACCGTAATTGTTCGCCACAGCATACAACGTCGTCATGCGCAAACGCGCACGTGTATTTGCATCGCCAAGGCGAGCCGCTTGCTCGTTCCATTGCCCTTTTTCTTTTAATTGCTTTTCAATTTCCCCAAATAGTACGCGATGCGTTTCTGTTAAGTCAATGATATGGTAATCAACCCCACAACTTTGGACAACTTTTAATGCGTCTTCTTTATCTTTCGGATTGCTTTTACATGGCATAATTAACCCTAACGAGTTGTTAGGAAACGCTCGTTTAATTAAATGGGCAACGACAGCAGAATCGATTCCGCCACTAATGCCGACGATCGCCCCATTCATTCCAGCTTCTTGTACTCGTTCACGAAGCCATGTAATTAGTTTTTCAATTTTTTGTTCCATATATGTACATCCCTTTCTTTTTACATCATCATGTTCATTTTATCACACAAAAAACAAAAAGAAAAAGAGGCGACATTATTGCCCCTCTTCTTCCTCACGATAAGGAACTGAAAAATACGGATTTATATACGGTTGCCCCGGCCATCCTTGTTGCCATCCGTACGGACCATACGGCATAGCTTGTGGCATATACATCGGCTGTTGCATCATTGGCACATTTTCACCATACATTTGTTGTGGATACGGTGCTTGTTGCGGTTGCTGTGAATATCCCCCTGCACCTGTTGGCATTTGCGGCATCATCGGTTGCGACTGTTGAGCATATTCACCTGTTGGCATTTGTGGCATATATGGTGTCGGTTGTAACTGCTCACCGCATCCGCAATCATCGTTATTCATCGCACCCTGTGGATACGTCCATGGCATAACAGGATACATCGGTGGGAACCATGGATAAAAACCGTATCCCGGCATAATCGGCGAAACAGGAACGCACGGCATTGGCATTGGCATCGGCACAGGCATTGGAACAGGCTGCGGCTGCATCGGTTGTTGTGGTTGTTCTTCCATGACTGGCGCCTCTGTCGTTGGAATCGGTGGAATGTCTGGAAACGGTGGCATTGGTATCTCTTCTTCAGGCTCCATCATATTTGGCATAATATTTGGTGGCTTCGGTGGTAAAAGCGGCGTTTCTTGTTTCGGTTGTTCTTTTTTCTCTTGTTCTTTTGCAATTGGAATTTCTTTTGCAATTGGTTCAACATTCACCGGCTGTTGTAACTGTTGTTCCTTTTTGTTTACGTGAATGTCGACATCAACAGAAATATTTTGTGTTTCTTTTTTGACAGGTTTTACTGGAGCTACTGGCGTCGGTACTTTAATTTTCATACCTGGCATAATGTAGTTTGGATCACTTAAATGAGCATTCATTTTTTTTAACTCTTCAAAATCAACTCCATATTTTTGCGCAATTTTCCAAAGGGTATCTCCTTTTTGAACGATATGGATTTTCACGTGTTTCCCCCTCCTATACTCAGACGTGACGTGTATGTCATGTTCAGCTTGTCGCTACTAGGCTTCAACATAACTTATGAACGGAAAGCTTTTTTTATGATAAAAATAAAAAAGACCGGCAAAAAAATGCCGATCCGTTTATGCTCGCGCTAACATGCGCTCAAGCGCTAACATCGCTCCTTCAGCTACATCTTTCGGAACAGTAATGCGATTGACAACTTTCCCTTCAAGCAATGATTCAAGCGCCCAAAGCAAATGTGGTAAATCAATGCGATTCATCGTTAAACATGGACACATATACGGGTTTAACGACACAATTTCTTTATCTGGATGTTGCTGAATAATCCGATTAACTAAATTCATTTCTGTTCCGATTGCCCATTTACTTCCTGACGGTGCTTGAGCGATCGTTTCAATAATATATTTTGTCGAACCTGCATCATCTGCTTGTTGAACAACTTCCCAGCTACATTCTGGATGAACAATAATTTTCATATCCGGCTTTGTTTTTCGAATATGTTCAATATGTTTTACTGTAAAATTTTCATGGACAGAACAATGTCCTTTCCATAAAATCACTTTAATTTGCTGAACGTCACCGTCGTATTGAAGTGTATTTGTCGCTGGATCCCATACAGCCATTTGTTCAAGTGGAACGCCAAGATCGTAAGCTGTATTTCTTCCTAAATGTTGATCAGGCAAAAAGAAAATGCGTTCCTTTTGTGTAAACGCCCAAGCGACCATTTTTTTCGCGTTTGATGATGTCACCGTCGCCCCGCCGTGTAAGCCGACAAACGCTTTAATCGCAGCGGTCGAGTTAACATACGTTAACGGTAAAATCGTATCTCCAAACATTTGTTGTAATATTGGCCATGCTCGCTCCACTTGTTCAATTTCCGCCATATCTGCCATCGAACATCCGGCACGCATATCTGGCAAAATGACGACTTGTTCATCGCTTGTTAAAATATCAGCTGTTTCCGCCATAAAATGCACGCCGCAAAATACAATATATTCAGCTTCTTTATTTTTCGCTGCTACTTGTGCAAGCTGCAATGAATCACCTGTCGCATCTGCAAATTGGATGACTTCATCTTTTTGATAATGATGTCCTGGAATAAATAAACGCGTACCAAGCTCTCGTTTGACACGAGCAACGCGCTGTTCCATTTCCTCGACCGACAACTGTTTATACGTCTCTGGCATCGCATCTTGTTGTTGCATGAGTTGTAATACGTTCATCGCTCATTCCTCCTACTGCACGTTTAAACTAATATCTAACGCTTTCGCTGAATGCGTCAACATGCCTAACGAAATATAGTCCACACCTGTATCCCGATACTGTGCAATATTTTCAAGAGTAATTCCGCCGGAAGCTTCCGTAATGATCGATGGTGGGACGAGTTGAACAAATTCACGAATTTCTTCAGGCGTACGATTATCAAACATAATGACATCCGCCCCTGCCTCAACCGCTTCCATCACTTGTTGTTTCGTCTCTGTTTCCACTTCAATTTTTACCATATGACCAAGCTGCGAGCGGACGCGTTCGACTGCTTTTGTAATGGAACCACAAAACGCAATATGATTATCCTTAATCATCACTCCATCATATAAACCGAAACGATGGTTGTATCCACCGCCACACGTTACCGCATATTTCTCTAACATCCGCAGGCCCGGCGTCGTTTTTCGCGTATCACAAATGCGTGTATGGTTGCTGTTTAACGCTCGAACAGCTCGATTTGTCAACGTAGCAATCCCGCTCATGCGCTGGAGTATATTTAAAATGACGCGCTCACCTGATAAAATCGGGATGGTCGGACCTGAAACGACGGCGATAACCTCTCCTTTTTTTACGCTTTCCCCGTCTCTTTTATATAATTGACATGTGATCGATGGGTGCAATAGCTTATATCCGATATCAATAATCGATACCCCTGCGATAATTCCATCTTCTTTGGCAACAAATATCGCTCTTCCTTCATCCTCACGAGAAAAGATCATTTCGCTTGTTATATCGCGTTCTCCGATATCTTCTAAAAAAAACTGCTTAAGCAACTCTTTTAGCTTTAGCTCATTCAACGGAATCCCTCCTTCATGAGATGTTCTTCTTTCGTGCGGACGATGCGCCGCTTTTCCCAATACGTTCTTTCAAATGGCTCGTCACTTCGATAATGAGCCCCTCGGCTTTCTCTTCTTTGCAAAGCTGAAGTCGTCACAAGCCAGCCAACAATCAACATGTATATAATCGTCCGCTCCTCGTCATCATACTCTGGTGACATGTTGACAAGCTCATCAATCGAATATTGTTCAAACCATTGTTTCGCGTAAAACAGTTGATCATAATCGCGCACAATGCCGACATATTGCGTCATGATATGCTGAATGTCCTCTTTTGTCGGTAACGCAATATGTACGTTATTTTCTTTTCTTTCGCTTTTCTTTAACATCAAACGTTGCTCCGTTTTGTTCAACAGATGGAAAGCAACACGTCGACTAAAGACGAGCGCCTCAAGCAGTGAGTTGCTTGCTAAACGGTTCGCTCCGTGCACACCTGTACATGCTGCTTCCCCAACGGCATACAGTCCCGGTAATGTCGTTTCACCATCGACATTCACAACGATGCCACCCATTAAAAAGTGAGCACCTGGGACAACAGGAAGGAAACCGTTGCGCCAATCGACTTGATAGCGCTCACAAAGCGATGTAATCGTCGGAAAACGGGATGAAAAATGCGGAATCATCGAGATATCTAAAAAAACAAAATGACCGTTTTTCATTTCGCGCTCAATGGCCCGAGATACGACGTCGCGCGGCGCTAAATCTTTTTGTGGATGCACTCCGTCCATGACGCGCCGACCGTCATCGGTCAATAAAATCGCTCCTTCTCCACGAACCGCTTCCGAAATGAGACCGACAGCTTTTCCGTCCACATAAAGCATCGTTGGATGAAATTGCACAAATTCCATATCTGCTACAGCAGCACCTGCTCGGTATGCCATCGCAATGCCATCGCCCGTTGCCGTTTCTGCGTTTGATGTAAACGTATATAACTGTCCAATCCCGCCTGTCGCAATCACGATCGCGTTCGCTGTATACGTTCCATTTTTCGTTTGTACACCTACGCAACGTCCATCGGAAACGAGCAAATCAATGACCGGATCGTTTTCAATAAACGTCACACGGCTAGAAAGCTTTTCAAATAAAAATGAAACCATGTTTTTTCCTGTCGCGTCGCCCCCCGCATGTAAAATGCGTCTCATACGGTGCGCCCCTTCTTGCCCGAAAAGCAATTGGCCATGCTCATCAACATCAAATGAAAAACCGAGGTTCATAAACTGTTGAATGACCTCGCGTCCTTCTTGAACTAAAATGCGTACCGCTTCCTCGTCATTATGCTCACATCCGGCAATTATCGTATCCGTATAATGAGTTAACCAATGATCGTCAGGATGAATGGCAGCCGCGACGCCCCCTTGAGCAAGCCAAGAGTTGCTCGTCTCTTTATTCGACTTCGTGAAAATAATCACATTTTTATGCTCACATAAATGATAGGCAACCATTAACGCTGCAAGGCCGCTACCAACGATAATCACATCCGCTTCACGCATGGATGTTCCTCCATTTCATACTGTCTTGACACCTATATTGACATATATTTAAACTGATGACAAGACTTTTGTTTTTGGAAGTGGTGAACGAGATGATTTATTTAGATTACGCCGCAACAACACCAATGAGTGAAGAAGCTTTAGCGGTTTATGTAGAAAGTGCGAGAACATATTTTGGAAATGCAAGCAGCCTCCATGATGTCGGAACAGCTGCAAACGAATTGCTTACGATTTGTCGAAAACAACTCGCTCAACTCATTCGTGGCGAGGAAAAAGGAATATATTTTACAAGCGGAGGAACAGAAGCGAACGTTCTCGCTATTCGTTCGCTCGCTTACGCCCATCGTCATAAAGGAAAACACATTATTACATCAAGCGTCGAGCACGCTTCCGTTCACGCTGTATGCGCGCAACTCGAACAAGAAGGATTTACCGTGACGTACGTGCCAGTCGACCGCTTCGGGCAAGTGGATATCGAAGCGCTTGAACAGGCATTAACGGACGAAACGATTCTCGTCTCTGTTCAACATGCCAATTCTGAAATTGGTACGATTCAACCGTTGCAACAAATCGGTGAATTATTAAAAGAAAAACAAATTGTCTTTCATAGCGATTGTGTACAAACTTTTGGTAAAATACCGATAGATGTGAAACAACTTCACCTCGATAGCATATCGATTGCTAGCCATAAAATTTATGGTCCAAAAGGGGTCGGGGCTGTGTATGTGAATCCGAGCGTACGTTGGCATATGTGGCTGCCAAACACAACACATGAAAGCGGATTTCGTCCCGGAACGGTGAACGTCCCTGGCATCGCTTCGTTCACAACCGCAGCGCTTGAAGCGGAAAAAAAACGAGAAACGGTTCAACAAAACATAACCGAATTGCGTCGTTATTTTGTTGAACAAATCGTGAAAAAACAATTGCCAATCACTGTTTTCGAACATCCGACAGATCAACTACCGAATATTGTTGGCTGTCTCGTTCACGGCTTTGAAGGACAATATGTGATGTTGCATTGCAATCGTCACGGGATTGCGATTTCTACCGGAAGCGCATGTCAAATCGGCAAGCAAGCACCATCAAAAACGATGATCGCCATCGGCAAAGAAGAAGACGAAGCAAAACAATTCATTCGCCTATCATTTGGCATGCATACGACAAAAAGCGAGGTCGAAGCCGTTGTTTCCGCACTTGAACAGCTTCAAAAAGAAAGGATGTCACGATGAAAAAAGAGAGAAAACTACTAGGGGAAGAACGTCGAACGCTCATTTTGCAATGGTTAAAAGAAACGAAACGCCCGATGACAGGAACGGAGTTGGCTAATAAAACGAACGTGAGCCGCCAAGTGATCGTTCAAGATATTTCGCTATTAAAAGCAAAAAACGAACCGATTATTGCAACAAGCCAAGGGTACTTATATTTATCTCCTTCTTCTACTCATATGTATACGCGCGTCATCGCTTGTTGCCACACGCCAGAACAGACGAAAGACGAACTATATACAATCGTCGATCATGGCGTCACAGTAAAAGACGTGAAAATTGAGCATCCGGTATACGGAGATTTAACAGCGTCCATTATGGTTAGCAATCGGTTAGAAGTTGATGAATTTATTCAAAAAATTAACGAAACGAAATCTGCCTACTTGTCTCAACTGACCGATGGCGTCCATCTGCATACACTCGAAGCAGATTCCATAGAAAAACTTGATGAAGCATGCGCTGCATTAAAACAAGCACGGTTTTTGATTGAGTAAAAAAACATCCCTTTACACGAGGGATGTTTTTTTTACCGTATAGTATGGATAGCTACCTAATATTTGCACCGTGCAGCCGAGCGCTTCCAATTCTGCAATCGCTCCTGGAATTAAAACGTCGTCCATTTTTTGATCAATATCAATAATAAAAAAGTAGTTCCCTAACCCTGTTTTCGCTGGGCGGGATTCAATTTTTGTCAAGTTAAGCTTTCGCCACGCGAACGCTGATAACACTTGATGAAGCGCTCCTGCCTGATCTTTTGGCAACATGACCATTAACGTCGTTTTAAACCCATCTTCTTTATCTGTAACAGGCAACAAATCGCGCTCGCGATGCAAAACAATGAAGCGCGTATGGTTGTAGTCATAGTCATGAATGTTTTCTTTCGCAATCGCTAAGCCGTATTGTTTCGCTGCAAGACGATTGCCGATCGCCGCGATCTTTTCTTCTGGATGCTCGCTCACATATTTTGCTGCTGCGCTTGTTGATGTGACGTATTCATACGTGGCGTGCTTTAAATGACGATGTAAAAACTTATGGCATTGAGCAATCGCATGCGAATGAGAATAAATGCGTTCAACATGCATCCAATCGTCCAATTGAGATGGATGTACGAGCAAATGTTGCTCAATTGGTGCAATAATTTCTCCAACAATCGGTAAATTGCATTCATGAATTAAATAATCGATCGTCAAATTTACAGAACCTTCTAGTGCATTTTCTAGTGGGACAACGGCTAGCTCGACTTCTCCATCGCGGACAGCGTCCATACATTGTGGAATCGTATGATATGGAACGTTTCGTATATGAGGGAAAATCGCTTCAACAGCCGCATGCGTAAACGTCCCTTCTGGTCCTAAATATCCTATTTTCACAATCCTTCCCCTCTCTACGCCCCTGAACCGAGAATTTCTACTTTTTCAACAAAAGGCAACTGTTTTAATTGCGAAAGTAACTCATCGATCGTTATCGCCATCTCGCTCGTACTAACGGACAACGTGACATTCGCCCGCCCTTGAAGCGGAATCGTTTGGTGAATCGTAAGAACGTTGCAATTTGCCGAGGCAACGACGCTTAATAGCTTCGAAAGGGTGCCTGAGCGGTCTTCTAAATGGAAAAAAAGCGTAATAATTTGTTCCCGAACCATCGTATGAAACGGGAAAACCGCGTCACGATATTTATAAAAAACGCTTCGGCTGACATCGACAAGTTGCACAGCATCGGCAACAGAATCGACTTTTTTTCGTTCAATTAATTCTTTTGCCGCCAACACTTTTTTCATTGCTTCAGGCAATACATCTTCCCGCACTAAATAAAATTTTTTATCCACCGCACAAGCTCCCCCTTTCGCATTAGTCGACAAATTCAAATTCGTAATTCAACAGCTTTACAATATCCCCATCTTTTGCTCCGCGAGCGCGCAGCGCATCATCGACGCCAAGCGAACGCAATTGACGTGCAAAGCGACGCACCGACTCTTCCCGTGAAAAATCGGTCATTTTAAACAGCTTTTCAATTTTTTCTCCTGACAAAATAAACGTTCCATCATCATCACGCGTAATATGAAACGGTGCTTCCTCTTTTTCCAATTTGTAAACGACGCGATGAATCGCTTCTTCCTCTTGTGGATAAAGCGGAAATTCTGGTGTCGTTTCAAGCAGATCAGCAATCGCAAATAATAGTTCGCGCAACCCTTGACGTGTCACTGCTGAAATCGGGAAAATCGGCACATCGTCCTTTAACTTTTGTTTAAATTCACGCAAATGTTGTTCCGCGTTTGGCATATCCATTTTATTCGCAACAATAATTTGTGGCCGCTCTGTTAGACGCAAATTGTACTGTTTTAATTCTTCGTTAATGACTAAATAATCTTCATACGGATCTCGGCCTTCTATGGCAGCCATGTCAATGACGTGAACGATGACGCGCGTCCGCTCAATATGGCGCAAAAATTGATGCCCAAGCCCGACACCTTGATGCGCTCCTTCAATAAGCCCCGGCAAATCAGCCATAACAAAACTGCGGCCGTCTTCTGTTTCAACGACACCTAAATTCGGAACGATCGTTGTAAAATGATAGTCTGCAATTTTCGGCTTTGCCGCTGAAACGACGGATAATAACGTTGATTTCCCAACGCTCGGAAAACCAACAAGTCCAACGTCCGCGAGCAATTTCAATTCTAGCGTCACGTATCGTTCTTGCCCTGGCTCGCCATTTTCAGCAATTTCCGGAGCCGGATTTGATGCAGTCGCAAAGCGAGTATTTCCACGTCCACCTCGTCCGCCTTTTGCTACGACAAATCGTTGTCCATGCTCTGTTAAATCAGCAATCACTTCTTTCGTTTCATCATCAATGACAACTGTCCCTGGTGGCACTTTTACAATTAAATCTTCTGCATTTTTCCCGTGTTGATTTTTTGACATGCCATGTTCGCCACGCGGCGCTTTAAAATGGCGTTGATAGCGAAAATCCATTAACGTGCGCAACCCTTCATCAACAACAAAGACGACATCGCCACCTTTTCCACCGTCTCCTCCAGCAGGTCCGCCTTTCGGTACGTATTTTTCGCGTCGAAACGCGACCATTCCGTTTCCACCGTCGCCACCTTTCACATATATTTTCACTTGATCAACAAACATCGTTTTTCTCCTCCGATCTTTTCATCTTTTACTCAACAAGATGAATCATTGCACATATGGTTAGTTCATGTTCATGAATCGCATGTTCACAAAGCGTGAACGCATCATATTGACTATGCTTTTGAATCCATTGTTTTACCATCTCAAGTTCATGAAGCATACCACGATAATCAAAAAAGAGCCGCACGTCGTTTTCTGTTAAGTCAATCGTAATCGTTACATAGTTTTCAACATGTGGAGAAGAACATTCCTCAAGCATATGTAAAAATCGTTGACACCACGTAGCGAGCATATGATCATATGCATGTAATGAACGTGGCTCCCCTAACACTTCATACTCTAGTTGAATATGACGTGCTTGCCAATGGTACGTCATGAGCAGTTCAGCAAACCGTTCTGTTTGTAAATTCGTGAGCTTCGCTTCATTTTCTGCTTCAATGATAATTTGTTGAATTATTTCATTGACGCGATCGATACGCTGTAAAGATAAATTTCCTTTAATTAATTGGATTTTATTGAGCCAATCGTGTCGGGAATGACGCAATGCCTCTACAATCGTCCACCGCTTCTCCATCATTCATTCTCCCATAAACAGTTTGACTATAATTATAACATACGCCAACAAAAAGAAAACCCTAACCAAGTCGGTTAGAGTTTTCCACTTCCTTATGCTTCTTTCACAACAGGATATACGCTCACTTTTTTACGATCGCGACCCATGCGCTCAAAACGAACGATGCCGTCAACTTTCGCGTAAAGTGTGTCGTCGCCACCGCGTCCCACGTTTAATCCTGGGTAAATTTTCGTTCCGCGTTGACGGTAAAGAATAGAACCGCCTGTAACGAATTGACCGTCTGCACGTTTCGCGCCAAGACGTTTTGCGATCGAATCACGACCGTTCTTTGTTGAACCTACCCCTTTTTTCGATGCGAAAAACTGAAGATCTAAACGTAACATGCCGTGTCACCTCCTACAACGTTTTCGTCGTTATTTTGACGTATTTTCCGTAATCACGCTCAATCGTTTGGAGCGACACGATCATCCCTTCAAGAAGAAGTTGCACGTCGGCTTGTGCTTTCTTATCTTCAATTGTCGGAAGTTCGCAATGAAGATAGCCGTCTTTTCCTTGTTGAATGATCGGTTTCACATTCGTCAAGGCGACAATTGCGTTAACCGCACCAAACGAAATGGCTGATACACCTGCACATACAATATCTTGTCCACGCTTCGCAAACTGAGCGTGTCCGCTAATCGTAAAGGAACGAATCGTCCCTTCCACCGTTCGATTAATCGTGATACGAATCATCGCTTACGCCTTATGCGTTAATTTTTTCGATCACAACTTTTGTGTATGGTTGGCGATGACCTTGCTTACGACGATAGTTTTTCTTTGGCTTATATTTGAAAACGATGATCTTCTTTTGACGACCATGTTTTTCAACTTTCGCCGTTACTGTTGCGCCAGCGACTGTAGGATTGCCAACTTTTACGTTTTCGCCACCTACAAATAGCACTTTGTCAAATGTTACTGTTTCGCCTTCTGCTGCATCAATTTTTTCGATGTAAATCGCTTGGCCTTCTTGTACTTTAATTTGTTTTCCACCAGTTTCAATAATCGCGTACATATTTGCACCTCCTAAATTAGACTCAGACTCGCCAGCTGTGAGGCGGTTCAAGCGAACGCTTAAATAGCCTTAGCTGAGCGGTTGTAGCACGGGTGCTACACAACATAGAAGATGATAGCATAAAAAGAAAACAATTGTCAATACGTATAAAGCAAATGGCCGATCGGTTCATTCGTTCGTTTCTCATGAAAATAAGCGTACAACAATTCGTTTTCATCAAGCTCCATTTCCATTTGATTTTTCTTTACGATAATCGCATGTTTTTTCCCGCGATGAAATAAAAGAAGAACGTGAAATAACGAATCGTTCGCATCCACGACAAGTCGCTTTAACGCTCGATATTCGACCCGTTTTCCGTAATATCGTTCCAACAAAAAACGCATCCACACATACGGACGTTGCTTCCATTCCATCCAAATGGCATGCGCTAAAAAGCAGGCGATGATCCATAAATTCATGTGCAATGGAGCGTTGATCAATAAAGCGACGAAACAGATGACTAAAAAAAAGACGGAAGCATAAAGCGTTTGTTCGTGCGCCCGTCGAAACGATGTACGCGCCGTACGATACAAAAAAAAGAGCTTCCCTCCATCAAGCGGCCAAATGGGCAACAAGTTAATAAGTAAAATAGATACATTATATTCAATTAGTTGATAATACCATTCATTAGATAACATGTTCGCTTCATGAGCGATATACGCGATGAAAAAAATAAATATATGCTGAAACGGCCCTGCTAATGTGACGATCAATTCTTCATGAAACGGTCGGTTCCCGTGTTCATCCATTTCAGCCACTCCGCCAAACGGCAAAAGTAAAATGCGTTTGACGCGCCATGAAAACATATGCGCTGCGACAACGTGTCCTAGTTCGTGCCAAAGCACAATCCAAAACAATAAAAGAAGCGTCTGAAATTGTGCAGTCATAATGGCAATAAGCGCAACAACCCAAAAAAGCGGATGAATATGAATGTTTATAAAAATAGATAACCATTTATTCAAAGGAAATCACCTGAACTGGATCAATAAAATGATCCCCTTGCTTCACCGCAAAATAAAACAAGCCTTTATGATTATTCATTTCCGCTCTCCCGACTTCTTTTCCTGCCTCAATGAAATCATACAACTTCACCGAAATAGCGGATAACTTTCCGTACCACGTTTCACTTCCATCCGCATGTTGAATAATGACTGTTTTTCCGTACGGTTCTTTCACTCCTGCAAATACGACAATTCCTTCTTCGACTGCTTTAATGGCTTGATCGGTTTCAATGACGATGCCTTGTCCATTATGTTCAAACGTTTCCACAACGCGCGCTGAAGCTGGAAAGGCATACGCGGCTGTTGTTGTCTCTTGTTGTTTTTTTACGTTAAAAAATGCTAATGGCTTCCCAAATGTTTTTTCGTACCATTGTGCAACTGTCGCAAATTGAAAATCTTTTTCCATCGCTTGTTTCACAAATGTACGCGCACCTTCAACGTTCGGAGAGTCGTATTGAAATAAAATCGCAACGCCAAAAAACAAAAGAGCTGATAAAAAGCTTTTCAATAAAAATATATCTTTCCGAAAAAGTGGCGGTTCTCGCTCCACATCGTACGTCACAACTGTTGGATTCCCATATTTTTCTTCTTCACTCCAGTTTGTCATCATCGTTTGAACGTAACGTTCACGCTCCTTTTTTCGCTTGGCGATTCGCTTTCGAATATGTTCAATTCGATCGCTCACACTCCACACCCCTCTCGTCCGATTTGTATTATATGTATGGGGAAATGGAGAAGATATGAATAAAAAAAGCACCTCCAAACGGAAGTGCTAACGCGCGCTAAATAGCTTTTTTATTTTCGAGAAAAAACCTTTTTGTTCTTCATCATCGAGCGACATAAGCGGTACGGATTCACCGAGAAGGCGACGGGCGATGTTGCGATATGCTAAAGACGCTTTGCTGTTCGGATCAAGAACGATCGGTTCACCGTTATTTGACGCTTTAATGACATGTTCGTCATCGACTATAATCCCAAGTAAATCAATCGATAAGTGCATCACAATTTCATCAATATCTAACATATCATGATTTTTTAACATATGACTACGAATGCGATTAATAATTAAACGCGGTCGTTTCATATGCTCTTCTTTTTCAAGTAAACCAATAATTCGATCAGCATCGCGCACAGCTGAAATGTCCGGCGTCGTCACAACGATCGCTTCATCAGCTCCTGCAACGGCATTTTTATATCCTTGTTCAATGCCTGCTGGGCAATCAATTAAAATATAATCGTAATCTTGTCTTAAATCGTCAATGAGTTGTTTCATTTGCTCTGGTGTGACAGCCGATTTGTCACTCGTTTGGGCAGCTGGCAATAAATATAACCGATCTTCAAATCGTTTATCTTTCACGAGCGCTTTTTGAATGGTGCAACGTCCTTCGACGACGTCGACAAGATCGTAAATAATGCGATTTTCAAGTCCCATAATGACATCAAGATTGCGCAAACCGATATCGGTGTCAACGAGACAGACTCGCTTTCCTAATAACGCTAGTGCCGTTCCGAGATTTGCCGTCGTTGTCGTTTTGCCAACGCCGCCTTTGCCAGAAGTAATAACAATCGCTTCTCCCACTGTCAAAAACTCCTTTCTAACCGAGTTAAATTCGGACGTAAATGCATCAATAGCTGGAGTCGATCGACAACAATTTGATCATGTTCATCAATATAAGCGCACTCCATTTCATTTCCTTCATCGCTACGGTAGTCTGGCGCTCGATTCATCACATCACTAATGCGCAACTGCGTCGGCTTCATCACCGATGCAGCGATAATGGCTTGACGGTTTCCTTCATACCCTGCATGTGCAATACCGCGCAATGCTCCTAATATAAAAATATTTCCTGTTGCAATAACCGTCCCACCAGGATTCACATCACCGATTAAAAGTAAATCTCCATCAACGTGTAACACTTGTCCAGAACGAATAATTTTCGCAACAGATACAATTTCATTTTTCTTCTTCCATTCTAACGCTTCTTGTTTCGTCATGACATTGCTTACAATCGAGTGGACAATTAAATGCTTTTTCGTTCGAATCACATCGCGCAATCGTTCTTCTTGCTCACGCGTCAAATATCTGTTGCCAACATGAACGTGCACAGCAACAAGTGGCCCTTCTTCGTCGCGTGTTGTTGTCGTCAATAATTCATCCACTTGTTTTAACAATTCGTCATAGGCACACGTATCATCAAGATGCAACGTCAGCCCTTCTTTCGTCCCTTTCATTGACACATATGGTCTTTTCTCCTTGCCAGCCACGACTTTCACCTCAATGAATAGTTCTCCGCATTTTTCTTGTATTCCTTCATACTGGCGACGATTCGTCCCGCTTCTCACACCACTTAAGCAGCGTTTGCTTTAACGGATAAGCAATGATTAAAATAACAATTGTATGAATAAATAGCGTTGGCAAAAAGCGCGACTGCAAAAACGTTTGAACAGGCATCGTCGTCCGGCTAATAACGAGTTGAATGGCATATGCGTACCATTCGACACATGCAATGGCAACAATCGCAAAAAAGGAAGCTGTCCATGCATTTTTATGAAAAACGTTCATCGCTTTCGCAATTAAATAAGCGATAAGCGAAAAGGCGAACGCATAAGCGCCTAATAGTTCTGTATATGCGACATCATATAACAGACCAAAAATAAATCCATACGTCATTCCTTCTGTTTGTCCAATAAAAATCGTAATAAACACGATCAAAATAAGCAAAATGCGCGGAACGAGCAAATAAACATCGAATAACGGATCGGGGAAAAGTTGTACGATAATGCTTTCCAATAAAAACATAACGGTCACAAGGGAAGGAAGAAAAAAACGTCTCATTGTCCTTCCTCCTCTTGCGACATTTCAATTTTTCGTTTCACGATCATCACATCATCAATGTCATAAAAATTCGCTGCTGGCTTGATATAGGCAATTTGTGTAAGCCCGTACTCATCCGCAACGACTTCTTCCACTTCTCCGATAAATAGTCCTTTTGGAAAAATCCCGCCAAGTCCTGATGTAAATACACGCTGTCCTTTGTTTATTTTCGCATCATATGGAAGGCGTTTCAGCAGCAATGCTTCCCGTTCTTCATCGTATCCTTCGATTAAACCGAATACGTTTTCATCTCCTTGAACAAACGCAGAGATGCGATTTTGTCGATCATTTGCGCTAAGCAGTTGCACCGTTGCGCTAAATGGTGAGACGCTACGCACTTTGCCGATGAGTCCTTGAGGTGTAATAACAGCCATATCTTTTTTTACACCGTGTTGGGATCCTTTATTTACAATTAACGTCTCTTCCCAACGATCTGGATTGCGCCCGATCACCGTCGCTTGAATGGCGACAAAATCACGTAAACTTTCTTTTTTATCAAGTAGTTCACGCAAACGTTCGTTTTCTTTTTTGAGCGATTCCACCTCGGACTGCAAGAGAACGTATTGCTCTAAGTGCGCTTTTAACTGTTTGTTTTCTTCATATGTACGGCGCAAATCGTTCACATTTTCAAAGAAGCCCGCAACGAGCTGTGCGGGCTTGTGCACGATAGATTGCATAAAAACAACGGTGTCTTTTGCGAATTTTTCCATCCATGTTAATTCACTTCGTTCTTTTAACGAAAAACCGATGAGAGCCACGAGTACCATGATGCTAACAAGCAATATAATTAGCCGTTTATTTAAGAAAAATTTCGGCATGACGACACCTTCTTACACATTAGCGATGGTCTCGCGCTTTATTTTTAAATAAATGAATATGGTCGAGCGCTTTTCCTGTACCAATCGCGACGCAATCGAGCGGATTTTCAGCAATAATGACTGGCATATTCGTCTCTTGGCTAATGACTTTATCTAAATTGCGCAACAACGCTCCTCCACCCGTTAACACAATTCCACGATCCATAATATCTGCAGCAAGTTCTGGCGGCGTTTTTTCAAGCGTATTTTTTACGGAATCAACAATGGCATATACCGTATCGCGCAACGCTTCAGCGATTTCTTCCGCATGAATTTCAATCGTTTTTGGCAAGCCTGTTAATAAGTCGCGACCGCGAATTTCCATGCTTCCGATCCCTTCCGGATTGCCTGCCGAACCAATTTCGACTTTAATCGCTTCCGCTGTGCGCTCCCCAATCATTAAATTGTACGTTTTGCGAATATATTGGATAATTGCCTCATCCATTTCATCACCAGCAACACGAATTGACTGGCTCGTAACGATACCACCTAAAGAAATGACAGCGACTTCCGTTGTGCCACCCCCGATGTCGACGACCATGCTTCCTGTCGGTTCCCATACAGGCAAATTCGCACCGATCGCTGCCGCAAACGGCTCTTCGATCGTATAAGCGTCGCGAGCCCCTGCTTGTCTCGTTGCGTCAATGACGGCACGCTCCTCGACCGCCGTAATCCCTGACGGCACGCACACCATCACGTATGGCTTTCCAGCAAACAGTCCGCTATTTTTCGTCGCTTGCTTAATGTAGTACTTCATCATAATGGCTGTCGTTTCGTAATCAGCGATCACTCCATCTTTCATCGGGCGAAGTGCCACAACGTTTCCTGGCGTACGTCCGATCATTTGTTTCGCTTCATTCCCAACCGCAACAATTTGTTTCGTATCTTTTTGTAGCGCAACGACAGAAGGCTCGCGCAAAACGATTCCTTTTCCTTTGACATATACAAGCGTATTGGCAGTGCCTAAATCTATTCCGAGATCTCTTGATCCAATTCCAAACATGTTCGTATCTTCCTTTCTGAAACAAAATGCTTTCAAAAACTCATGACATTTATTATAACGCAATTACAATGAAAAGAGAACGATTTACACATATCCTTTTTCTTTTAAACTCACATATGTTTTATCACCAATAATTAAATGGTCAAGCAGCTCAATGCCAACGAGGCGGCCGCATTCTACGAGCCTGCGCGTCACTTCAATATCTTCGCGGCTCGGCGTCGGATCTCCTGACGGATGATTGTGAATACAAATGATGGAAGCAGCAGAACGTTTAATCGCTTCTTTATACACTTCGCGCGGATGGACGATCGATGCATTTAGACTGCCGATAAATACTGTCTTTTTATGCATCACTTGATTTTTCGTATTTAAATATAACACAACGAAATGTTCTTGGCTTAAAAAACGCATATCTTCCATGACGTAACGTGCACCATCTTCCGGAGAACGAATGACGTAACGATCATCGTATTGAATTTGATGCACGCGTCGGCCAAGCTCAAGCGCTGCAATAATTTGGATCGCTTTTGTTTTTCCGATCCCTTTAATGCTTGTCATTTCTTCAATCGTTGCATCTTTTAACTGACGAAGTCCTTCAAAATGGGTAAGTAAATGTTGCGCAAGCGTAAGAACGGAATATTGTTTCGTCCCCGTGCGAAGCAAAATGGCTAACAATTCTTGATTGGATAAACTTTGCGGTCCTTCAGAAAGCAAGCGTTCACGCGGGCGTTCATCGGGTGGAACATGACGAATAAGCATACGTTCCCCCCTCTATTTTAACCTTTTTTTAACGAAATGGATAAAATCCGAATTTTTTTAATTCGCGAGCAAGCCTTGCAATCGGCAAACCAACAACGGAAAAATAGTCGCCGTCAATCTTTTTTACAAAAAGCGCTCCCCGTTCTTGAATGCCGTACGCGCCCGCTTTATCGAGCGGTTCTTTTGTCGCAATATACGCCCAAATGTCTTCATCTGTAAGCGGCCAAAACGTAACGTCCGTTTTTTCTGCAAAAGTGACGCACTCTTTTTCTGTACAAATGGCGACACCTGTCCATACTTCATGTGTCGTTCCGGATAAACGTTTTAACATACGAAAGGCGTCTTGTTCGCTCGTCGGCTTCCCAAGCACCTCTCCTTCACACACAACGATCGTATCAGCCCCGATGACGCACGCGTCTTTTTTTTGTTGCCATACCGCATTTGCTTTTTTATGTGCGAGCTGCTGTACAATTTCACTTGGGGATAACTCGGCATCGAATAATTCATCGACATCGCTGACGAGGATGTCAAACGGAAGTCCAAGCATACGAAGAAGTTGTTTTCGACGAGGAGAACTAGAAGCTAACACAAGTTGCATCGTCATCACCTTTCTGTCATGAGCGTTTGTTTCAAGGAAGATACACTTGTATCGTACCAAATTTATACACAATATACAATGGTTCGACAAAGAAAAAAAGAAGCTGTGCGCTTCTTATTGTAAAACATTTAATATATGTTGTTGTGCGGCCCATAATTGTGCTTGATCGTTTGTTTGCCGGAAAGCGAAAAGCGCTTCATACGCTTTTTTCATCTGTTCATCATGAAACGAATACGACTGTAACTCATTCCATTGTTCATTGGAAAGTTGTTGCCCATCCAACAATAAACTAATCGCGGAAACGATCGTCATAAACGGCTCATTTTCTTTTTCGTCCACCGATACGTTCCATGCTTTTACGTATGTGTCAATTCCGAGCGATTCGTATAAGCCCGCGATTTTCTTTGCCTCCTCTTTCGTTAATGCCATGCCTAAAAAGACGTAAATCGGTTGTTTTCCTACCATGACGCTCGGACGATGTTGCCCTTTTATTTTTTGCGCGTACGCTTTCGCCGCTTCCGCATCTTGAAACACCCCACCTTGAACGACAAAAACGGTTTCTGTCCGTTGCGCAACTGGCTCTTCTTCCTTTTGTTCTTGCTGCAATGTGGCGGTCGAAGAAGTGTCAGTTGTCGGAATGATCGTTAATACAAATAAACCGAAGCTTGTCCCAAGAACGACAGCTAAAGCGATCGCTAGCAAAAACGAACGCCAAGGTGATCGTTTTTTATATCGTTGACTTGTTGTGTCGAATGCTACCAAATCGTCTTTTTTCTCATTTTGTTCATTGCTCTCTCCATTTGACCATTGCGGTAATACGTTCGTCGCCGTCGTATACGGTTGTTCTTTCCCATTCACTTTAATCACAATTGCTTTTTTCGCTGGCTTGTCCAACTTTTCTCCCTCCCGCTGTCATTCTTCGGTCATCGTAACATAAAAAAAGAAAAAAAAAACGAGACATTTGTCGTCTCGTCGCGGAAGGTTTTCGTCAAATTTCGCACTATCGATCTTGAATGTCATTTATCGACAACTGATCGACAGGTACACCATTTTCTTTACAAATTTGCTTCGTTTCTCCTTTTAAACAAACCGCATATGCAATCGTGCCGTCATGTTGTTTCGTCACAATAACATATGAGTCATCATTTGGCGGCAACCGTTTTGATGTGTACGGATCCATGATTCCCTCAAGAACGCCATCGTCAACTAACTGTTTGTACGTTAATATTTCACTTTCATTTGGTGTTAAAAACTCTACTTTCTGCGCACCAACGTGAAGCCTTGCCGCCTCGTATAGCGAATACGCTGTCGCGACAAACGCTCGATCACGTGACTTTTTAATGACTTCAACAACAGAAATAGTCGCAATCATGACTAAAATACTTAAAATAACAATGACGGCTAACAGTTCAATTAACGTCATTCCGCGCTCATTTTGCATCCGACCGACTCCTTTATTGCTCCGTTAATGAAGGAAACGGATTGCGCTTTTCGCTCGGTTGCGGTAAATCAAGCGGTGGCAGTTGCTCAATCCATTGGCGTAACTCTGGTGCATAAAACGTTGAAACAGTAAGAGAATAAGACAGCTCCGGTACTTCATCCATCACCGTCGTCCATTCTTCATATCCTGTAAACGATAGCGAATCGACTGAAACGATGCGCTTCGATCGCTCCAACACATCAATAAATTGTTCGAGCGCAAAATAAGAAGGAGAACGAACAGATATATTGACCGTTAATTTTTGAATCGGAGTGGGAGGTCCTTCGACGTTTTCCCCTTCTTGAAATGTAAGCGACAATACCATACTATTGGATAAAACTTCCGCTTTTTCAATATCTAATAAAAATTGCTCGACAAACGGTTGAACAGGAACGCGTTTTTGTAACTCGACAAGACTAACACGCAAATCGTCCGACGGTTGTTTGCTTTGCAACGTTTGCAGCAACTTTTTTTCCGTCTGCAATTCTGTTTCCAGTTGTTCTTTTCGGTCATCGAGCGGTTTGTACACATATATATATAGCGCAAATGATAGTAGCGTAAGCAACAAGAGAGAGACCGTCACGATAAGTCCTTTTCTCATTTTTCCCCTCCTTGTTGCTGTTTTTTCCATTCCTCCATATTCAGTTGAACAGTAAACTGTCCGATATACCGCGGCATTGCTCCTTCTTCTTCCGCCTTTCCTTCTGATGCAGTTAAACTCGTCAGTTTTACGTCAGCGATAAACGAGGCATCTTTTAACGCTTGTAAATATGCAGCACTTTCACGCGTTGTATCAAATTGAGCAGTCAATTGAATGGCACCATCTCGCGCATAAGAAACGTTCATTAAAAACCCGCGCTCTGGCAAACGTTCAATCAATTCATGTAAAAGCGCGACCGTATGAATCGGATATTGCTCCGCCCATTGAATCGCTTCTTGCAACTGGACTCCGACAGATGTGTTCGCAGCTGTTTTTTGTTTTTCTTCTTCTGCGATTCGTAACGCTTTCGTTTGATCGAGCTCCGTTTTTAATTGCGCGATTTGTTGTTCCATGCGCTGTACAATGACATAAAACGTTGCCGCGCCAACGATCAATAAAACAGCAAACACAATGGATAAAAGTGGAATAAGTCGGGATTTTTGTTCACGTTTTGGCAGTAAGTTAATTTCTACGAGCATATGCATTACCCTCTTTTAGTCCGAGTCCAATTGGTAAATAATAAGCAGGGTCGACCGAAAGCGGCAGCGTCAACGTTTCAACCGCGACATCAAGACGCTCTTGTAACAAAAGGGAAAATGTATGAACGAGCGGATGGTCCCCAGTAATGACGATGCGGGTAATTTGCGCCTTGCCTTGTTGTAATGAAAAACGGTAAAAGTTCATGACGCGCTCGAGTTCTTTATATACGTCCTCTAGCTGACGTTCAGGTTGACCTTCTTTTAACCACATCCATCCTTCATTCGTCTTTTCCCAAAACGTCCATTGGGCATCAAACGCTAACTGACGCGTGAATATTGGACGATGTTGATAAAATACGCTGACGTTTAACGACGATAAATCAAATTGAACGAATAAAAAGTGATCGACATCGTTCGCTAAATCAAATGTGTAAAATAAGCGATATAAGCTAAGCGGAGAAATATCTGCCACAATCGGTTTTAATTTGACTGCTTCAAATAGCTGTGCATATTGCATTACGTTCGCTTCCGGTGCGGCAAACAATAAAACATGAAGCGCTTCTTTCGTTTTTTCAAGCATGGCGTAGTCAAATACGGCATCTTCAAACGGAAGCGGGATCGTTGAACCAATTTCCATAAATAAATAACTACGTATATCTTCTACATCGATTTCTTTCGGTAACGCAACTTTCCGAATAACGATGAGTGGATCAGGAACAAGAAATCGTACGCGGCGACGTTTCATTTTCCACATGTCGACACATTGCTCCATAATATGAGCGAGCTGTTCTTCATCGACAATTTTCCCGTCCCGCACAATTCCTTCTGGAAGCGGCCATTCCTCGCATGTATGCAAAACGAGCGGTTGCTGTTGTTTTAACTCTACATAGCGAATGACGTGATCTTTTATAACAATGTTGCCCACTTTATGTTTCATCGAAAAAAGCCGCATAGTTCGTTCTCCTTACATCATAACCTTTACGTACACGTGGATGATCGTTTCCCCGAAAAAATAAGCGATTAACGTCCCAACGACGATCGCTGGTCCAAACGGCATCGGTTCGCCTCGTTTCACACGCCCGAGCGCCATGCCAATCAGTCCGAATATCGTCCCGACGAGCGTCGATAAAAAGAACGCTAAAACGGTAAGCTTTGCGCCAAGCGCCAAACCAATTAACGCAAATAACTTAATATCTCCACCGCCCATGCCACCTTTACTCACAACCGCTATGACAAACAATATCATAAACCCAACAACACTACCGAGCAAACTATCCCACCAAGGAGTAAGCGGGGCAATCCATAAACGTTCAACAAGAAGGAGTGGAGTGAAAAATAATAAAACACGGTTTGGGATAACCATATAATGCACATCAGAAACAAAAATAATAACGAATAAAGAAATGAGCGTCCAACTAACGGCTACTTCCGCTGACCAACCGACAAAAAGCGGGGCAAGCGTAAACAATATAGCCGTGGACAGCTCAATTAACGGATAAACAAAGGAAATGCGCGCCGAACACGCGCGACATTTCCCTTTTTGCAACAAATACGAAACAACTGGAATTAACTCTAACGCCGTCAACGTTCGCTTACAATGTGGACAATGCGAACGCGGCGCAACAATCGACTCCCCCTTCGGCACCCTTAACCCAACAACATTATAAAATGAGCCGAGAAGAAGACCGAGGAGGAAAGAAATAGATAATATACTATTCAAGTTTAACGTCACTTCTCTTTAATTCATCTACATTTTTCTTTGCAATATACTTATGCTCAGGATTTCCTTTATCAACTAATTCAACTTCATAGCTGAAATTCCCTGTTGTTTGACTTTTCGTAACAAAAACTTGGCATTTCTCTGGATCGTAATCTAATTTGTCTCCAGGTGACTTCGGTGTCTTTTCTAAATACCCACCATCAACCAACTCTTTCATCGTGAATGATGTTTTAGCTGCATTTGCAGCATCAGCCGTAACAGCTATTCTTGCTGCGTTAACAAGCTGTTTAGCATTGGCAATATGAGCATCTTTTTTAGAATTGTCAATGATTGCTCCAATACTCGGAATCGCGATCGCAGCAATAATCCCTAAAATAACGATGACTGCTAACAACTCAATTAACGTTAAACCTTTTTCGTTACGAATGAATCGTTTTAACATAATTCCTCTCCTTTGCAATTTTCTGTTTTCTCTCATCATTTTACACGATAACAGTCTAGTTGAAAAGTACTAGTTTTATTGTTGAATATGATTAAATATATCAAACATCGGCACTAAAATGGATGTGACGATCGTCCCAACAACGCTTGCAAGCAATACGATCATAAGCGGCTCAATTAACGATTTTAAACGATCGGTCGCTGCTTCGACTTCCGCTTCGTAAAAGTCAGCGACTTTGGCAAGCATCGCATCAAGTGAACCGGTTTGCTCTCCGATCGCAATCATTTGTGTAACAAGTGGCGGAAATGCCCAATGTCGCTTCATTGGCTCTGTTAACGATTCCCCGCGTTCAAGCGCATCACGCGATGTACGAATGACGCGGGCGACGACTTCGTTTTCAACAACCGTTTCAACGATCGCGAGCGCTTGTAAAATCGGAACAGCGCTTGAAAAAAGGGAACTTAATGTGCGCGTCATGCGCGCAAGCACCGCTTTTTGCATCATTCCACCGAAAATTGGCATGCGAAGCATGAGAACATCTAAGTAATATTTTGTTGCTTTTTGTCTTCTTAACACGATCAATAAAATATATAAAGCGATAAACAGCAAAATAACGCCCCACCAATACGTTTGCATCACTTCGCTTGCACGTAAAACAAACTTCGTAATGGTCGGCAACTCTGCACCAAAATCAGCAAACATCGAAACGAATGTCGGAACGACGCTCACGAGCAAAAAGATGACAACGATGACAGCAATAATTCCAACAACGATCGGATATGCTAAAGCAGAAACAATTTTTTGTCTTGTGCGATGCACTTTTTCAAAATGATCGGCAAGCCTTTCGAGCGTTTCATCGATACTTCCGCTCGCTTCTCCCGCACGAATCATATTGACGACGAGCGAAGGAAAAATGTTCGGATGATCGGTCATCACGACAGATAACGGTTGACCGCTTCTTAATTGCTCTTCAATGCGCACGAGCGCTTTTTTTAACGCTTTACTTTCTGTTTGTTCCGCTAAAATGCGAGTGGCGTCAACGATCGTCACCCCCGCTTTTAACAACGTGGCAAATTGGCGTAAATAAATGACGAAATGCTGCAGCTTCACAGGATTTCCAAACGTAATTTCTTTTGTTAATAACGTCTGCGGTACTTCGCGTACGTCAATGACTTTTAATCGTTGCTCCCGCAATTTCATCATGACATCTCGACGCGAAGAAGCAACGATCGTACCTTTTTTCACTCGCCCATGCACATCGCGTGCTTCATAGCGAAATTGCGCCATCTATCTCATCCTTCCTGCAAATACGGCTCCACCGATTCTTTTGCAATGAACCCTTGCTGCACAAGCTCTTTAATGTTCGCTTCAAGCGTATGCATGCCGAGCGCGCGGCTCGTTTGCATAATGCTCGGAATTTGATGAATTTTTCCGTTACGAATTAAATTCGCAATCGCTGCATTGTTAATTAATATTTCTGTCGCTGCGATGCGCCCGTTTTGTTGAGCGCGTGGAAATAATCGTTGCGAAATAATTGCAACTAAAACGGTTGCCAATTGAATGCGAATTTGTGTTTGTTGTTCAGGTTGAAACACATCAATGATGCGATCAATTGTCGCCGGTGCGCTGGACGTATGCAGCGTCCCGAATACGAGATGCCCTGTTTCTGCGGCGGTAATAGCTGTTTGAATCGTTTCTAAATCGCGCATCTCTCCAACTAAAATGACATCCGGGTCTTGACGCAGCGCTGCCCGAAGTCCGTTTGCGAAGTTGTTTGTATCCGTCCCGACTTCACGCTGGTCAATAATGCATCCTCCATGCTTATGCACGTATTCAATCGGATCTTCAAGCGTAATAATATGTTTGCGCATCGTTTTATTCATATAATCGATCATTGCGGCTAACGTCGTCGATTTTCCGCTTCCTGTCGGTCCGGTAACGAGAATAAGACCTTGTGGTTTTGTCACTAACTTTTTCAATACATCTGGCAATTGCAATTCTTCGAGCGTCGGAATTTTTGTCGGTATGGTACGAATGGCGAGCGATATGCATCCACGCTGTTTAAACACATTTACACGAAAACGAGAAACACCTGATAGGCTATATGACAAATCTAACTCGCCGTCTTTTTCAAAACGCGGCCACATATGCTCCGGAACAATCGCTTTTGCCATTTGTTCCGTATCGATTGGCGATAACACCTCTTGACCGTATCGTTTTAAATCTCCGTTCACGCGAAAAATCGGAGGAACGCCGACCGTCAAATGAATATCTGATGCTTTAAGCTCAAATGCGGCACGTAACATCGCATCTACTTTTTGTTTCATCTTCATCACCTTATCCAATGCTTACACGCAACACTTCTTCTGTTGTCGTAAGCCCTTGTTTCACTTTTAATAGTCCGTCATCAATTAAAAAAATCATTTTATTTTTTATTGCGATTTCACGCAGCTTTGAAAGCGATTCGCCATTTAAAATGACTTTTCTCATTTCATCAGACATGACCATTAATTCATGTAGCGCAATACGTCCTTTATATCCTGTCATATTGCACGTCGGACAGCCCCGCCCCCGCATCACTTTTTCAATTTTTAAACCACGACGCGCAAAAATGTCGATTTCTCGCTTCGTCGGTTCGTGCTCTTCTTGACAATCGCGACAAACGCGACGCACGAGACGTTGAGAAACAACCCCTGAAAGTGATGTGGCAACTAAAAACGGCTCGACTCCCATATCAATTAAACGAGCAACAGTGCTTAATGCATCGTTCGTATGCAACGTACTTAACACGAGATGTCCTGTTAAAGAAGCACGAATCGCCACTTCCGCTGTTTCGCGATCACGAATTTCTCCAACCATAATAATGTTCGGGTCTTGACGCAAAATCGAGCGCAATCCTTCGGCAAATGTCATCCCGACATTTGGATTTACTTGAATTTGGTTTACTCCTTCAAGCTGATATTCGACAGGGTCTTCAATTGTAATAATGTTCACATGTTCCCCATTTAATCGGTTTAATGCCGCATAAAGTGTCGACGATTTTCCTGAACCGGTCGGCCCCGTAATTAACACGATGCCCGTTGGTTGTTCGATCAGTTGAATAAACCGTTGTAAATTCAATTTATTAAATCCAAGTTTGTTTAAATCGTTTAACGCCGCTCCTAAGTCAAGCACGCGCATAACGATTTTTTCACCATAAATCGTCGGCAATGTCGATACACGCAAATCGACCGGGTGAAAATCGATATTCATTTTAATACGTCCATCTTGCGGAACGCGATGTTCTGTAATATCCATATTCGCTAAAATTTTAATACGCGCCGTTAACATTCCTTGCATATGCTTAGGCAACGCTCGTTCTGTACGCAAAATGCCGTCGATGCGATAACGAATGACGACCTTTGTTTCCTGGGGGTCAATATGAATATCGCTCGCCCGCTGTTCTACTGCCATTTGTAAAATTTGATTGACGAGTCGAACAATCGGCGAGTCATCTTCAACAAGTTTCTCTTGTTCGCGCACTTCTTGCGCAGGAGCAATGTTTAAAAATTCTTCCACCGAATCATCAATATCGTAATATTTATTAATTGCCCGTAAAATATCATCTTTTGATGCAATAGCTACTTCAATATGAAAGCCCGTCGATAAACGCAAATCATCAATCGCAAAAAAGTCCATTGGATCTGCCATTGCAACAAATAGACGATCCCCTTCTTGTTTTAAAGGAATGAGCATGTTTCGTTTCGCAAATTCTTTCGGTACGAGATTCGTTAATTTCGGATCAATTGGATAACGATATAAGCTGACGTGTGGGATGCCAAGTTGAAACTCTAATACTTCAATTAACTGTTGCTCCGTAATGTATCCTCGCTGCAACAACGCATCCCCTAATTTTTGACCAGGTGCTTTTTCTTTTAACGTTTCTTCGAGTTGTTCTTTCGTAATTAATCCCGCTTCAATAAGCAAATCGCCTAATCGTTTTCGCTCATGCTTTTTCATGAGGTCTCATCCTCATTTCCTTTTATTTGCTCGTTTTCATTTCCCCATATATCATCTTGTTGTGGTAACTGTGTTGAAGGTGATTCATTTGGAGTTGGTGTCTCACTTGGTGTCCCACTTGTTCCGTTATTTACTCCCGATTGCAACCCACGCAATTCGACACGATGAACAGGTGGATAAAAATCTTCCGAAACGGGTATCGTCTCAATTAATGTTCGGTTTCGATCGTACACTTCTTTATACAAGCGAATGAGCATTCCTTTTTTTCCTTCTTCCTTGATCCGCTTTTCGTTCGGCTTCAACAATGCGCTATATTGCACAATCGTTTTTGGATCGTAATATTCAATTGGATCCGTCTTTAATACATATTGATACATAAACGGTATTCCTGTAAGAGAAAGTTTCATTTGACTGCCTTCCGTTCTCATTTCAACCGTGTACGACTGATCGTTTGGATTAAAAAACATAAAGTCTTTTTTATTTTGTTCAACAGCTGCTTCAAACCCTGCCTTAATTCCATTTGGTAATATAGGGCTCGTATGCCGTTCAACAATTTCAAAATTTGTCGGTACAACCGCCTCATACAATCCAGATGCAAATAACGTCATCGCTTCTTTTGATAAGCTTATTCCTTGCTTTTTGAAAAAGTCCAAAACAGAAAACACTTGTTTTGGCTCAATGACAACGGTTGTTTGCGTTATCGCATGAAGTTCTTGATGGAACGGGATAGTTGCTTGCGATAATATCGTTTCCTTTTGCATTTCTTCTCGAACGTATTGACTAAGAGATAGTTGGGCAGATGTGAGCGAAGCTGCAGCTTGTTCTACTTGTGCTCTTACTTTTTCAACATCGATCCAATCACTTAATGCACCAAGCGAAGAAATCACATCTTGCAAAGCTTGTCCGTCAATGGAAACGAGGAGAGGGGTAGTTTTTCCGCTCTCCGCTTGTTTCATGCTCTCCTCAATATGAAATGTAAAATGATTAGTTTGTACCGTTACTTCTTTTCCTTCTAGCATGAGCGTAATCGTCGCTGATTGTTTCCACTCATTTACTTTTTGATTGATTTGTTCATACGCTTCTTCGTATGAACGATTTGATATATCGACTGGTCCGATCATCGTTCCTTCAGCAAATGTATCGCCACTAACGAACGACTCGTACGCCCATGTCGCCACTTTCGTACTTGCAAGTAAATATGAAACGGTAAGAAGTAACGTAAAAAACAACTTAAGCGAAGCGATTTGGCGCACGGCATACGCCTCCTTACTCGACATTCATCGACAGTTCAATAACAACGTCTGGTCCTTCTTCTTGGGCACGAATAATATGTTCTTTCGTTAAAATTGTATCTTTCGAGATGAATATTTGACCGTTTGCATCCACAATATCTTTTAACACTCGTTTTCCTGTTAACATATCAATTTGTTTTCGACGCAACTCATCAAGTTCAGTTTCAACTGTTTTTGGAGCAATTTGTTCAATAAGGGGCTCTACTTGCGTCCCTTTTAGTGACAACAATTCACTCACATCCGAAGCAGCTGTTTGCTGTGCATCTTCATGAACAATTAATAATTCTTTTCCATACGTAATGACGTGATCAGCACGAACGATGCGAGATTCATTTCCAATTTGCACTTCAATCCCGGTAATTTGTCCTGTTTCTTCGTCAATATAAAACTCCGTTGCTTCGCCAAGCAATTGTCCTTTTCTTGTCATTACTTTCGCTTGTTTAATCGCAATTTTTTTATTGACGAGCTCATTCGCGATCGGAATGACGTTTAAATCGAGCACAGCTCGTTCTTCTTCAACCGTTACCGCAAATTCACCAATTCCGATGACGTTTCGAAACGGAATCGCTTTCATACTAATTTCCCAATTTTCTTGATCAACAATTAAAAAATCGACTGTTCCTTTTTCTGGGTTTAAGACAAGTGACTTCACTTGTCCGAGTTGAACTCCGTTTTGAATGCTAATGACTGGAAGACCAATAACTTGTGTGCTACTTTTCATTTTTTCCACCCCATTTTTTGTTCAGCGTAATGTATCATATGTGTTAATTGTTGTTGAATCATTGGATAAGACCCATATTGAGCATACAATTGTTTTGCAAAAAGATGCAGCTTTTCATATTGTTTTGAAGCTACATAATGCTCCATTAATACATTTGCAAATGTATAATAATCTTGTTCGTGTAAGCGAGGGTGCAAATGTTTATGAATAAGCTGTTCATATTCCGCATCCGACAACGCTGGACGCATCGCGTATAAAGAAGCAAGTAAATTTTTTAGCAAAGGTTTTGGAAGTATACGTAAAGGTTCATTTGTGTTTTCTCCCGCTGTTGTTTCCATCTCGTCATATGCGCTCTGAAACGGTTGTTCTTCATAAACAACCGCTTCTTCAATCATCGGAATGTTTGTCCCTTCGTCTTGCTCGTGTAAAGCACGATCGATACTCGGAATGATATCCATTTCTTGCTCGCTCACTGTATGTACGACAAGACTTTGTAACGTCGTTTCGCTTTCATGTCGCTCGTTAGCCATTTGTTCGATCGGTTGTTCTACGATAGCGAGCGTTTCTATATCAAGCCCTTCTTTTATTTCACTCTCAAATGCTTCATCGCGTGACGTTTCATTACTTGTTTCGCTAAGCAAATCATCCCACCGTTGTTGCATGATAAACGCTTCGTCTACATCTATGTCATCGTTGTGTAACGGTTCAATGACATCGTCCATATCCGCGATCGGTTCAATCGTATCATTATATTCATCTTTTAACGGCTCGAGCGAAACGGGTTGCTCGACTTCCTGCCAATCACCCTCACTCCATTCGACATCGGTGTCATCTACTTGTTGCAACTCATTTTTCGGATTTTCTTCCACCGCTTCTTTCCTAACAAGCGGCTGTTCATCCTTTCGCTCATCTTCTCCGTCATCTTCGACAATAAAATCGTGCTCATAAATGCGTGCATAAAATAAATGACCGAGCTTTTGTTCAAGTAAATATGTACTTGCGATCACTAAAAGAAAAAGAAACAATGTAGCTTGCCATAATGGAAATTGTTCGATCGCAATGATGCCAAAAGCGCTTAATAAACAAGCGACCGTTAATACAAGAGCAATCCCTTTTTTTGTCCACCCAAAAGGCAACCGAATATAGATGGGGATTAATATGAGAAAAAAGATCGCAAAAAATAAGTACGCCAAGTCGCTCCCCCCATTCAAAATGATACAACACCTAACTCTAACATATTGTATAATAAAGTTATGTATTTTAAAAGAAGGAGAAGGAAAATGTGTCAAAAGAAAATGAATATTTTTGAACGTGGGTTTACTTTAATTGAAGTGCTCCTATCGATCGTCATTTTGTCGTTTGTTGTCAGTGGCATGTTTATGTTTTTTACAAATGCGATGACATATACGACATATAATCAATCAAAAACGGTTGCTATAAATATCGCACGCGGTGTGATTCATTATATGGAACGGCTTGATTTTCAAACAATAGCCAAATATACAACCGATCATATCACACAACAAACACCTTTTGTTCGTTTTGATGCTTCATCGTGTTCAAATTCGTCTTTATTCCCTAACGAAAATGTATGTAAAGCTGTTTTTTCACCGACGATTAACAATGTCGCATACGATGAAGAAGACGTACAAGCTTGGCTCATTCCATACGATCAAACGATATGGTCGCAAATAAAAACAAATCCACCAACTGAATTTCCTGACCCTTTAAAACAAGTGATTCAACAAGAAAAAGAAATGGCTGAAGACGTAAGCAATTATTTACTTCGTTTATATGTCACCGTTCGTTCAAACAACGAAGTAGTCGTATTAAAAGGAGTGATCGCCAATGAACGTATTCGCTAATGAACGAGGATTGACGCTGATCGAACTGCTTGTTGGGCTAGCGATCACATCGATCATTGCCGCTTCTGCATACGGCGTATTTACAGCAGGAACGAAGGCGTATAAACGCATCGGCATTGAAAATCAACTACGAAGCGAAGCGGACATATTAATGACTACAATTTTTAACGAGCTTTATACGCTGGCGCCGGACGGTTTAAAAAAAGATGAGTCAAATAACTACACACTTACATTTGTCAATCAAGTAAAAAAAGAAATTGATACAAATACAGGGCTCGTAGAAGAAAAGGAAAAAGGAAATGAGACGCTACAAATCATGATCGACACGTCAACCGGAACGTTACAAATGAACGGCAAACAAATCACGACACCTAACTTACGAATTATTCCTGAACAATCTACATTCACTTATACGTGCATTCGAGAACAACAAAACGTATGTAAAAGCGGCATCATTTCGATTCGTTTATCTGTTCAAGACAACGATCATCGAAATCCGGATGATCCATTATATATTGAACCGTTTACGTTACAATCACAATTCGGTTTTTAAAGGGGGGATGGATGTGAACGAAAAAGGATACAGTCTTGTGCTCGTGATGCTAACCGTCACTGTCTTTTTTATTATCGGGCTTACGATTTTATCTGTTAGCATATATCAAGCAAAATTTACACAAGTGCGTATAGAAGATGTCACATCGCTTCACGATGCCGTCAAAAACGTAGAAGAAACGATCGCTGAACTGAAAGTAAAAGTCGAACAGTTAACGTTATCAACCCCTGCGCAGCTTGATCTTGATTTAGGCAATGCACAAGCAGGTTTTTTGAACGAGCTCATGAACCGCCATGGCGTCACGATCGAAGATATAACGGATGCGAAAGGAATTGTGCGCAATCAATTATTTACGCGCGTCTTTCGCATATATGCCCCTTACGGAAAAAAAGTCGTTACACGCGAAGTAATTATTACGAATGCGCCAAGCTTTTTAAAATATGCCCTTGGCTCGCGTGAAAATGTCACATTAAATGGCGGGGCATATATTGATGGCAATATATATGCAGGGAAAAATATATACATCACAAACGTCGCTAACTATATTTACAACTCAACGCTTTATTCTGTGCAAACATCATTCCCGACGACAAGCGAAAAAAGTATATTGTTCGTTGAAGGAAATCGCTATGCATGCGATCACGGAAACGGAGCAAAAAGTTGTTACACGATATCAAACGAATTTACAAAAAACATGAACGATTTTTCATCTAGCTCCCTGTCGTTTCAATATCAAGGACCGAGCGTCCAAAAAGAACAAGAGGAGTTTATTGATGTGAACTTTGATCTCACATTAAAAGATAAACTGCTTTCAGCAGCTGGTATTGATGCATTTGATCAAAGTAAACAAACGCAATATCAAAATCTCATTTCTTTACCATTATCAGAGCTTATAGAACAAGTAAAATCATCGTTTGTGACTGTTGTCGTTCATGACCTTATCGATTTATCAACCGCATTAGAAGAGGCAATTGCAAGCGGAAAATCTATTTTTCTTGATACGAGTACGATTCCTTATTTTGATATTTCTTCATTGACTTTAAATGATAACCAATGGTTAATTGTAAACGGTGACTTGACATTAGAAAACGCAGGAAGTTCTCCTTTACAAATTTCAGGAAACATCATTGTCCTCGGCAACTTAACGATTACAGGGCAAGTGGCGTTCGATTCTACTGTTTACGTCAACGGAAATACATCGATTTACAATACGACGATTAGCGGCTTAAACGGAAAAGAAGTCGTATTATTAACAAAAGGGGAGCTCGAAATCGCCCGCGTGAACGAATTTACGAACAATTTTTCACTCACCACACCAAATTTAAAAGGATTTTTCTACACAGATAGCAATGCTGTGATGTATGCTGTTGGTTCATATGTAAATATCGAGGGTGGGCTATTTGCGCGCGGGAATAGCTCAATCATTCCGTACGCAGATGAAAACGGGTTAATCATCAATACGTATCGCGGCGAAACGAGCGATAGTGGAACGAATCTTTCGTTTCAAGCGCCTATATCATCAGAAGAAGAACAAAAACAATATGCTCGCTTTGTTGTCAAACATAATAAAGATGTATTTATTAACCGCGGTCTCGGTTTACCGCTTGTCAAACAGCTTGCCGTCATCGTTGATGAACTGCGAGTACAATAGAAAAAGGAGCTACTTCGCTCCTTTTTCTTTTAGCTGTTTGATTATGTTTTCATGTTTCCAATATTGCGCAAGAGAAAGCGCTGTGTTACCCGTCTGATCTTTTATGTGTACATCGGCTCCGTAACGAAGTAAAAGCGTTACTAACTCATCATATCCGTATTCTGCTGCAACCATTAATGGCGTTTTTCCGATGTTCGTTTTTGCGTTGACATTTGCCTTTTTCCCTAATAAATATGTTGCTACGTCAATAAAATTTCGTTCAACAGCTTTATATAACGGCGTTTCACCGGCTTCATTGGCGATCTCCGTATTTGCTCCACGTTCATATAAAAAGCGGACAACATCCACATTCCCTGCCTGCACAGCAAGCAATAATGGCGTTTCACCTTGTTTATTTTTTGCATTGACATCAACATCGTATTGGCAAACGAGTTGAACGAGAGAAAGATTTCCACTCCCTGCAGCGATATGCAATGGGGTATTGTTTTCCTTATCTTTTTCACGCACCGTCTGTTCGTTCACCATTTGTTTCACAATTTCAATATTTTCTTCATCCCCTTGAGCCAAAGAAGAAGCAAGTGCAAAATGAAGGGGAGGAAGCGGCATGACAGCCGACTTTCCTCCAGCTTTCAATAGTTGTACCGCAATTTCACGCTGACCGTTCCGCATCGCCACATCAAGCGGTGTCTCATTGTTCATTTGAAAGTTAATGTTTTTTTCTTGTTTCATATAGTCGCGAACCGCTTCCACGTTTCCTTGCTCGATCGCTTTGATGAATTTTTGTTGCCTTTCTTCTTTTGACGGGAAGCATCCGCTTAATAAGCTGATGATGACAACTAGCATCATCACTTTTTTCATACGTGTTCACATCCTTCATTAGTACAGCCAGCCGTTTTTATTTCCGCCTTTCGTTGGATCTGTCGCTTGTTCAACAATGCGAATGACTGTTGATGCCGTCCACGTTTTTCCTGTTTCATCAACGAGTTTCACCGTCAGTGGTGTTTCACCGAGACGTTTCGCAGTGACTTCCCCGTTTTGATCGACAACGGCATAGTAACTATTTTCGACAGTAAATGAACGGCTTACAATTTTTGTCGTCGCATTAGCTGGAATCGGTGCAATGTATGGCAATACATTGATCGTTTTTCCTTTTTGGACAAGTAACGTCGATGGAAGGGAAATACCTGTCAACGGCGAACCAACGTGAACGATTGCTGTTCCGATCACACCGTTGTGTGCTTGCGCTGTCATTGTCACTTGTCCTGTGCTTAGTCCTGTGACGCGACCGTTTTCATCGACAGAAGCGATATTCGGATTGGAAGAGCGCCATTCAATTGTTTTATACGTCGCATTATTTGGCGCAACCGTTGCGGTGAGCGTAACCGTTTCACCAATGTTCATATTTACAATGGTTGGTGAGACGACAACGGCAGTTACCGGAATCGACTGAATTGTGACGGTCACCGTTTTTTCAATGAGTTCATCATTTCTATTGAACGCCTGAACAGTTAACGTCGTTACCCCTTCTTTTAATCCTGTAATCGTTCCGTTTGCCCCATTCACTTCAGCATACAAGCTATTTCCTAGTGAATAAGATACCGCTTTTTTCGCATCCACAGGTGATACGGTTATTGGAATCGGAATCGTTTCACCGACATAAACAGTAAAGTTTTGAATTGTTATCGAATCGACTGGAATGCGTACAATGACCGTCATTGTCGCTGTTTTGACGTTACCGAACATATCTTTTACTTTTGCTGTCACTTGTGCTGTTCCTTCTTGTATTGCGGTAATGACGCCGTTTTGGTCAATCGAAATGACTTGCCCATTACTATTTTCGCTCCATTCTACTGATGCAATTGTCGCTTCTTGCGGCAAGACGTTTAACAATAGCCGCGCATTTTTAGGCACACCACGGTTCACAAAAATTGTGCTTGGCAGCGTTGCATCTGTCACTTTGTAATCAGAAACGAAAGATACGGCATTAAACGATAAATTGACGACTTGCGTATTTATATCTTTGTATGTCAGTTTAGCTTGTGAGAGCGAAAACGTTCCTTTCGCCGTCGGTTTCACTTGAATCGTAAACGTTTGCGGTTCAGCAATATACGTTGTTCCTGACTTAACAAACGAAATATCAGGCAACGTTCCTTTAATTGTATAGCCTTCTGTCAACGTTCCTTGCTTTGTAAATCCGTTTGGCATTGAAACAACTTCGATGCCTGCTGGCAATTTTTCTTCAAACGCGACGTTCGTTACGTTTAACAACGTATTCGTTAATAAAGATAACGGTTTTGGTGTTAACGTATATTGCATCGCGATCGGTTCGTTAACAGGTGTGAGCGTTTTTGAAATCGTTCGACTAACTTCGATATTTGCCGATACTTTTTCAATGATCACTTGAAATTCTTTTGTTACTTTTGCTCCGCGCGCATCTGTTGCTTCAATTTTAATCGTCGCTGTCCCACCGTTTGGCATATTGTGCGGAATGGATTGAATGATCGTCGTGCCGTTTGGCACATTGTTTTGGGCATACACTTCTCGACCGTTTAACCATACTTTCGTGGAAAACGTTCGGTCAACTAAATCTAAATCTTCCACTTTATACGATAGCTCAATCGGCTGGTTGCTCGGAATTTTTTCGTTTTCTTTCGGTGTGATGACTGTCAACTGCGGTGCATGGTTCGAACCGAAAAACGCACGATACATCGTATTGACGAATAGTTTTTGTTCTTCTTCTGGAAAGGCTGACGTTGTTCCTACATGTCCCGTTCCCGAATATGTGACGTTTCCGTTTGAATACGTATAGTAGTGGTTCCAGCTATCATATACGTCTCGCGGAGACCCATCAATATTATACCACGGGATTACTGCTTCATTTTCTAAGTTAAGCGTATAATATTGGTTGTGCGTTGTGGCAATGGTAATGCTGTCACCTAATGTATATGGGTAATTTGTCATTAAACCACTATTCACTTGTTTTGTCTTTGTTGATGCATTCGGTGCACCGTTTCCTAAGTCCGTTTGTGGTTGAATTTGTTGAACGATTGGACCGAATTCATTGACCCATACGTTATTCGATCCGAACATGACATCGTGTGTAAACATAACGCTTTGACCGGATTGGATAAAGTTTTTAACGGACTGGACTGTATTTGGATTTAGCTGAATAATGGAGCCACATCCGTTATAACAATCGGCAAACCCGAAAATAATCATATCATATTTTCCATTAATGACTTCGTGTGAGTAATTCGGTTCGTACGTTTTGCTTCTCTGGAAATTCTCTAATGTTGTTACATCAATACTAATATTATATTCGTTCGTACGACTTAAAAAGCTCGGGTTCATATTTTTCGTATTCAATAACGAACTCGCATCGTTCCCTTTACGAATTTGTAATACTTTAATATTTGCGACAACATCTTGAAACTTCACAAACCCTTTTTCATAATCTTTTAATGCACTTGTTTCATCAACAATTTCTACTTTCCAATAACGCGGACCTGAATATCCTGCTGGAAGCGTGTATGAAATCGTTCCTGTTGCGCCTTGTACTTGTTTAGACGCGACAATTTCTTCACTTGTATATTTGTCGTTAAAATCAGAATCAATATATAAGTTTACAGTTAGCAATTTATTTTGAAATTGCGTATAATTGGTGATTTGGTATACGAACGACAATGTGTCCCCTTTTTTATACGTTTGTGTAGAAGATGGAGCATTTGCTAACACGAAATGAGGACGTTTCATACCATTTGTCGCAAAATAGTTTTTTATGTTCGTATTCGTTGTAAAGAAAATAACATTTTGCTTTGTCTTCCATGCATTTGATTGAGAGTAACTATACAGTTTACTTGTTGGATATTTTTTCACACTACTGTCATGAAGAAAAACAGGTAACCCTTTATCAATATAAAATGTTTTTATTTGCCCAGCTTTTAAATCTGTAATGTCATTTAAAATATTCGTTGTATTATGAGATGCACTTCTATTGCTATTACTTGTCATTCCAAGCTTCGTCGGATTATAATCTCCACTCGAAATAACGATCGCATCATATTTCCCGTCTAATTCGTCCCGCAAAGCGACAAAGCGCTTCATCGTCATCGTCGTCACGTTTATATTCGACGTACTTCCTAGTTCTTTTTTCAATGGTGACGAAGATAATTGATCGGCATGACTAACAATTTCGAGCACATTGTATGTGATATTATCAGTAGCTCGCACAGTGATGGCAGGAATAAACAATGGAACAAGCAAAAGAAGTGTTAAAAACACCGAAACAGCTCTTTTCACCTACCTCTCCCCCTTTCAAAAGTCCTATTTTTTATCTATTATACCAGTAATCTTGCCATTATTTATATTTATTTTTTATAAAATTTCGTACGTTTGAGATGAAATAAAGCGAACCTGTAATTAAAATGATGTCGTCTTTTCCCGCTTGTTTTCGTTTTTCTTTTAGCCATTGCTTCCAATCGTTCGTGCATTGAACGTTTGGATGTGTCGCTTGTTCCGCTAGTTGTTCAGCGGAAAGAGCGCGTGGAAAATCAAATGTTGTAAACGTCAGCGTATGTGCAATCGTTTCTAGTTTTCGAATCATCGCTGTGACTGGTTTATCCCCTAACGCTGTAAAAAGGACATGCACACGATGGTTCGGATAATGAGCGTTCATTGTCGCCACGAGGCTATCGATTCCTTCTTCGTTATGCGCCCCATCAATAATAATAAGTGGGCGATCGTTCATCTTTTCAAATCGTCCAAGCCACTCGGCTTTCCGAACGCCGTTATACATATGTTCTCGCTCAATCAAAAACGAATAATACGTGCGTAAATAATCAGCCGCCATTAGCGCAAGTGCTGCGTTTTTCACTTGATGCCCGCCAAACATCGCCGTCGTGACATCATGATATGTCGTAAACGGTGTTTGTAATGAAAAACGTTCCCCATCGCTCGTCGGTTCATGAGCGAAAACGGTAAAATCGCGACCGAGCGCATATACTTTCGAACGTACAGATACTGCTTTTTCCTCTACGACCCGTACAGCTTCAGGCTGGTCGATCGCAGTTACAACAGGGATCCCTGCTTTTATAATTCCCGCTTTTTCAAATGCGATTTGTTCAAGTGTATTCCCTAATATATGTATATGATCGTAACCGACATTTGTAATCACCGATAAGAGCGGATAAATGACGTTCGTCGAATCTAAGCGACCACCAAGTCCTACTTCAAAAATGACGACGTCTTGTACGTTCATTTTTCCAAAGTAATAAAGCGCCATAGCCGTAATGACTTCAAATTCAGTCGGACCACCTAATTCCGTCTGTTCTAATTCTTCTGCCAAAGGTTGAATGACTTGGACGAGTTTCATTAAATCAACGTCACAAATCGGTTGCCCATTGATGCTAATCCGTTCATTAAATTGTTCAACATAAGGCGATGTAAATGTTCCGACACGATACCCTGCTTCTTGTAATATATGACGTAAAAAACAAACGGTTGAACCTTTTCCATTCGTTCCACCAACATGAATTGCTTTTATGCGGCGTTGTGGATGACCGAGTTTTTCCATCATCCATTCCATTCGTTTCAATCCCGGCTTTACGCCGAATGATAAACGACTATGAATCCAATCGACTGCTTCTTTACATGTGCGAACCATCAAAAATCCCTCCTGTGCAAAATGAAAGACGAACCCAAAGTGGATTCGTCTTCATCATAAAACTATTGCTTTAATTGTGCAAGACGGGCGCGAACAGCTTCACGTTTTTCTATATAGTCGCGCTCTTTTTTCCGCTCCTCTTCGACGACGTGCGCTGGCGCTTTCGCTAAAAATCCTTCATTGCTTAATTTCTTTTGCACACGCTCGACTTCTTGATCGAGTTTTTGCAACTCTTTTTCAAGGCGTTTCACTTCTTCTTCAATATTAATTAATCCTTCAAGCGGCAAGCTTAGTTCCGCACCTGTCACAACAGCTGTCATCGCTTTTTCAACAGTTGGAATCGCTGTGCCAATCACAAGTTCACTCGGATTGCAGAAACGCTCAATATATGAGCGGTTTTTCTCAAGCGTTGTTGCAATGTGCTCATCTTTCGCTTTAATGTGTAACGTAATTGGCTTGCTTAATGGAGTATTTACTTCAGCGCGAATGTTACGCACCGCGCGAATAATATCAACAAGCAAACGCATTTGCTCAGCAGCTTCATGATTGCTTAGTTCAGGACGAACTTGCGGCCACGGAGCAACTGTAATCGACTCTCCTTTATGCGGAAGCTGTTGCCAAATTTCTTCCGTTACAAACGGCATAAACGGATGAAGGAGGCGCATCGTTTGATCAAGCACATAAGCAAGCACCGAGCGCGTCGTCTTTTTCGCTTGTTCATCTTCACCGTATAACGGTAACTTCGCCATCTCAATATACCAATCGCATAAATCATCCCAAATGAAGTTATATAACACGCGACCGACTTCGCCAAACTCGTATTTATCTGCAAGTTTTGTCACCGTTTCGATCGTTTCATTTAAGCGCGTTAAAATCCAATGATCTGCAACCGTTTTTTCACCGTTTAAGTCGATGTCATCATACGTGAATCCTTCCATGTTCATAAGCGCAAAACGAGACGCATTCCAAATTTTATTGACAAAGTTCCATGTCGCTTCAACTTTTTCTGTGCTAAAGCGCAAATCTTGACCCGGCGCGCTTCCTGTCGCTAAGAAATAGCGAAGCGAATCCGCACCGTACCGATCGATGACATCCATCGGATCGACGCCATTGCCAAGCGATTTACTCATTTTCCGTCCTTGCGCATCGCGCACTAATCCGTGAATAAGCACATCTTTAAATGGACGTTTTCCAGTAAACTCTAACGCTTGGAAAATCATGCGCGATACCCAGAAGAAAATAATGTCATAGCCTGTCACGAGCACATCTGTTGGGTAATAGCGATTGTAATCTGCCGATGTTTCATCTGGCCAACCCATCGTCGAAAACGGCCAAAGCGCAGAGCTGAACCATGTATCTAATACATCTGGATCTTGCTCCCAATTTTCGATATCTGCTGGTGGCTCATGATCTACATACACTTCGCCCGTTTCTTTATGGTACCATGCTGGAATGCGATGTCCCCACCAAAGCTGACGGGAAATGCACCAGTCACGAATACTTTCCATCCAATGTAAATACGTTTTTTCAAATCGTTCCGGAACGAAATTTACTTTTCCTTCTGTTTTTTGTAGTTCAATGGCAGCTTCAGCGAGCGGCTTCATTTTCACAAACCATTGCGTCGATAAATACGGTTCAACGACTGCACCGCTACGCTCACTATGACCGACTGCATGCATATGTTCTTCGATTTTAAATAGCACGCCTTGTTCTTGTAAATCTTTCACGATTTGTTTTCGGCATTCGAAACGATCAAGTCCCTTATATTGAAGGGCGTTGTCGTTCATTGTACCGTCTTCGTTCATCACAAGAATGCGCGGCAAGTTGTGACGGTTGCCGATTTCAAAGTCGTTTGGATCGTGTGCTGGCGTAATTTTGACCGCCCCTGAACCGAACGACATATCGACGTATTCATCGCCGACAATCGGAATTTCACGACCAACGATCGGTAAAATGACTGTTTTTCCAATAAGGTGTTTGTAACGCTCATCTTCTGGATGAACCGCAACTGCTGTATCGCCAAGCATCGTTTCCGGACGCGTCGTTGCCACTTCAATATAGCCAGAACCGTCCGCAAGCGGATAACGCATATGGTATAGCGCACCTTGCACATCTTTGTATACTACTTCAATGTCCGATAGCGCTGTTTTCGTCACCGGATCCCAGTTAATAATATATTCGCCGCGGTAAATGAGCCCTTTTTTATATAACGAAACGAATACTTCCCGCACTGCTTTTGATAACCCTTCATCAAGCGTGAAGCGCTCGCGCGTATAATCGAGCCCAAGACCGAGCTTCGCCCATTGAGAACGAATATGTCCCGCATATTCTTCTTTCCACTTCCATGTTTCTTCCACAAATCGTTCACGCCCTAAATCGTAGCGTGTTTTTCCTTCGTGACGAAGCTTTTCTTCTACTTTCGCTTGCGTCGCAATTCCCGCATGATCCATGCCCGGAAGCCATAAGACGTCGTACCCTTGCATGCGCTTCATCCGTGTAATAATGTCTTGTAACGTCGTATCCCACGCATGTCCTAAATGAAGCTTTCCTGTCACATTTGGCGGTGGAATGACGATCGTAAATGGCTTTTTCTTCTCATCGCTTGTTGCCTCAAAAAACTTTCCTTTTAACCACCATTCATAACGATTTGCCTCGACAGCACGGTGGTCATATTTTGGCGGTAACATAAAAAATCCCTCCTTCACTAAAATAAAAAACTCCCTTCATCCGAAAAGGACGAAAGGAGACTCTTTCGCGGTACCACCTTTTTTCTTAAGCGATGCTTAAGCACTCAAATCGATAACGGCGACGTGCCGGCTTCTTCTACTATCGTTCAAAGAAGCAGCTCCGGGGCGACCTTCCGACGACCACAAACCTAGGAAATCTCGCAGCTATTGATTTCCCTCTCTGCAAGGCGGGTTACGCCGTACTCTTCCCTATCTTCGCTTTTTTCTATTCATACATAATACTATATAAAAATCATACGAATCGTCAATAAGGTTTGCCACATTTTCACTCTTTTATACATATGATAAAAAAGAAAAGCCCCTCGAAGGAGCAAAACGTGTAAAAAGGATGTGAGCATATGCGTAAACGTTACAATCCGTACGCTTGGCCACCGTGGCTTAGAAAACTTCGCTTTATTGCTGAACAATGCATCATTCCGATTACCGTTGTTCAAGCGATCCGTACCGTTTTATTTCCAACAACAATCGACGTTATTTTACTCGCTATTTTCATTTTTCTTTCATTCGCTTTACATTACGATTGGATTTGATTTGTTTGCTTTTCTTCTTCCCACTTTCCGATGACATATTCGATGTTTTTCATTTGCCAATACGCTCGTTGCCAAACAGCTGTCATTTGTCGATGATGTCGCTGTTGCTCGTATCGATGAATGAGACGAACAAACCGATATGGATCCACAAGTAAATGAAAAAATAAAAGTCGCTCATCTTCTTCAAGTGCTAATGTTTGTTCATATTGTGAAAGCCATTGTACAGCGTCATCACATGTCATCGGATACGTTTGCAAATATTGTCGAAAAAATAAAAGTAAATCATGAAATGGAGGCGCCCAGCGCGCTTGTTCAAAACTAATAAAATATGATGTTCCGTCGTCTCGCTCGACGTAATGTTGAAACGATGGACGACCGTGAATATAACAAATGCGAACCGTCTTTTTTTCCCGCATTCGCTCGCGCCACTCATTTAACGTATGTTCAGAAAATGTAATGGCGCGCATGATGTCGAGGAAATGAGTGCAACATTGTAGTTGAAACGGAGACATATACCATTGTTTTTCACATGTTTCTATATAATGAGTCAATGTTTTTTTAGCGTCCTCAAGGGAAAGTTTGCGTTCTTCGTAATACCGCTCAATTTCTGTTTCAGTCGTTTGTATTTCTTTTAACGAATGTTTATGCCATCGTGCCAAATCGTGAAAAAACGACGACCCCGGATCCGTTTTTTCTTTTAGCCACGGCATAATATAGTACCATTGCCCATCTCGCTTTTTCGTTTCATAAATCGGAATGGCGAGCGGTATGCGTAAGCGATGGGCTTGCTCAATCGCCTGCCAATGTGCCAAAGATTTCACTCGTTTAAGCGCATATGTTCCATTTGTCGTTTTCCATCTCTCTACATTCTTATGTTGTTGCACCGTTTGCATCATCATGCAACCCTTTTACACTTTACTTGGCGTTGGAATGTATAACAACTGACCTTCGTGTATATCCGCACCGCTTTCTAAATGGTTTGTGCGCAACAACTGTTGGACAGATACATCGTATCGCTCGGCAATCTTGTCCAACGAATCACCTTGTTGGACAATACAAATTTTTAAACGAGCAAACGCCTGTTCTTCATTTTTGCCGAATAGCTTTGTTAAGTACAAGGCGTTTTCATTTCGTTTTTCGTTTGTATCTCTCCCTTTCATTTCAAGTTGAAACGGTTGTTTTTCTTCTTTTTGTTCTTCCGCTCGTTCGACTTCACCGTCATCTTCTACTTGCTCATGTTGAAAAGACGGTTCTTCTACTTGTTCGCTTTCTTCATGAAACATATAAAATTTCGGAACGTTGACGATACTCCCTTGTTCTTCTTCTGTTTCTTCCTGTTGATATACTTCTTCCCGAGCAACAGCTTCAAACGGCTCGAAATCGTCTACGTTGTACGGCTCCCATTCGTCATCTTCGCGATCATGATCCATTTGAATGCCGTGAATCGCTACTTCTGCAATGAAACGTAATTCATGCTGCCTTAAATCATAATCGAACGATTCAATCATTACATATACTTGTTCAATGTCATCAATTCGCTCTTTCGGTACGGTAACGTCGATCGGGAATTGATGCAAAAATTCACCAATTTGTTCATCATTTATACGTACATGTTCCACATAGCGAACCGCTTCAAACGGTTGATCGACGTCTTCGTCTTCTTCTCGTTTCGTATATTCTCCCGATAACTCTAGCACACCGCGAATATACACATAATCTTCTTGTTCCTCAATCGTAATCGTCGGCTGTAGCGAAATGGATAATAATTGATCAACGTGATGTTCACGTCGAAAGGCAATCGCTTCTTCAATTGAAAAACGCAACATGCTCATCTCTCCTTCAACGTCCAAGTCATTTCACATTACTATGGTTATGAGAAGAAAAAAAGAAGTATGCATAAAAAAAGCGATGCCCTAGAGGCAATCGCTAATTTTTGCAAACGCACGTCGCGCTGCTTCAATTGTTTTCTCAATATCTTCATCTGTATGCGCAGTGGACAAAAACATGCCTTCAAACTGCGATGGCGGTAAGAAAATGCCTTCATTCGCCATTTCTTGATAATAGCGAGCAAACAAGTCTAAATCGGATGTTTTCGCTGTTTCATAATTGATGACACGCTCATTCGTAAAGAAAATGCCGATCATCGAGCCCGCTTGGTTAACTGTATGTGGGATGCCGTACGCTTTTGCCGCTTCACTTAGTCCTTCCGCTAACCGATTCGCTTTTTTCTTGAACGTTTCGTATGTCTCTGGCGTCAATTGACGCAACGTTTCATAACCTGCTGTCATCGCCATCGGATTTCCTGATAACGTGCCCGCTTGATAAATTGGACCGCTTGGCGCAATTTTCTCCATAATATCAGCACGACCACCGTATGCGCCAACTGGTAGTCCACCACCGATCACTTTTCCAAGACATGTTAAATCAGGAGTGACACCATAATATCCTTGACCGCTATAATAATCGACACGGAAGCCAGTCATGACTTCATCAAAAATAAGAAGTGCACCGTACTCGTTCGTTACATCGCGCAAACCTTGCAAGAAACCTTGTTCTGGCGGAACGACTCCCATATTTCCAGCAACAGGTTCCACAATGACCGCCGCAATATCTTCTCCAAACTTTTCAAACGCATAACGCACGCTTTGTAAATCGTTGTATGGTACAGTAATCGTATGTTGGGCGATCGTTTCCGGCACCCCTGGGCTATCCGGCAAACCGAGCGTCGCTACACCTGACCCCGCTTTAATTAAAAGCGAATCGCCATGTCCGTGATAGCATCCTTCAAATTTGACGATTTTATTTCGGCCTGTGTAACCACGCGCTAACCGAAGGGCGCTCATCGTCGCCTCCGTCCCTGAACTAACCATGCGAATGATTTCAATGGACGGCATGCGTTCCATCACAAGTTTAGCGAGTTCATTTTCGATTAACGTTGGAGCACCAAAGCTTGTGCCCGTTTCCGCTACCCGCTTTAGCGCTTCCACAACTCGATCGTTCGCATGTCCTAAAATAAGCGGACCCCACGATAACACATAGTCAATATATTCATTGCCGTCAACGTCGTAAATTTTTGAACCTTTTCCGCGCGCCATAAAAATCGGATCCATTTTTACTGCCCGAAATGCGCGCACTGGGCTGTTTACACCGCCAGGCATGAGCTTTACCGCTTCAGCATATGCCGCTTTGGAACGTTCATAGCTACGCATTATTTTTCCTCCTTTAACCAGCGAGCAACATCTTTAGCGAAGTACGTTAAGATGACATCCGCCCCTGCTCGCTTCATGCTCGTTAACATTTCGAGTACAACCGCTTTTTCATCAATCCATCCGTTTTGGGCGGCTGCTTTCACCATCGCATATTCTCCGCTGACGTTATAAGCAACAATCGGCAAATGGAAATGATTTTTTAAATCGCGAATAATATCTAAATACGATAGTGCCGGTTTTACCATTAGAAAGTCGGCTCCTTGTTCTACATCTGCTTGCGCCTCACGAAACGCTTCTAACCGATTGGCAGGATCCATTTGGTACGTTTTACGGTCGCCAAACTGCGGCGCGCTATGTGCTGCATCGCGAAACGGGCCGTAAAATGCAGAAGCATATTTGACCGCATAAGACATGATCGGGACATATGTAAATCCTTCTTCATCTAACGCTTGCCGAATCGCTGTGACAAACCCATCCATCATATTGGACGGTGCGATGATGTCCGCTCCGGCTTTCGCTTGACTTACTGCTGTTTTCGCTAACAATTCGAGCGTATCGTCATTAATAATCGTCCCGTTTTCTACGATACCACAATGGCCATGGCTCGTATAATGGCATAAGCACGTATCAGCAATAACAACAAGTTCAGGAAACGCATCCTTTATCGCACGAATAGCACGTTGAACGATGCCGTGCTCACAATATGCTTGCGAAGCGATGTCATTTTTTTCATTTGGTACACCAAACACGATAATGGAACGAATGCCTAAGTCAACAGCTTCGCTCACATCTTCAAGCGCATAATCGAGCGACTGCTGATACACACCAGGCATGGATGGCACTTCATTTTTTATTTTTTCTCCTTCGATGACAAAAATCGGATAAATGAAATCTTCCGTATGAAGATGTGTTTCACGTACCATAGCTCGCAAATTGGCCGTTTGGCGCAAACGTCGATGACGTGCAAATTGCATATTATTCACTCCTTGTAAAATATTGATGAAGTTGTTCAACCATCTCGTCGATTGTATATGTATGTGGACAAACGTGAACAGGAAGTCCAAGCTGAAGTGCAGTTTGTTTCGTAATCGGACCGATACATGCGATTGTGACGAAAGACAAGTCAACGTTTTCCCCTGCGATCGCTTGTGCAAAACTATGTACCGTCGATGAGCTTGTAAACGTGATCGCATCAATCATTCGTTGCTGAAGAAAATGAATGAGTTGTGGTTTTGCTTCTTCGTTGTATGTCGTTTCGTATACAATCCAATCGGTCACGTTCGCTATGTTGCTTAATTGCTCGCGCAACGTATCGCGCGCTAAGTTTCCTTTCACAAGCAAAACGCGCGCATGCGCTGAAAGCAACGGCTTTAACGCTTCGGCCAAACTTTCAGCCACAAACTCATTTGGAATCAAATCAACAACGACGTTTCGTTTTTGCAATGCTTTTGCTGTTTTTTCTCCTACCACTGCCACTTTTGGCCACGTTGACGGCTTCATTTCGCCAATGTGCTCGAAAAAGTATTTGACGCCGTTTTGACTCGTAAATACGATCCAATCAAACGTATGCCACTTATGCAACAATTCCTGATTCGTCTGTTCCGCTCGTACGATGCGAATTAACGGCAGTTCCACAGGAATCGCACCGTATCGTTCTAACGTTTGCGATAACGCTTTTGCTTGCGCTTTCTCGCGCGTCACAAGCACCCGTTTCCCCCGAAGCATTTACCCCAGCTCCTTTAACACACGTTCAATGAGCTGTTTCGCTCCTCGTTCGATTAATCGCTGTGCCGCCTCCATGCCTACTTCTTCTGGTTCTGTTCCTCGCACAACTTCTTTTAACACTTCTGTTCCGTTCGGCGTCGCAACAAGCGCTGTAAGCACGACGATCTCCCCATCCACGTACGCATACCCAGCCACAGGAACTTGGCAACCGCCTTCAATGCGCTGTAAAAATGCGCGCTCTGCACGAACAGCGCGTTCTGTCTGCTCGTCAGTCAACTTGTTTAACCAGTGCAATAACTCTGCATCATCTTCTCGACATTCAATAGCCAACGCCCCTTGTCCAACAGCTGGAACACATATGTCAGTCGGCAAATATTGTGTCACTACTTCTTTCGCCCAGCCCATGCGATGCAAACCAGCAGCTGCTAATATAATCGCATCGTACTCATCTGTTTGTAGCTTTGCTAAACGAGTATCGATGTTGCCGCGAATCCATTGAATCTTCAAGTCTGGGCGGACAGATAACAGTTGTGCCGAGCGGCGTAAACTGCTCGTTCCAACAATCGCTCCACTTGGCAATTGTTCAAACGGAATATGCCCTTTCGAAATAAGCACATCGCGATGATCTTCACGCTTCGGCACACATCCGATCATTAATCCGTCAGGTAGAACGGCCGGCATATCTTTCATACTGTGAACCGCAAAATCAATTTCGCCATCTAGCATCGCCTGTTCAATTTCTTTTACAAACAGCCCTTTGCCTCCGACTTTCGATAACGTCACATGTAAAATTTGATCGCCTTTTGTGACAATTTCTTTTACTTCAAATTCAAATGGCGCACCGAGCTGTTTCAGTTGCTCGATGACCCAATTCGTCTGGGTTAACGCTAACTTGCTTCGGCGCGAACCAACAATGATTTTTCTCATCATGCTTTCCTCCAACAGTCGTTAAAAGTGAAATTGCGATAACGTGCCAAACAAAAAGAAATTAATAAGCAAAATAAGAAACGATCCGATATTCCAAAGCGCCATTTCTTTTCCTTGTATCCCTTTGACAGCTCGCTTATATAAATAAAAACTGTATGTTGCAAATACAGTAAACGAACCGAGCACTTTTGCGTCATATAAAACGAAATGATCTACTTTCATGTATGCCCAAACAATACCTAAAATTAAACTTAATAATAAAACTGGCACACCGACGCCGTTTAACACATAAGAAAGATCGTCAAGCTTCGCTAAGTCGCCGAGTCGCCATAACCGTTTTCCCCATTTTTTTTTCTTTAATAGCTCATATTGAAGCAAATATAAAAGCGAAAACATAAATGAAATCGAAAATGCTCCGTACGATAAAATGGCCATCGTAATATGGATAAACAATAGCTCTGACATGAGTTGTTCAGCAATGCCAACGGTGTACGGCGTCGGTGCGAACGTATGCAATGAAAGAATAAAAAACGCTAATACGTTTGTAAAAAAGACGAGGAAATCAACGCGTAGCCATCCGTTAATCGCAAGCGATAACGTAATTAGTAGCCACGCATAAAACGACAGCCCCTCCGCAAGCGTTAAAACAGGAAATCTTCCTGTTTCGACCATTCTCGCAAAAAAGAAAAATGTTTGCATCCCCCAAACAATAGAAAGCAACCCGAAAGCAATACGGTTTGCCTTCCGGTTGTGGTGAAGAAAATCAATAAAATAAAACAAAACGGACGATGCATGTAAAAGAAGCGAGAGTTCGTACCATCTCGTCATGTCAAACATATATGATCTTCCTTACGATTGAAAAGATGGTTCTGTTGCTCGCTCGTGAACACAGCTCATCTCTTTTTGTTGCTGCTTCACTTGTTGTTCAATATTGAAAATTTTCATAAACAACTGAAGCGCTTCTTCTGCATTGTCCTCTGCAGCCAATTCTTTTGCGCGCAAAATCGGATCGCGCAACAATTGATTGACGATGCTTTTTGTATGTTTGTTTAATACTTTTTTATCTCGTTCTGATAAATGTGGCAATTTTCGTTCTAAACTTTTCATCGTTTCTTCTTGAATGAGCATCGCCTTCTCGCGCAAAGCTGCAATAATAGGAACGACACCAAGCATATGCAGCCATTGTTGAAACTCGTCCATTTCCTCAGCAATCATGCGCTCAATTTGCTCCGCTGCCTTTTTTCGCTCCGCCAAGTTCGCTTCAACAATATCTTGCAAGTCGTCAATGTCGTATAAAAAGACGCTATCTAATTCAGCAAGCGCCGGGTCTAAATCGCGTGGTACAGCAATATCAATCATAAAAAATGGACGACCTTTGCGCATTTTTTCAATCACTGCCATCGTTTCTTTTGTGATGACGTATTGCTTTGCGCCCGTCGAACTAATTAAAATATCCGCTTCTAACAGCGCACATTGCAATTGGGATAACGGCTTAGCATCCCCATTAAATCGTTCTGCAAGTTGTTGCGCCTTTTCAAACGTGCGATTCACAACTGTCACACGTTTGACGCCGCTTCCGTACAAGTTTTGCAACGCCAATTCTCCCATTTTCCCAGCACCTAAAACGAGCACATGTTTATTTTTCAAATCGCCAAAAATTTTTTTCGCAAGCTCGACAGCTGCATAGCTAACAGAAACCGCATTTGCACCAATTTCTGTTTCTGCATGTGCGCGCTTCGCTAACGTAATCGCTTGTTTAAATAGCTGTTTAAACACCGTGCCTATTGTGTTTTCTTGCTGTGCTAAAAGAAAACTTGTGCGCACTTGCCCAAGAATTTGCGTTTCTCCTAAGATCATGGAATCAAGACCGCAAGCGACGCGGAACAAATGCTCAATCGCTTCACGCTCTTCATAAATGTGCAAATACGGAACGATTTGTTCTTTATCGAGCCCAAACCAATCCGCTAAAAATGTTTTTATATAATAACGCCCTGTGTTCAGCTGATCGACAACCGCGTAAATTTCCGTGCGGTTACATGTCGAAACGATGACGCTTTCTAACATACTTTTTTGCTTTTGTAGCGCTTTCATCGCTTCAGCAAGTTCCGTTTGATTAAACGTCAACTTCTCACGAATTTCGACAGGGGCTGTACGATAGTTTACGCTGACAACGACGACATACATTCCCATCACCCCGAATTTTAAAGTCATCTCATTTCATTATAGCACGTCTATTTTGTTTTTTCCTTATAAAGTGTGAATACAATTTGACAACTTTCGATCTTTCTTAAATGCTGTTCATTTAGTAAACTAGTGAACAGATGCTGTTTTAAGTGTCGCACGGAATTGGGGGATTTTCAATGAAAAAACGTGGTATTTTTTCCGGCATTATTTTGATCGGTTTTGGAACGTACTTTTTACTAGAGCGATTTTCACTTTTTCCGTCTTTCCATACGTGGCCAACATTGCTGTTTATTATTGGCATCGCTTTTTTAGGCCAAGCGTATATCGGAAAAGACTACTCCGCTATTTTGTCCGGTGTGGCGTTTACTGGGATCGGCATTCATTTCCATCTCGCTTCACGCCTTTCAGCGTGGCCAGATGATGTAAGCGTGTTGACGCTCATTATCTCACTCGGGTTGTTGTTACAATATGTAAAAACAAAGCAAGCATTGCTTCCTACCATTTTATTGTTTGCGCTATCCATTATTTTTTTATTTTCACATCGGCTTCAACAAGTGTTTACGTCCGTGACATTTGATTCACTCATCCGCATTTGGCCGATGGCGTTCATTTTGCTCGGATTGTACTTATTGTTCGTAAAAAAGGGGTAAATATGCAAAAATGTGGGTCATTCACCCACATTTTTTATTTACATCCATTTTTGTAATGCACCCCATGCTTCATCTTTCCCTTGACCTGTCTCTGCAGAAAAAATAATGAGTTCGTCATCTGGAATAAGGCGCAATGTTTCTTTGGCGACCTTCGCATGTTGTTGCCATTTTCCGCGCGGAATTTTATCCGCTTTCGTCGCAATGACGAGCGTTGGAATGTTGTAATGCTTTAAAAACTCATACATCATCACATCATCTTTCGTCGGGGGATGACGCAAATCAACGATCAACAATGCTGCTTTCAATTGTTCGCGCGTCGTAAAATACGTTTCGATCATTTTTCCCCACGCTTCCCGTTCTGTTTTTGATACTTTCGCAAATCCATATCCCGGTACGTCGACGAAGTATAACGCATCATTAATTCGATAAAAGTTTAATGTTTGTGTTTTCCCCGGTTTAGATGATGTGCGCGCAAAATTTTTTCGGTTAATCATTTTGTTAATAAATGATGATTTTCCGACATTGGAGCGCCCAGCAAGCGCAAACTCAGGGAGTTGGCCTGCTGGGTATTGTTCTGGCTTCACAGCGCTAATGACCATTTCTACGTTTGTAATTTTCATTTTTCTCCACCTACCAAAGCATGTTCAAGTACATCATCAATATGTGAAACGAGAACAAACTGCAATTGTTTTTTTACGATCTCTGGAATATCTTCTAAATCTTTTTCGTTTTCTTTCGGTAAAATGACTTTCTTTAATCCGGCGCGATGAGCGCTTAATACTTTTTCTTTGACACCACCAATGGCAAGTACACGACCGCGCAACGTAATTTCTCCCGTCATGCCGACAAAACGGCTGACCGGTTTCCCTGTCAAAGCAGAAATCAGCGCTGTTGCCATCGTAATCCCTGCAGATGGACCGTCTTTTGGTACCGCCCCTTCTGGCACGTGAATGTGAATGTCTAGTTTTTCATGAAACTCCGGATCAATCCCCAATTGTTTTGCTTTCGAGCGAATGTATGTAAATGCTGCTTGGGCAGATTCTTTCATCACATCGCCTAATTGACCGGTAAGCGTCAATTTTCCTTTTCCAGGAGCAATCGATACTTCAATCGCTAGCGTATCTCCACCAGCTGCCGTATATGCAAGCCCTGTCGCTACGCCGACTTGGTCTTCGCTCTCCGCCTGTCCGTAATGATATTTCGGTTTTCCTAAAAACTCGCTCACATTTTTTTCTGTAATAACAATTCGTTTTCGCCCTTCTGATACGATTGTTTTCGCTGCTTTGCGGCAAATGGAAGCGAGCTGACGTTCTAAGTTGCGCACACCTGCTTCACGCGTATAATAACGAATGACTTGCATGATCGCATCATCGCGCATATGAAGCATTCGTTTTTGTAATCCGTGCGCTTCCATTTGTTTTGGCAATAAATGTTCTTTTGCAATGTGCAACTTTTCAATTTCTGTATAACTTGGAATTGTAATAACTTCCATGCGATCTAATAATGGACGCGGGATGGTTGCGAGCGTATTCGCTGTCGCAATAAACATGACTTTTGATAAATCGTACGGCTCCTCAATGTAATGATCGCTAAACGAATGGTTTTGTTCTGGGTCCAATACTTCCAATAACGCCGCAGACGGATCGCCGCGAAAATCGCTTGACATTTTATCGATTTCATCAAGCAAAAATACAGGGTTAATCGTTCCCGCTTTTTTCATTCCTTGAATAATCCGACCTGGCAAAGCACCCACGTACGTGCGACGATGACCGCGAATTTCCGATTCATCACGCACTCCACCGAGCGAAATGCGAACGAAATGTCGATTTAACGTTTTCGCAATGGAACGAGCAAGCGATGTTTTCCCAACCCCCGGTGGCCCAACTAAACAAAGAATCGGTCCACGTAATGAATTGGTTAATTGTTGAACAGCTAAATATTCCAACACGCGCTCTTTTACTGTTTCAAGCCCATAATGCTCTTCGTTTAAAATTTTTTCTGCCCGATGAATATCGTGAATATCTTCTGTTTGTTTCGTCCACGGCAACGCAAGCAACCAATCTAAATAGTTGCGAATAACCCCGCTTTCAGCAGAGGCAGCTGGCACTTTTTCATAACGCTCTAATTCTTTTAGCGCAGTGGCTTTCACATGTTCTGGCATCCCTGCTTGTTCAATTTTTTCGCGCAACAAATCGATTTCGCCCGCTTTTCCTTCCTTTTCGCCGAGCTCTTTTTGAATCGCCTTCATTTGTTCGCGCAAATAATATTCTTTTTGCGTTCGCTCCATTGATTGCTTCACACGCTGGCTAATTCGTTTTTCTAAATGTAAAATTTCTTTTTCATTATGAAGAATTTGAATGATTTGATGGACGCGTTCTTTCACATCCACCGCCTCAAGCAACCGTTGTTTTTCTTCAAGCTTTAACGGCAAATGGGAAGCGATAATATCGGCCATTCGTCCCGCTTGCTGAATGTCCATGACAGACGTATAAATATCTGCGGACAATTTTTTAGATAGCTTTATGTACTGCTCAAAATATTCGAGCATTGTTCGACGCAACGCTTCAAACTCTATATTTTCCTTTTCGTTATCAACAAACGGTTCCACTTGCACGACATAGCACGGCTCTTCACTTACCCACTTGACTACTTTTCCACGTGATACCCCTTCCACTAACACACGAAACGTTCCGTTCGGGAGCTTTAACAATTGCTTCACGCGTGCAATCGTCCCCATCTCGTATACATCTTCAAGCTCTGGATCATCAATTTGTACATCTTTTTGTGACGTTAACAACACGAGATTTTCTTCCACCATCGCTTTTTCCAACGCTTGTACTGATTTTTCCCGCCCAACGTCTAAATGCAACACTGTCGTTGGAAACACAAGTAATCCTCTTAACGGCAAGAGTGGAATGACTTTATTTTTCTTTCTCGCCACAGCCCCGCACCTCCATCATACTTCTATTGCCCTATTGTATAGTACATTATAGCGTTTGTAAAATCTTTCATCGTAAAAAATCGACTTCAACGCTCCGTTGAAGCCGATGGCTCTCACATTCGTTCTGTTTTTGGTAGATGATGACGCATCGGAACAGAACGAACATGTTCGTGAAATAAAAAGGAAAGAACATCACTAATATGATCAACAGGAACAATTTCAATGTCTGTCACTTGTCTTAAAATCGACTGCATATTGCCGCGCGGAATAATGACCGTTTTCGCTCCAGCTTGCTTAGCTGCCTTTACTTTCGGAAAAATGCCGCCAACAGGCTTCACGTTTCCATGTACACCGATTTCTCCAGTCATCGCTACGGTTGGATCAATCGGTAAACGATAAATCGCGGAGTAAATACCGATCGCCATCGCAACACCAGCCGAAGGACCATCAATCGGAACGCCGCCCGGAAAGTTAACGTGAATATCATATTGATCCGCAGGAACACCAAGTGTACGTAAAACAGTAATGACGTTTTCTATCGAGCCACGAGCCATACTTTTTCGCCGAATCGACTTTCCTTGTCCGCCAATTTGCTCCTCTTCGACAATGCCGGTCATATTGATCGTTCCCTTTTCTTTTGTCGGCAATACCGCAACTTCAATTTCTAATAGTGCTCCGCTATTTGGCCCATAAACTGCTAATCCGTTTACTAATCCGACTTTTGCTTCTTGCCCTACTTTTTTCTCATATCGCGGCGATAGTTGGCTCGATTGAATCACCCATTCAATATCTTGACGCAAAATTTTAGACCGTTTCTCCGAAATGACGATTCCCGCTGCAATTTGTAGCGTATTGACCGCTTCTCGTCCATTCCGAGCATACATCGCAAGCTCATCAACTGCTTGTTCCTCAATTGGAAGGTTTACTTTTTCAGCGGCCTTTTTCACAATTTGGGCAATTTCTTCTTGCTCTAACTCCCTAAAAAATACTTCCATACAGCGCGAGCGAATGGCTGGCGGAATTTCATTTGGCGTTCGTGTCGTGGCGCCAACAAGTCGAAAATCAGCTGGCAATCCGTTTTGAAAAATGTCGTGAATATGGTTTGGAATATTCGGATTTTCTTCGCTATAATATGCGCTTTCAAAAAACACTTTACGGTCTTCTAACACTTTTAACAGCTTGTTCATTTGAATTGGATGCAACTCGCCAATTTCATCAATAAATAACACCCCACCGTGAGCATTCGTTACTGCTCCTTGTTTTGGTTGCGGAATACCGGCTTGTCCCATCGCTCCTGCTCCTTGATAAATCGGATCGTGTACAGAACCGATAAGCGGATCAGCAATACCGCGCTCATCAAATCGAGCAGTCGTTGCATCTAATTCAATAAATACAGCATCTTTTCGAAATGGAGATAGTGGATTTTTTTTCGCTTCTTCTAATACGAGGCGGGCAGCTGCTGTTTTTCCGACACCAGGTGGGCCGTAAATAATGACATGTTGTGGATTCGGTCCACATAATGCCGCTTTTAATGCTTTCATTCCATCTTCTTGGCCGACAATATCATCAAACGTTTTTGGACGCACTTTTTCAGCAAGTGGTTCTGTTAATGAAATGGAACGCATTTTTCGAAGTTGTTCCATCTCTTTTCGTGCTTCTTTATCAATTGAAATTTTTTGTGTGCGTTGACTTTTTAATAAATTTAAAAAGTAGAGGCCGATAATGATCCCGAAAAACAACTGAATAAGCAGCGCAATGTTTGTCCAATTCATGGCCGTTCCTCCTGCATATGTATTGTACGCATAGTATCTCCGAGCAAAGAAGGAAATAAACAAAAAAAGATCGACTTTCCGATTCGGAAAATCGACCTTTTTTTCATTTACGCTGATGTTTTTCGTTCGTACTCAACAACCGTTCCGTCGTGTAAAATGAGAAGCGGCGCTTTTTCTCCGCGTACCGTCTCTGCCGTAATGACGCATTTTTTCACATCTTCACGCGACGGTAATTCAAACATGACATCAAGCATAATCCCTTCAATAATAGAGCGTAGACCGCGCGCTCCTGTTTTTCGTTCAATCGCACGTTTTGCAATTTCACGAAGTGCTTCTTCTTCAAATTCAAGCTCGACATCGTCAAGTTCGAGCATTTTTTCATATTGCTTAACAAGGGCATTTTTCGGCTTCACTAAAATATCAACAAGCGCATCTTCATCGAGCGGTTGTAAGCTCGTAATAACCGGAAGACGTCCAACAAACTCTGGAATTAATCCGAATTTTAATAAGTCTTCTGGCAACACTTTCGACAGCAAATCTTTTTCTTCAACTTCCGCCTGTACATCTGAGCTAAAGCCGATCACTTTTTTCCCGAGACGACGTTTAATAATTGGCTCTAAACCATCAAACGCCCCACCACAAATGAATAAAATGTTCGTTGTATCAATTTGAATGAACTCTTGATGCGGATGTTTTCGTCCGCCTTGTGGAGGCACGCTCGCGATTGTTCCTTCTAAAATTTTCAATAGCGCTTGTTGCACACCTTCTCCCGATACGTCGCGCGTAATGGAAGGGTTTTCTGATTTGCGCGCAATTTTATCGATTTCATCGATATAAATAATTCCTTTTTCTGCACGCTCAATGTCGTAATCTGCCGCTTGAATAAGCTTTAATAAAATGTTTTCAACGTCTTCTCCGACATATCCCGCTTCTGTTAGCGATGTCGCATCAGCAATTGCAAACGGCACGTTTAAAATGCGAGCAAGTGTTTGAGCTAGTAATGTTTTTCCGCTTCCTGTCGGCCCAATCATTAAAATATTGCTTTTCGCTAATTCGACATCATCAATTTTGCTGTTTGAATTAATGCGCTTGTAATGGTTATATACCGCTACAGAAAGCGCTTTTTTCGCTTCGTCTTGCCCGATGACGTACTCATCTAAAATTTCGCGAATTTCCTTTGGCTTCGGTACGTCTTTGAACTCCACTTCTTCTTCCGATCCAAGCTCTTCTTGCACAATTTCTGTACACAATTCAATACACTCATCGCATATGTATACACCTGGGCCAGCAACAAGCTTGCGCACTTGTTCTTGCGTTTTGCCGCAAAACGAGCATTTCAACTGCCCTTTTTCATCATTAAATTTAAACATGATTTCACCCCTTATTTCTCTACTATCATATGTACACGAAAAAGAAAAAACGTTATGTATTCGTCATTTTATCATAAATCTTTAAAAGTATGCCAATAAAAACGCAAATGTGCGCGAAAAGTTAGAAAACTTTTATTACTGCAACTATATGTGGAAAGAACAAGGCACGTGATGCACCTTGTTCTTTCTCTTCTCATTATGCAACAACTTTGCTGTTTTCAACAAGGAAATCGATTGCTTTGCGCATTTTTAAGTCTTCTTTTAAGCCATCTAATGTACCTAAAAGCTCTTTTAACTTATCGACCGATAAGCTGTAAAGGTTCGCCATTTCCTCTAGTTCTTTTTCTACTTCTTCTTCTGTTACGTCAATGTTTTCTGCTTTGACGATCGCTTCAAGCGTCAATGTGACGCGAACACGTTTTTCTGCTTCTTCTTTCATTTGTTCACGAAGTGCCGCTTCATCTTGTCCAGAGAATTGATAGTATAAGTCAAGGTTTAACCCTTGCATTTGTAAACGTTGCTCAAACTCGCGAATCATGCGGTCTGTTTCGTTTTTCACCATCACTTCTGGGATGTCCATTTGTGCGTTTTCTGTTGCTTTTTGAACAACTGCATCGCGAAGTGCCGCTTCTGCTTCTTCTTTTTTCTCTTTTGTTAAACGCTCTTTAATTTTTTCTTTTAGCGCGTCTAATGTTTCTACTTCTTCATCTACGTCTTTCGCAAACTCATCATCAAGCGCAGGAAGTTGTTTTGTTTTAATTTCGTGCAATTTAATTTTGAACACAGCTGGTTTACCAGCTAATTGCTCTGCATGATATTCTTCTGGGAACGTCACTTCAATGTCTTTTTCTTCCCCAGCTGTCATGCCAATTAATTGCTCTTCAAATCCTGGGATGAATGTACCTGAACCGATCACAAGAGAATAGTTTTCTGCTTTTCCGCCTTCAAACGCTTCGCCATCAACGAACCCTTCGAAATCGATGACGACTGTATCACCGTTTTCTACTGTTCCTTCTTCTTTCACAACGAGCTCTGCATGACGCTCTTGCAAACGTTTTAATTCTTGTTCGACGTCTTCGTCAGTTACTGTATCATCTAATTTCTCTACTTCAAGCCCTTTGTATTGACCAAGCGTCACTTCTGGCTTCACAGTCACTTTTGCAGTGAAAATCAAGCTTTTTCCTTTTTCCATTTGCTCCACGTCGATTTCTGGACGATCGACTGGCTCAATGCCTGTTTCTTCAACAGCTTTTGCGTATGCCTCTGGCAATAAAATATCTAACGCATCTGCGTATAAAGATTCAACGCCGAAACGTTTTTCAAATAAAGAGCGAGGAATTTTTCCTTTACGGAATCCTGGAATTTGTACTTTTTTCACTACTTTTTTAAACGCTTCATCTAATCCTTCGTTCACTTTTTCAGCGTCTACTTCTACTGTAAGAACGCCTTGATTGCCTTCGAGTTTTTCCCATTTCGCCGACATGCTTATTTCCCTCCAACTTCAAAAATTCATGTAAATGAACTACATATATGTAGGCATACACGGTTTTATGTGTAATACAACCACTATATTATACCATACAATTATATACTTTCAACAGAGAGCCACAATTTTTCTGCTTCATAAAGTTTGGCAACGAGCGGATTTGTCCATACCGTTTGTCCCGTTTCACATTGCTCAACATATGTGTATAACGCATTTGCCCATTGTTGTGCGGAACCTTCTGGAAGAAACGGGTATGTCACAAACATGTAACGAAGCCATATTTGTTCACACCATTCATACATCGTTGGATTTTGTATCGCCCACGTTTGTTCGATGATATCAAGCACTTGTTCTATCCAATGCTTTTGTTGTTGTTCATCGAGCTCAGCTGGAACGACCGTCATCGTTTGCCCAAATTTTTTTACGGTCATCGGCTCCGTCACTTGTTCTTTCCTTAATATGTGTAACATCGTCGTTTTTACAATTGGATGTTTCATTTCATCGTGTAAATAGCGAGCAAAAATAGAAACAAGGTGTGGAACGGTGCGCACATCTAATTGGTGAAGGGTGCGTAGTTGTTTCGTCCATTGATCGCTTTCGAAAATCGATTCGTATTGTTTTGAGCGTTGTTCGTGCCGAGACCGAATCATTTTTTCACTAAACTGTAAAAGCGGTAAAAACGGTGTGCAATCCATTCCTTTTCGCTGAAGTTTATGAATGACTGCGACAACTTCATCGTATTGTTGTAAATGGACGAGCATAGAGATGTATACCGTCCAATCCCCTCTGCCGCGCTCTAACAGTTGCTCACATCTTTCTTTTGCCTCTTCTACATGTCCCATTTCAAATAAACAGACGACAAGTGCCATTTCTACATCATCATCGTGAAGTTGCAGCTCTTTCAATTGTGTCAAATACGTATACGCTTCTTTATATCGCTTTTCTTTTAACGCATTCATCCCTTCTGTTAACAACCGTTCTTTTACATATGGATGCGGAACGACTTTTCGTTTTTTCATATTCGTTCACCTTCGTTTACATTTGCCTTTTAGTTTAACAATGTTTTTGACCAAACTCAACGAAAAACGCCCTCGACGAATCGTCAAGAGCGTGCTTTTTCATAGGCGATAATATATGGTTCATAAACGAACGTTAAGTCGATTTCGTCCCAACCTTTTAAAAGAAGCTGTTTTCGATACGGGTCAATATCAAACGCGCTTGTAAATCCTTCGTCATCAAAAACGACTTGTTGTTCAAGGGAAATAGTCAGCTCATAATCTGACCGCTCCGCTTGTTTTAATAAATACACGACATCTTCTTTTGAAAGTTTAATTGGAAGTAAACTATTTTTTAAACAGTTGTTATAAAAAATATCCGCAAAGGAAGGAGCAATGACAGCACGAAACCCGTAATCAGCAAGCGCCCAAGGCGCATGTTCACGCGATGAACCGCAACCAAAATTTTCATTTGCCACTAAAATCGTTGCTCCTTCATTTTCTGGGCGATTTAACTCAAAATGCGGGTTTGGTGTCCCGTCTGGAAGATAGCGCCAATCATAAAAAAGAAATTGGCCAAATCCTGTGCGCTCAATTCGTTTTAAAAATTGTTTCGGAATAATTTGATCCGTATCCACATTGGCACGATCTAAACCAGCGACTTTTCCTTTATGAATAATGAATGGTTCCAACGCGTCTCCCTCCTATCGTACCGCTTCTTTATACAATGTGCGCACATCAACAAAATGTCCATAAATTGCCGCCGCAGCTGCCATCGCTGGACTAACGAGATGCGTACGTGCCCCTTTTCCTTGCCGTCCTTCAAAATTGCGATTTGACGTTGAAGCACAATGTTCTCCTGCTGGCACAGTATCTGGGTTCATACCAAGACACATGCTACAGCCGGAATCGCGCCATTCAAAACCTGCATCAATAAATATTTGAGCAATGCCTTCTTCTTCCGCTTGTTTTTTCACTTGTTGTGAGCCCGGAACGACGAGCGCCCTTACACCCGGTGCGACTTTTTTTCCTTTCACGATTTGTGCCGCTTCTCTTAAATCGCTAATGCGTGAATTCGTACACGATCCGATAAACACATGTTGAACAGCAATATCCGTCATTTTCGTTCCTGGCTTTAGTCCCATATATTGCAAGGCTAACTGCACTGCCTTTCTCTCCGTTTCGGTCGCAAACTCTTCTGGATAAGGGACGGTTCCATCAATTGGAGAACTCATCGCAGGCGTTGTCCCCCATGTAACGGTTGGAGCGATTTCACTTCCATCCATATGAATAACACGGTCATATACCGCTCCTTCATCTGTGCATAACTGTTTCCACTTTTCAACAGCCTGTTCAAACGCTTCTCCTTTTGGAGCATATTTTCGCCCGCGCAAATATGCAAACGTTACATCATCCGGAGCAATTAACCCTGCGCGCGCGCCTGCTTCAATCGACATGTTACAAATCGTCATCCGCTCTTCCATCGACAAACGACGAATAACATCGCCTGTAAACTCAAGCACATACCCCGTTCCGAAATCAACACCAAACTTTCCGATAATCGCTAAAATGACGTCTTTTGCTGATACACCCGGTGCCAATGCACCTGTGACGTTCACTTGCATCGTTTTCGGGCGGTGTTGCCATAACGTTTGCGTCGCCAACACATGTTCGACTTCACTCGTGCCGATTCCGAACGCTAACGCTCCAAAAGCGCCATGTGTTGACGTATGACTATCCCCGCACACGATTGTTTTTCCCGGTTGCGTCAATCCAAGTTCCGGACCGATGACATGTACAATGCCTTGTTCTGGACTGTTTAAATCGGCAAGCGGAACGCCGAACTCACGACAGTTCCGCTCCAATGCCGTCATTTGATTTCTTGCCACTTCATCTTCAACGACGAATCGATTGATCGTTGGAACGTTATGATCCATCGTCGCAAACGTTAAATCTGGGCGGCGCACTTTTCTTCCTTTTTGCCGCAATCCTTCAAACGCTTGCGGCGATGTCACTTCATGAACGAGATGTAAGTCAATATATAATAAATCTGGCTTCCCATCTTCACGGTACACAACGTGCTCATCCCAAATTTTTTCAATAATCGTCTTTGGCGCCACCTCAATCCCTCCTACACATATACTTGCATAATTCGTTCAATCGCTACATCATCTAAAATGGCATCTTTTACTTTTTCGACCATTGCTGTCGTCGATAATACACAATCACCTTGTTGGGCAATGTCTGCGGTACGATATCCCGCATCCAACACCTGCTTAACAGCTCGCTCGATGACATCGGCCTCTTCTGTCAATCCGAACGATAAGCGAAGCATCATCGCTGCTGATAAAATCGTTGCAAGCGGATTCGCTTTATTTTGTCCAGCAATGTCTGGAGCCGAACCGTGAATCGGTTCGTATAATGCAGGCCCGTCAACAGACAAGCTTGCCGACGGAAGCATGCCGAGCGATCCTGTTAACATCGATGCTTCATCGCTTAAAATATCGCCAAACATATTTTCTGTGACAATCACATCGAACTGTTTTGGCGAACGAACGAGCTGCATAGCCGCATTATCGACAAGCATATGTTCAAGTTGAACGTCCGGAAAACGCTTAGCGACTTGTTCAGCTACTTCCCGCCACATGCGACTTGACTCTAACACATTCGCTTTATCAACAGAGGTGACTTTTTTCTTCCGCTTTTGTGCAAGAGTAAAAGCAAACGTGATGATGCGCTCGATTTCTGCTCGTTTATAAAACAACGTATCAACAACCGTTTCTTCTCCTTTTTCCACACGTCGTTCACTCGGTTTTCCGAAATATAAACCTCCGACTAACTCCCGAACGATAACAAAGTCGGCTCCTTCAATCACATGTGATTTTAATGGTGAAGAAGCTGATAAGCTGTTATAAAACGTCACCGGACGAATATTTGCAAACAAGTTCATTTCTTTCCGAATTTGCAACAGTCCTTTTTCAGGACGAACGTGCGGCGGATGACTGTCCCATTTCGGTCCACCAACAGCACCAAGCAATACCGCATCGCTTTGTTTACACATTTGAAGCGTTTGTTCTGGAAGCGGAGTTCCTTCATGGTCAATCGCTTCTCCACCGATCAAACCGTATGAAAAATGAAACGTATGTCCGAAACGATCACCAATCGCTTGCAAAACTTTTACCGCTCCTTTTGTCACTTCTTTTCCAATGCCATCCCCAGGCAACACAGCGATACGATACATAAAACATCCCCCTTTGTTATTGCGCGGCAAGCGCTTGTTCTTCTTTCATTTTCTCAATGACAAACATGCGATTGACGGCGTGAATATATGCTTTGGCTGATGCTTCTAGCACATCTTGTGCCGTTCCACGCCCGCTTGCTTCTCTACCATCGAGCGATACTTTCACATATACTTGCGCTAAAGCATCACGTCCGCTTCCAACGGATTCAATGCGATAGTCAAGCAACGTCACCGGCAATTGCAGCGCTTTTTCTAAAGCGTTATATAGCGCCTCGACGCTACCAGCCCCCGTTGCTGCTTCTTGAATGTCGTTTCCTTCTCCATCTTTCAACACGACAACTGCTGTTGGAATTTGATTTGTCCCGTACTGCACTTGAATCGAACATAATTGATAAAAGTTTTTATACGTATCTAGCTTTTCATCTAAAATAAGGGCGATTAAATCATCATCGGTAATATCTTTCTTTTTATCTGCTAAATCTTTAAAACGAACGAATAAACGATTCACTTCTTCTTCTGTTAACGAATAACCAAGCTCTTGAATGCGTGTGCGAAACGCATGGCGTCCCGAATGTTTTCCGAGCACCATCGAATTCGATTGCACGCCAACAAGTTGCGGAGATATAATTTCATACGTTGTTTTTTCTTTTAACACTCCATCTTGATGAATGCCTGATTCATGGGCAAAAGCGTTTTTACCAACGATCGCTTTATTTGGAGGGACAATCATTCCTGTTAACTTGCTTACGAGGTTGCTCGTTCGTTTAATCTCTTGCAAGTTCAAGCGCGTCTCAGCTTGGTAGTAATCTTTGCGAATATAAAGCGCGACCGCCACTTCTTCAATTGCCGCGTTTCCTGCTCTCTCGCCAATGCCATTAATCGTTCCTTCAATTTGCGTCGCTCCCGCTTCAATAGCCGCAAGCGAATTGGCGACAGCCATTCCTAAATCATCGTGACAATGAGCAGACAAGCTAATTTTTTCAATATTCCGAACATTTTTCTTTAAAAAAGAGAATATGTCGCCATATTGTTTCGGAGTAATATAGCCGACTGTATCTGGAATATTAATGACGTTCGCTCCTGCTTCGATCACTCGTTCGATAATCGTCGCAAGAAACGGAAGATCGCTTCGACATGCATCTTCTGCTGACCATTGTACAATCGGAAAATATTTTTTCGCATAACGAACAGACTCAACGGCTGTTTCAATCACTTGTTCTGGTGTCATGCGCAATTTATATTGCATATGAATAGGTGACGTTGCGATAAATACGTGTAATCGTGGTTCCGCTCCGTCTTTTAACGCCTCCCACGCCGCATCGATGTCGGACTGAACAGAGCGAGAAAGACCTGTAACCGAACAGTTGCGAACGGTTTGAGCGATCGCTTGAACGGCTTGGAAATCACCTTTTGATGCGGCAGGGAATCCCGCCTCGATGATATCTACACCGAGGCGTTCTAACTGCCGAGCAATTTCTAGCTTTTCATGCAAGTTTAAATTGACGCCTGCAGACTGCTCTCCGTCACGCAACGTCGTATCAAAAATGTTAATTTTTCGCACCGACCGTCACCACATCTTTCTGTTTAGCGTTGACAAACGGCATCATTTTACGTAATTCGCGGCCAACAACTTCAATTAAATGTTCGTTTTCGCGGCGGTTAATCGCGTTAAACTCCGGACGATTCGCTTGATTTTCTAAAATCCAACCTTTTGCAAACTTCCCTGTTTGAATGTCTTCGAGCACTTTTTTCATTTCTGCCTTTACTGCGTCGTTAATGATGCGTGGACCTGTAACAAAGTCACCCCATTGTGCTGTATCAGAAATAGAATAACGCATGCCTGCCAAACCGCCTTCGTACATTAAATCAACAATGAGTTTTAACTCATGTAAACATTCGAAATATGCGATTTCCGGTTGATATCCCGCTTCAACGAGCGTTTCAAATCCTGCTTTGACAAGGGCAGTCAACCCGCCGCAAAGAACCGCTTGTTCACCAAATAAATCCGTTTCTGTTTCTTCTTTGAATGTCGTTTCAATCACGCCTGCTCGAGCCGAACCGATCGCTTTTGCATACGCGAGCGCTATTTCTTTCGCTTCGCCGCTTACATTTTGATATACAGCAATTAACGCTGGTACACCTGCTCCTTCTGTATATGTGCGACGAACTAAATGACCTGGTCCTTTCGGTGCAACTAAAAAGACATCCACATCGCTCGGTGGGACAATTTGGTTAAAATGAATATTAAACCCGTGTGCAAACACGAGCGCATTTCCCGGCTGTAAGTTTGGTGCAATTTCTTCTTTATACACTTTCGGCTGATGTTCGTCTGGAAGTAAAATCATTACAATATCCGCTTGCTTTGTCGCTTCATCCACTGGCAAGACGACAAATCCATCTTGTTCTGCTTTTTCCCACGATTTCCCTTTTCTTAATCCAATGATAACATCAACGCCGCTATCGCGAAGGTTTTGCGCGTGGGCATGACCTTGAGATCCGTATCCGATAATCGCTACTTTCTTCCCTTGAATGTAAGCTTCGTTTGCATCGCCATTGTAATATACTTTTACCATAATAAAATCCTCTCCTTTAATTTAAATGATGAATAGTGATTTATTTGTTGATGATGCGCGTTGTGAACCGCGCGGAAACGCTGTTGTTCCTGTTCTTGCAACTTCCTTTAATCCGTATGGCTTCAATAAGTCGATGAGCGCATCAATTTTTTCTGGCTCACCTGTTACTTGAACGACAAGACTATCGCGGGCCACATCGACAATCGCTGCACGAAACGGTTCAATCAATGTATAAATTTCGCCACGCGTCGCCGGTGTAACCGCTACTTTAATTAAAGCAAGCTCTCGAACGATAATCGCTTGATCGGTAATATCGACAACTTTTAACACATCAATTTGTTTGTTTAATTGTTTTGTAATTTGTTCAGCAATGCGCTCATCATCTACATTGACGACAAACGTCATGCGTGAAACACCTTCTGTTTCCGTATGACCAACTGTAATGCTTTCAATGTTGTAATGTCGCTTCGTAAACAAACCTGTAATGCGATTTAATACACCCGGACGGTTGTTTACTGTCATTGTAATAATTCGCTTCACCATTTCACCCCCACCATCTCATGAAGTCCTTTCCCAGGAGCTACCATCGGATAGACGTTTTCCCCTGGATGAACATGAAAATCAAGTAAAACTGGTGCATTTGTCGCAAATGCTTCTTTCAATACGTATTCTGCTTCTTCTTCCGTCGTTGCGCGCATCGCTTTCATGCCGTATGCTTCCGCTAACCGAACGAAATCCGGTTGATTCGGAATGAGTGAATGAGAATATCTTTTTTCGTAAAAAATTTCTTGCCATTGACGCACCATACCGAGCGCTTGATTGTTCACGATGACAATTTTAATTGGCAAATTCAACTCTTGAATAACCGATAGCTCTTGTAATGTCATTTGAAACCCACCGTCACCAACGATCGCTACAACCGTCGCTTCTGGTTGTGCCAATTGAGCGCCAATTGCCGCTGGCAAGCCGAATCCCATCGTTCCAAGCCCACCGGATGTAACCCAACGATGTGGCTGTTTAAATTTATAATATTGGGCGACCCACATTTGATGTTGACCGACATCTGTCGTCACAACCGCTTCACCGTTTGTATATTCGTGAATCATTTCAATGAGCCGCTGCGGTTTGAGTACGCCTGGTTCGCGTTTGTACATGAGCGGATATTCGCGTTTCCATTCGTTTAACTTGTTCAGCCACTCTGATACATCTGGTCGCTTTCCGTTTTGTTCAATTAATTGAATGAGTGCTTCTTTCGCATCCCCAACGATCGGAATTTTTGTTGGCACATTTTTTCCAATCTCTGCTGGATCGATATCGATGTGAGCGACCGTTGCTTTTGGTGCAAAATGCGCTAAATTTCCAGTCACCCGATCATCGAATCTTGCGCCGACATTAATGAGCAAATCACACTCATACAATGCCATATTTGCTGTGTACGTTCCGTGCATTCCTGCCATTCCGAGAAATAGCGGATGGTCGGCAGGAAATCCACCAAGTCCTAAAAGCGTATGAATCACAGGAATATTTTGTTGTTCGGCATATTGTTTTAACTGCTCATGGGCGTTCGCATGGAGAACACCTGCTCCAGCTAAAATGACCGGGCGTTTTGCTTGGCTAACGGCTTCAACAAGCTTGCGAATTTGCAAATGGTTCGGTTTTGTTGTCGGCTGATAACCCGGCAACTGTACGTCTTGTTCGTAATCAAACTCCGCTTCAGCAACGGCCATATCTTTTGGAATATCGATTAATACAGGACCTGGGCGCCCCGTTGTTGCAATATGAAACGCTTCTTTAATGATTTTTGGCAGCTCGTGTATGTCGCGTACTTGGTAACTATGTTTTGTAATAGGCATTGTAATTCCTAACACATCCGCTTCTTGGAAGGCATCTGAACCGATGACATTTGATGCCACTTGCCCTGTAAAGACGACGAGCGGAATGGAATCCATCATTGCATCTGTTAAACCTGTCACGATATTTGTCGCACCCGGTCCAGATGTAGCGATGACGACACCAGGTTTTCCTGAAATGCGAGCATATCCTTCCGCTGCATGAATGGCGCCTTGTTCGTGACGTGTTAGCACGTGGAATACGCCTGATTCATAAAGCTTGTCGTAAATCGGTAACACAGCACCTCCCGGATACCCGAAAATCACTTTCACGTTTTCTGCTTTGAGCGCTTCAATTAACATGAGCGCCCCACATAACGTTTGCTTTTTTGCTACTCTTTCTTTCACTTTCATATTCGCTGCCATTTTTTCACCCCTAAAAAAATGTGAAATAAGAAAAGCCTTCTCACCCCTCCATCGGTCCACGTGGACCAAAGGGGCGAAAAGGCTTGCATCCTTCCCGCGGTACCACCCTTCTTCGTGGCAAAGCCACCTCAGGAGCACGCGACGATCGTCGCAGCGCTCGTTTTAATAACGAGTGACGTGCACCCGTCCGTCCCTACTAGAACGAATCGTTCAAGACGGCGCTCCGAGGGGAGTTCACTAACGGAGACATCACCGGTTTTCAGCTTCCCCGGCTCTCTGTAGATGCCCGACCCGCTAGCTACTTATCCTCTTCAACGCTTTTTTCTTATTTACTTGTCATCCTGCATTCACATTTTGTGTAGCATACACTTTTACGCCTTCTGAAACGACTCGTTTGCGAAACTCTTCTAACAATCGTTTTGTATGTTCGCCCGGTACACCGTCGCCAATGACACGACCATCGACTTTGACGACCGCAATGACTTCTGCTGCGGTTCCTGTTAAAAATACTTCGTCTGCCGTGTACACATCATGACGAGTGAACGGTTCCTCTTTAACGACATAGCCGAGGTCTTTAGCGATGTCCATGATCGCATCGCGCGTAATGCCTTCAAGTGCCCCGACATATCCTGGTGGTGTATATAACACGCCGTTTTTGACGATAAATACGTTATCTGCTGAGCCTTCAGCGACATATCCTTGGTCGTTGAGCATGAGCGCTTCGCTGACGTTTGCTAAATGCGCTTCAATTCGCACTAATACGTTGTTTAAATAGTTTAACGATTTTACTTTCGGACTTAGTACATCTGGTCGATTTCGTCTCGTTGCTACAGTAACGACCTCAATGCCCGTTTCATATAAATGTTTTGGGAAGATTGCCAACGGTTCAACAATGACGACTACTTGTGGCTTCGGACATTTGTATGGATCAAGTCCAAGGTCACCGACACCGCGCGACACGACCACGCGAATATAAGCGTCTTCAAAGCCGTTTTTTTGCACCGTCTGGACGATAATATTTGTTAATTCTTCTTTTGTGTACGGAATGTTCAATAAAATAGATTTCGCTGAATTGTATAGGCGGTCAATATGTTCTTTCATGCGAAACACGTTGCCGCTGTACACGCGAATGCCTTCAAACACCCCATCCCCATAAAGAAAACCGTGATCGTATACAGAGATTTTCGCATTTTCTTTTGTGACAAATTCATCGTTCAGAAAAATCCACTGTTCACTCAATGTTTTTCCCCTCTTCCCCTGTTCGCCGTCTCTTGCTTCTTATGTTGATTGCGACTTTTGTTAGATTTATTTGAAAATTATCATACGACCATTTACCAAAAGAGTCAATACTATTTCATCGAATTTTTTGATTATTTCGATTAGTTAAAATGTTATGTATCCGCTTACATAATTGATATATCAAGGAAAAGAAAGGGTATAAAAAATTTTGAACATTTTTTGACTAATAAAAAAGCCCCTTGCTTGTGCAAGGGGATTACTAGCGTCCCAGGAGAGATTCGAACTCCCGACCGACGGCTTAGAAGGCCGTTGCTCTATCCAGCTGAGCTACTGGGACATATGATCTTGGTTTGGACAATTGTTATTGTAATGATGTTTATGAAAAAAGTCAATAGGGGCGGCGGAATTTTCTTGCCCCTATTGTGTTTTGTATATGCTCGTTAAATCATGAAGGAGTTGGCCGTCGATGTTGTAAAAATGTACGGTTATGTTTGTTTCGTCTATATGAAGCATAGCATATGTTTTTTCACGACGCAGACGCGGTAAATAAATGCTTCCTGGATTAATGAAAAGGACGTCATCGATTTGTTCACATCCTGCAATGTGCGAGTGACCGAAGCAAACGATGCGTGCCCCGACTTCTTTTGCTTTATAATATAGGTTCATGAGCGTCATTTTGACGTTGTACAAGTGACCATGTGTAATGAAAAAGCGAACACCGTTCACATCTTCAACAAGATCGGTTGGAAAACGACGTTCATGGTCGCAATTTCCTCGCACAACAAGCATATGTTGCAACGCTTCATGATCGCTCATCAACTCCGAGTCACCGCAATGAATGATTGCATCGACATGTTGTTTATGACGTGAAACGATTGTTTGTAATTCAGTTGTTAATCCGTGGCTATCGCTTATGATTAATACGTTCACGACTCATTCCCCTTTTCAAACAGCTTGTCCCATATGCTCAAAAGATGTTGTAACGCCTTTGCCCGATGGCTTATTTCATTTTTCTCCTCTTTTGTTAATTGGGCCATCGTTCGTTGTTTTTCAGGCACGTAAAAAATCGGGTCGTACCCGAAACCGTTCTCACCTATTGGCTCTTCTGTAATATAGCCTTCGCACACACCGTCTACCGTCGTTGTTTCCCCGTTCGGTTTTGCAACAGCTAACGTGCAATGAAAACGGGCGGTTCGTTGTTCAAAAGGCACACCTTGTAACTTTGTAAGCACTTTTTCAATGTTTGCTTGATCGTCTTTTCCCTCGCCAGCGTAGCGAGCCGAGTACACGCCCGGCTCACCGTTTAGCGCATCGACGATTAAACCAGAATCATCTGCAATGACGACTTCATGAAGCATATTCGCAATCGTCGTTGCTTTTAATATCGCATTGTCTGTAAACGTCGTTCCCGTTTCTTCAACATCCGGTATGTCATCGTAGTCAAGAAGCGAACGAACGTCGATTCCTTTTTTCGCAAACAATTGTTGAAACTCGGCTACTTTTCCTTTGTTTTTTGTAGCAATGATCATCCGCTTCACTTTGCTTCTTCCCCTTCCGAACGATGTTGCATAATTTGTTCCGCAAGGGAACCGAGCGCTTCTTTTTGTCGAGCAATCAGCTCGTGAATGCCTTTTTCAGCAACCGTTAATAAATCGAGCAACTGCTCGTATGAAAATGTCGCTTCTTCCCCTGTTCCTTGAATTTCAACAAAGCGCCCCGAGCCTGTCATGACAATATTCATATCGACATGTGCTTTTGAATCTTCAACGTAATTTAAATCTAAAATAATGCCATGCTCTTCATCTATTCCGACTGATGTGGCAGCTAAAAAATCTGTAATCGGGAGCGTCGGTATTTTTTTTTCTTCGACCATTTTTCCAAGCGCCAACGTCATGGCGACAAATGCCCCTGTAATTGACGCTGTGCGCGTTCCACCGTCCGCTTGAATGACATCACAATCAATCCAAATCGTTTTTTCCCCTAATTTTTGCAAATCAACAACAGAACGAAGCGCCCGGCCAATAAGCCGTTGAATTTCCATCGTTCGCCCTGACAACTTTCCTTTGCTTGCTTCGCGAATGTTTCGTTGCTCGGTTGCGCGCGGAATCATCGCATACTCCGCAGTAATCCACCCTTTCCCGCCTCCGCGCATAAACGGCGGAACTTTATCTTCAATACTTGCTGTACAAATGACTTTCGTATCGCCAATTGCAATGAGCACCGAGCCTTCCGGATGTTTTAAATAGTTCGGTTCAATATGTACGGGACGAAGTTCGTCATTTGTTCTGCCATCTACTCTCACACAAAATCCTCCTCAATATATGATCACGAAATAAGAGGCAGGAACACTGCCTCTCGACGATGAATCTTTATATAGTATAGCAAAAAATTGGTTTCAAAAACTACCTGTGTTCACATTTTGCGGTCTTGTTACCGGTTCTGATAACGGTTTTCCACTTTCATCAACTAATTCTGCTTTTCCGTTTACTGTAATCGCTACACTTTCTACCCCTGGTTGTTCAGTTAATGATAATACTAAACAATTGAGCACATGAGTCGACACAACATTTTTCTCCACGCTACCGTAAATCGCTTCGTTAAAGTTTAACGTCACTTTCCCATTTTCGTATTTCGGTGCTTCTAACAACTTCGCATCTGCTTGCAAATCACTTAACAGCCCTGAGCCGTAGCTTGGCCCTTTAATCAACTCATTCACAACAGCCGCTAACTCATCTTGCTCGCTATTTGGTACGCGACGTGTAACTGGCACATAATACGTCTGTTTGCCGTCTTGCGCTAAAAAGTAGACGATGACCGGATGCGTATTTGTAATATCAACAACACCGTTCGTTTCAATGTTAATTCCATCGTCTCTGCTCAGTTCGTCGCTAATTGGTGTTCCGTTGACCGGCATAACATTTTGATCATGGCCGTTCATGCGAATTTTTACACGTTTTACATTATCAAATTGTGTTACTGTCCACGTAATAGCTTGTAAAATGCGCTTTTCATCTTCAGGGCGATAATTCGCAAATTCTTTTGAAAAATCAACGACGAGCGTACCATCTTGTTTCAAATTGACGCTTAACACTTGCGTGTCAGCCGGTAGCACTGCGCGAAATCCGTTCGGAAGCAACTGTGAAATCGGACCGTTTTCTACTAAATATTCGAGCACTTGTTTAGCTGCCGCATTCGTTTTTGGCAACGCAAATGTTTGCGGAACGACAAAACCGTTTTTATCAATCAAATATAATTCGCGTTGTACCGTCTCTGTCGCTTTTTCTTTTTCTGCCGTTTCTTGCTCTTGCAGCGCCTTCTCATCTTCTACGTATGTTACATCTTTTGGCGGATCAATTTCCTTTGTTGCTTTTTCACCTCCAAATAGCCCACATCCTGATAACATAAAGATAAACATTGTTACAATGACCCACGCACGGCGCATGGACTCCCCTCCTCACACGGTTTGTACTACTATGTATACGAGCCGTCCAAAAAAATAGAACAAAAAAACCCTTCGCTATATGCGAAGGATTTTACGATAATTGGATCGTTTCGACATGTTCAATCGGATGACCAAACCATTTCGATGCAATGTGTTGAAACGTTTCTTTTGGTCCGGTTGTTAAAAATATATGCTTTCGACGTTTATTTCCAGTGTACAACAAACCGCTATGATGCAAAATCGTGCTCACTTCCCGCGCCGTTTCATCGCCAGAACAAATGAGCTTCACGTCATCCCCCATATATTGTTGAATAAGTGGGCTGAGTAAAGGATAATGTGTGCACCCTAAAATGAGTGTATCAATTGGCCGATTTTTTAATGGCTCAAGCGATTGAGCAACAATTTGCTTCGCTTCCTCCCCTTCAAACTGTCCACTTTCAACTAAGGGGACGAATTTCGGGCACGCTAAACTCTCCACGTTTACATCGCTATTAATTGACTTTAATGCCTGTTCGTATGCTCCGCTCTGTACTGTCCCGATCGTACCAATGACGCCGATATGATAATTTTTCGTCATTTTTAACGCGGTGCGAGCGCCGGGATGGACGACGCCAATGACAGGAATATGAAGCGCATCCCGAATTTCCTCAAGCACAACCGCCGTTGCTGTATTACAGGCGATCACAAGCATTTTGATGTCGTAGCGGAGCAAATAATCGGTCATTTCCCACGTAAACTGTCGAATTTCTTCTCGTGGTCTCGGACCGTACGGACAACGTGCCGTATCTCCTAAATATACAATTTGTTCTTTTGGTAGCTGGCGCATGATTTCACGCGCAACCGTTAATCCACCAACACCCGAATCAATCACTCCAATTGGTCTTTCCAATGTATTCGCCTCATTCTTTGTTGATGTATGACAAAACATCTTTCATTATAACACACATCAAATCAATAGAAAACCGGCTTGCCTAAACTAAAAAGGCGAGCCGGTTCTCTTTATAGTTCAAGTTCTCCCATTCGAAGCAATTCAACAACAGCTTGTGAGCGCCCCTTTACCCCAAGCTTTTGCATCGCATTCGAAATGTGGTTGCGAACTGTTTTTTCGCTAATGAATAGTTCACTAGCAATTTCTTTCGTTGTTTTGTCTTGCAGCAACAGTTCAAATACTTCCCGTTCCCTTTTTGTGAGCAGCGGCTTCTGATTCAATTGGATAACCCTCCTTGCTTTTACCAGACCTAAACGGATGGGTATATATTTAGTCAACATATCGTATGCAAGAAAGGGTTGAACGGTTACATGTTTTCTATTAATCGCGCACGGGCGCTTTCGTCCCAAGGCACCCCTTTACCTGTCGTTTTCGACATTTGAACCATCGTCCCACGACCTGTAAATGCGATTGCTCCATTTTGTTTTTTTCCAACATAATGTAAATCAACAGAAGAATTCCCAATATGAGCAACCTTCACCCCGATTTTTAGCTGCTCACCAAAGTATACTTGTTGTAAAAAATCACATTGTAAGTTGGCGACGACTGGAATGGCATCTTGTTCTTTTCCAACCCAGTCACCCATAAAACCGAGATGCTCAAAAAACGCGATGCGCGCTTCTTCAAAATATACGAAAGGCACTGTATTGTTTAAATGTCCAAACATATCCGTTTCAGAAAAGCGGACGCGCACCGGATGAAAAAAGGAAAAGCGCTGCTCCCATTCTTTCACGTCATCAATATAAGATATTTTCAAATTTCTCCCCCCTATATATGAAACATAAGGCCGACTCTTTAAGAGCCGACCTTTTTGTTACACTTCATCGCTACCGAAGAAATTGCGGAACATTTGAATCGTTGCTGCGCGGTTCAATGCCGCAATAGACGTTGTGAGCGGAATGCCTTTCGGGCAAGATTGCACGCAGTTTTGTGAATTTCCGCAGTTCGCTAATCCACCATCACCCATAATCGCTTCAAGACGCTCCGCTTTATGCATTGCTCCTGTTGGGTGAGCATTAAATAAACGCACTTGCGAAAGCGGTGCTGGACCGATAAAGTTTGATTTACTATTCACGTTCGGACAAGCTTCTAAACATACACCGCACGTCATACATTTAGATAGCTCATACGCCCATTGCCGTTTGCGCTCTGGCATGCGCGGTCCTGGACCTAAGTCGTACGTTCCATCGATTGGAATCCATGCTTTTACTTTTTTCAACGAATCAAACATGCGGCTACGGTCGACTTGCAAGTCGCGAATGACAGGGAACGTGCGCATCGGTTCTAAACGAATAGGCTGTTCAAGCTGATCAACAAGCGCCGTACACGATTGACGCGGCTTGCCGTTAATCACCATCGAACAAGCGCCACACACTTCTTCTAAACAGTTCATTTCCCAAGCAACAGGCGTCGTTTTTTCCCCTTTCGCATTGACCGGATTGCGCCGAATTTCCATGAGCGCCGAAATAATGTTCATATTCGGACGATACGGAATGACAAACTCTTCTTCGTAAGGGGCTGTATCCGGACGGTCTTGTCTTGTGACAATAATCCGAATCGTTTTATTTTCGCTCATGATTTCACTTCCCCTTTCTTTTTCGTATAGTCGCGCTTGCGCGGTTTAATGAGTGATGTATCCACTTCGCGATAGTGGAATGATGGCCCGTCTGGCGTGAAGCTTGCCATCGTTGTTTTTAACCATTCTTCATCGTTTCGCTCAGGAAACTCTGGTTTATAGTGCGCTCCACGGCTTTCGTTACGGTTGTAAGCGCCAAGCGTGATGACGCGAGCTAGCTGCAACATGTTGTAAAGCTGACGTGTGAACGACGCACCTTGGTTGCTCCATTTCGCTGTATCGTTAATGTTAATGTTCTTATAACGCTCAAGCAATTCTTGAATTTTTTCATCTGTTTTTAATAGTTTATCATTATAACGAACGACTGTGACGTTATCTGTCATCCATTCACCAAGCTCTTTATGCAAGACGTAGGCGTTTTCTGTGCCGTCCATCGCCATAATTTGCGCCCATTTTTCTTGTTCTTGTTTTAAATAGCGTTCATATAACGAAGAAGGCATTGCATCTGCTGATTTTTCAAGCCCTTTCATATATTCAACTGCTTTTGGACCAGCTACCATTCCACCATAAATCGCAGATAATAACGAGTTCGCACCGAGACGGTTAGCGCCGTGCATCGAATAGTCGCACTCGCCTGCCGCAAACAATCCTTTAATGTTTGTCATTTGATCATAATCAACCCATAATCCACCCATTGAATAGTGGACAGCTGGGAATATTTTCATCGGTACTTTTCTTGGATCTTCACCCATGAACTTTTCATAAATTTCAATAATGCCACCTAACTTAATATCAAGCTCTTTCGGATCTTTATGCGATAAATCTAAATAAACCATGTTTTCGCCGTTAATACCGAGCTTTAAGTCGACACACACATGGAAAATTTCACGCGTCGCAATATCGCGTGGAACGAGGTTTCCGTAAGCCGGATATTTTTCTTCTAAGAAATACCACGGTTTTCCGTCTTTATACGTCCAAACTCGTCCGCCTTCTCCACGCGCTGATTCACTCATTAAACGAAGCTTATCATCGCCCGGAATAGCTGTCGGATGAATTTGGATAAACTCTCCGTTTGCATAATATGCACCTTGTTGATATACGATCGATGCTGCTGAACCGGTATTAATGATGGAGTTTGTTGACTTCCCAAAAATAATCCCTGGACCACCTGTTGCCATGATGACCGCATCTGCTGGGAACGCTTTAATCTCCATCGTTGTCAAGTTTTGTGCGACAATTCCGCGACATACTTGTTCATCATCTAAAACAGCACCTAAAAACTCCCAACTTTCATATTTTGTCACTAAACCAGCGACTTCGTGACGGCGCACTTGTTCATCAAGCGCGTAAAGAAGCTGCTGTCCTGTCGTTGCCCCTGCATATGCAGTACGGTGATGCTGCGTTCCACCAAAGCGACGGAAATCAAGCAATCCCTCTGGCGTACGGTTGAACATGACACCCATGCGATCAAGCAAATGAATAATGCCTGGGGCCGCTTCACACATCGCTTTTACTGGAGGTTGATCCGCTAAAAAGTCCCCACCATATACTGTATCATCGAAGTGTTCCCACGGAGAGTCCCCTTCTCCTTTTGTATTGACCGCACCGTTAATGCCACCTTGTGCACAAACAGAGTGAGACCGCTTCACAGGAACTAATGAAAATAAATCTACTTTTACGCCTGCTTCGGCAATTTTAATTGTTGCCATTAAGCCGGCAAGACCCCCACCAACAACGATAATTTTTCCTTTACTCATGTCTCCTCACTCCTTCAATGTTGTGGATTAAACGAATGCTAAAATCGCGCGTATACCAACGATCGAAAGCGCGACAAAAATCCCCATTGTCACGTATGTAGAAATTTGTTGTGAACGAGGAGTCACTGTAATACCCCAGCTAACAAAAAACGACCATAGCCCATTTGCAAAGTGAAATACCGCAGAAACGATTCCAACAATATAAAATGCAAGCATAAACGGGTTCGCAACGATGTTCGCCATCATATCATAGTTCACTTCCGCACCAAATGCAGCTTGAACGCGCGTTTCCCATACGTGCCAGACGACGAAAATGAGCGTAATAATCCCCGTTAAGCGTTGCAACATAAACATCCAGTTACGAAAATATCCGTAACGACTGACATTGTTTTGTGCCGTAAATGCGATATATAGCCCATAGATGGCATGAAATAATAGCGGAAGAAAAATAACGAAAATTTCTAAAAAGTAACGAAACGGTAGCTGCTCCATAAAAGCGGCCGCCTTGTTAAATGCGTCTGCTCCTCTTGTTGCAAAATGGTTAACAACTAAATGCTGTGTTAAAAACAGCCCGACTGGAATGACTCCGAGCAATGAATGGAGTCGACGATAAAAAAACTCTCGATTTTGTGCCATACATAACCCCCCTTGAAATTGTCATCTTCCTTTTCTATGAGCTCCCATCCGCATCTACTAGACAATGAACAATAGAAGTGTAAACACTTCCATTTCCATTGATCATTGTCACATTCATTGTACTCCCAGAATGTAGGAGCGTCAAGAAAAGGTGTTCACGAAATGTTCAATCATTTAAAATTTTAAAACAACTATACTTCTAGTGAAGTCCGAAATAAAAGAAAAGTCAATACTGTTTTTCATGTTGTTGTGCGCTATAATGAAAAAATAGAGAGGGGAATTGAACGTGAGCGGGCATGAACAGTGGAAACAAATGAATATTTCTGCTTTTAGCGACTTTTTATTTCGGCAAGAATTGTTGCCAAATTTGTTCGGAAAAGAAACGCCATTTATTTTGTATTGGGCAGGAAAAGATTTAGCGAGAAAATACCCGCTAGCTACAATCGATGATGTCATTGCTTTTTTTGAACAAGCGGGTTGGGGAAATTTATCGTTGCTTGAAGAGAAAAAAGATCAATGTGAACTTCGATTAGAAGGACCGCTCGTTGCGATGCGGTTCGATTATAGTGAAGAGTGCACATTTCAACTTGAGGCGGGCTTTCTTGCCCAACAGTTTGAACAGCAAAAAGGATATGTCACAGAAGCGTTTGAACAGCAAAAGCGGCGCGCTAAAACCGTTTTATTCACAGTCAAATGGGACCGAAAAGATGAAGCTGACCGATGACGGTCAGCTTTCGTACGTTTGAAGCGTTTCGTAAATTTTTTGTGCCACATGTTTTGGAATGTTCGCTTCTTGAAGCTGTTCAACCGTTGCCTCTTTCATTTTTTTAATCGATCCGAAATGTTGCAATAGCGCTTGTTTTCTTTTTGCACCAACTCCCGGAATTTGATCGAGAATGGAATGAAACGCAGATTTTGAACGAACTTGCCGATGAAATGTAATCGCAAATCGGTGCACTTCTTCTTGAATGCGCTGCAGCAAATAAAACTCTTGACTATTTTTCTCTAATGAAACGATGCTCGGTGGATCACCAAAAAGGAAATGGGATGTCCGATGTTTCTCGTCTTTCACTAACCCAGCGATCGGAATTGATAACCCAAGTTCGCATTCCAACACTTCTTTTGCGGCTTGTATTTGCCCTTTTCCTCCATCGACAACAATGAGATGAGGGAGCGGTAAACGTTCGCGTAATACACGAGTATAGCGTCGGCGAATGACTTCGCGCATCGACTCGTAATCATCTGCCCCTTGCACCGTTTTTATTTTATATTTACGATATTCTTTTTTTTCCGGCTTTCCGTCAATAAATACGACCATGGCGGCAACAGCGTCTGTTCCTTGAATGTTTGAATTGTCAAACGCCTCAATCCGATGAGGTGTCGGAATCCCGAGCGCTTCACCTAGCCGTTCAACCGCGCGAATCGTTCGTTCTTCGTCACGTTCAATTAAAAAGAACTTTTCTTGCAGCGCAATGTGCGCATTTTTACAAGCTAAGTCGACGAGTTCTTTCTTTTTGCCGCTTTTCGGCTGTGTAACGTTCACATCGAGCAATTTCGCCGCCATTTCTCCATCGATTTCTCGTGGCAATACAACTTCGCGTGGCTTTAAATGATAATGTTTACTGTAAAATTGACCTAAAAACGTTAAAAATTCTTCTTCCGGCTCTTGGTACAGCGGAAACATCGACACGTTTCGTTCGATGAGCTTCCCTTGTCGAATAAAAAATACTTGTACGCACATCCATCCTTTATCGTACGCATATCCAAAAATGTCGCGGTCAACGAAATCGTGTAAAATCATTTTTTGTTTTTCCATTAATGTTTCGATATGCGAAATTTGGTCGCGGTATTCTTTCGCCCGCTCAAACTGTAACTGTTCCGCCGCTTCCATCATCTTTTCTGTCAATGTCTCTTTGACTTCTTTATAGCCGCCGTTTAAAAAGCGCGTAATTTGTTCAACAATTTGTTTATTTTCTTCTTCCGATACGTGATATTCACACGGTCCTAAACATTGTCCCATATGATAATATAAACAAACTTTTTTCGGCATCTTCTCACATTTTCTTAACGGATATAAACGATCGAGCAATTTTTTCGTTTCATGTGCCGCTTGGGCGTTTGGATACGGGCCGAAATATTTCCCTTTATCTTTTTTCACCGTACGCGTAATGATCAGACGCGGATGCGTTTCCCCAGTAATTTTAATAAAGGGATAGCTTTTATCATCTTTTAACATGACGTTATATTTCGGATCGTATTTTTTTATTAAGTTCATTTCTAAAATGAGCGCTTCTAAATCGGAAGATGTCACGATATATTCAAAATCAGCAATTTCATTCACTAAGCGAAGTGTTTTTCCGTCATGTGTGCCTGTAAAATAAGATCGAACACGATTTTTCAACACTTTCGCTTTTCCAACGTAAATGACTGTTCCGTGTGCATCTTTCATTAAATAGCAGCCCGGCTGATCGGGCAAAATCGCTAACTTTTCTTTTAATCGCTCATTCACGTTCTTCCTCCTCTCGCCATTCATATACTGTGATGCGCCCATATACAGGATCAGATAATAAGCTCGATTCATACGTCCGAATCGGGCGAATATATGGACGAACGTCTATCCCTTGCGCTTGAAACCCTTTGACGACATGATCAGTCACATACACTTTCGCATGTGAAAATGCGGCTTTGTCACGTTGAAAAACATGAAATGAAAACACACGTTCATGAGGAAAAGAAACACATAAATACTCAAGAACACGCGTCTCTTCCCACGTAAATAAAATAAGCGGTTGTTCTTTCTGTTCAAAATCATACGCCAACTGATACGTCGCTGGCAACTGTGTCGCTTGATGGTTTACCCCTTGGATGCCGATTACCGTTTGAGAAACGAGTAAAGCGAGCATAACCGTCAGGCGAAGGCGCGATGTCGACTGAAGGGCACTTGTGAACAAAAAGAATGAAACGATGATGACAATCGGCAATATATGCCTTGGCTTTTCAATATTTTGCGCAAATAGCGCCCAAAGAAAATACGTCAATAAAAGCAAACGATATAAATTCGGAAGAAATATATGCTTCCACGTCATCAAGAACAAAATAACAAAACAACTAAGTAGCCATACAGACTGCTTTGCCATGCCTGTCCAAATGATATTATAAAAAATAAGCATATATACTCGCTGCCAAAACGGCGCTTCATCCGTTGAAACCGTTCCTCCCCATTGTGTAAAATGCCCTGTTACAAACGAAAATGCAAGCTGCCAAAAACCTTCTCCTTCTGTTGCAGCCACTGCACTGATCCAAATGAATTGAAACGCAACCGCTGCCAAACTGTATAACAGAAGCTGTTTTAAACGATACCTCCGCTTCCACCAAACATATAATATACCAACGCCAAAAGGAATGTATGATAATCGAATACCAAGCATGATGCTAAATAATAATAACGGTAGCCATTGCACGTGAACACGGTCCGAGCGAAGCGCCCGTTCTAAACTCCACACATACCACCATAAAAGAGCGAGAGCACTCCCCTCCGACATCGGTTGTGAAACAATTAACATGACATAGCTAAGCGATTGGACGAGTGCTGTCATGAAGAGCGCATACTTTTTTTCCACGTATGCTTTGGCAAGCAAATAAATAGGAATTGTCGCACTCATCATGAGTAATCCGTTCCAAATCGCAAGCGCTTTGGCAGCATTGTGAACAAACGAATGAATAAGCATGCCACCAAAAATAAAATACGGGTATCCTGGAAAATGTGGTTGCATCGCAAGTAAATCGTATCGATCAAGCGCGAGGGCAAAGTCCACTTCATCCCACGTTGCTGCAAACGGGCTGGCATAGACGAAATACGATACGCATACGGTAAACAGCACGATGATTGAAACGATTCGCACAATAAACCCTCCTAAGTAAAAAAGTACAAGGCTCCCCTTGTACTTTACATCACTTGTTGTTCAAGCACCTTCTCATTTTTTTCGTTTTTTTCTTCTTTCGCACCATAACGTGTTTTCACAAGTAAATAAATGACGACGAAATAACCAATATATGCTAACACTTCTTCAAGCGATGGCATCGATGAATAACCGAATAACGCCTTGAAGAAAATACCGACGTCGCCAGAAAGAATCGGTTCTTGTCCTGTATCGCGCACGAAATGTTCGTGATCAATTGGATGTTCCGGCATAAACCATGTAATATCGTAAACGTGCGGCATGACGCTACCGATTATTTTTAAATCTTGCAACATTGAAATGCCTTGTACAAGCAATCCAGCTGCAATCAAAATAATAAATGCACCTGTGACTTTAAAAAACGTTTTTAATGGTACGCGCATCGTTCCTTTAAAGAACATGTAACTGACAACAGCAGCGATCGTTAAACCAGTAATGGCGCCCCATCCTTGCACCGCCGCCCCGATGTTTCCACCTGTAATGGCAGCGAAGAAAAAGACCGTCTCCACTCCTTCTCGCAATACAACTAAAAACGAATGCATCACCATGCCAAATACATCGCCTTTAGACACGTATTTACTCATTTTTCCTTCCATACTACTTTTTATATCTTTGCTATGCTCTGCCATCCAAAATACCATTTGCGTCAGCAAGATGGAAGAAATGAAGATGATGCTCACCTTTAAATATATTTCGCTTGCCATCGTGGAAAAACCAGTAAGCACGACTTGGAATAATAATGCGACAATCGCGCTTGCAAACACAGCTAGCCCTGCGCCAAGCCAAACATATTTCACATAACGTGATTGATCAATGCGCTTCAAATACGATGTAATAATTCCAACAATTAATAGCGCTTCTAACGCTTCACGAAACGTAATGAGCAGTGCTTGAACTTCCAACGCACGCGCCCCCTTTCTTTACTTCCGTTTTCTCGCGGCATACACGACAACCGCAACAATAACAGCGATAATAGCAATAATCGGAATCCAGTTTTTCACATCCGACAAATCCGTCCATTCCGTCTTTTTTGCCGCTGCTAATCGATCTAAATCCTCTTCAGTAAAATGACCCGTTTCAATATTTTCTAATTCAAATTGATCTTGCAACGCTTTCAAAATCGTTTGCTTGCTTTCTTTAAATTGATTGATGTTCGATTCTTTCTTTCCTACTCCAAACAATCCCGGATTTCCGAGCGATTGAAGGGCAACATCGAACTGTTGTTTTAATTTTTCATCTAACTCGGCATCGTTTTGTTGTACAATCGGGGAAAGAGCTTTATATGTAGCAAATGCTTTCGCTAATAAACGTTTGCTCGTATCGTAATTATCGAAATTCTTTTCTACATTTGCTAAACGGCGCGCAACGTTTAACACAAGCACTTTTTGCATTGCTGAAACGATCGTATCCTCATCTTTATTTTCAATCGCCTCTAAAATAATCGCAGACGGTTCTGGACCCATATGCATATCAATTTCTTTTTGCACCGTTTCATAAATTGCCTTCACTTCATCGAACTTTCCCTCTTGCGCTTTCGCGACCATCTCTTTATACGCTTCAGCAACCGCTTCTTCGTTCGGATCACCGTATGAGTAAGCGAACGAAGACATAGGGGCTGAAGTAAAAATTAATATCATTGATAAACAAAAAAATAAAAACTTTTTCACTCCGATCTCCTCCTTCGATGATAATGATAATAATTATCATGATTGTTGTCAAGAAAAAATGCTAGAGAATCTCTCTCTAGCGTTGTTGAACAGAGCGCATATACTTTCGTTTTACCGGACGGCACATTTCTTTCACGATCGCAGGAAGAACGTGTTTTAAGTAAGCTGTAAACTTAATAAACGACTGACCTGTTGTCCTCACTTGATATACAATCGGCACTTCTTTTAAGCGGAATCCTTTGCGAACTAAATTTAACGTCAATACTTGAGCGTAGTTGTAATCATGAATAATTTCCGCTTCTTCCATCGCCTCACGTGAAAAAGCCCGCATGCCTGATTGACCATCGTAAATCCATGTTTTTAATAAAATGGATTGAAGCAACGTAAACATATAATTTCCGATGCGGCGATGCCATTTCATCCCATGAATCGTTCCTAAAAAGCGAGAACCCATCGTATAATCCGCTTCTCCACATAAAATAGGCATGATGAGATCTGGGATTTGCTCTGGTGGATATTCATTATCTGCATCAATCATGACACCGATGTCGGCTTCAAGTTCGATGCATTGTTGTAAACCGGTACGTACAGCTGCCCCTAACCCACGATTTCGTTCGTGTCGATAAATGAAATCAGCTCCCGCCTGCTTAGCGACGTCAACCGTACGATCCGTTGAGCCGTCGTCAACAACTAGTACATGCACTTCTATATTCGATCCAATATGTCTCGGAATGCGACGAATGACTTCTCCAATCGCTTCTTCCTCGTTATGTGCAGGCAAAAATACAACGACTTTCATCATCTTCCCTCTTTCTTCAGCGCTTCGACTAACACAGGGCCACGGCTATGGCTCGGATATGGAGCTCCTAACAAATAAGCAATCGTTGGAGCAAGGGAAACGAGGCTATGTTTTTCGTCAATGCGCTTTCCTTTTTCAATCATCGGACCGTACATGAAAAATGGGACATATCGTTCTCCTTCGTCTAAATGGCCGTGTCCACCAATGCCATCTGCTTGTCCATGATCGGCACAAACGATGAGCGTCGTGTTGTCCATTTTCCCTTGCTCATGCAACCATTCAACAAATTGTTGAATGAGCCGATCAACTTCTTCAATTTTTTGCACATACTCATCATAATGTACACCGCGACTATGACCGGTTTGATCCGTTCCAATAAATTGAACAACAAATAAATCTAAATCTTGTTCGGCCATGATTTGTTTCGCTCGCTCCATAATGTTACGGTCTGCCACATCGTTATGCATGACAGCTGTCACTGTTTCGACATCATTTCCTAGGGAATCGACAAGATGAGCGATACCGAGCACTTTTCCTTTTTTCCCTGCTTTTCGAAGTGAATCAAAAATACTTTCTACTCGAATGCCTAACTTCCATACCATATTTGAACGAATACCGTGCTCAAACGGATACGTTCCTGTAAGCATCGACGTAAAACAAACGACCGTCCGAGCAGGATATACTGTTTCCATTTGTGTAAAATCTGTTCCGTTGGCACGGAGCGATTTTAAAAATGGAGCGTTTGCTTGTTCAAAACGATCTTTTCTCATCCCATCAATCACGAGGACGATGACGCGATCACTCAACGGCTTATCATTTGTCGGCACATTGTTCGTGTACTGATCGATGACTTTCGGTTTCCAGTCAAATAAATAGCGATGCAAAACAAACGACCATATGAAAACAAATGCGTAAAAAGCAATGAATGACGGAACATGTACATCATGTTGCATCCCGTATTCCCACATAGAAAGAAGAAGCAACACTTTCGGTAATTGTTCTTGTGCATTTCCGCTTGTAGAGTCGCTATTTTTTAATACGAGTTTCCAAAAGCGAGTGAAGTTCAACCACGTTGTTCCAATGCGTAAATGATAATATAACGTTCCCCAAAAGAAAACGGTAAAAAAGAAGTAGAGACTGACAGCAAGCAAAAGTAAGCTCGTTGGAACGAAAGACCAAATCATTAAAAACATGACGTACGGAACCCATAAATAGTTACGTAAAAATAACGGATAGTCATATACGTAGTACAAAACGAAAAGGGGGATGGTGAGTAAAAAGCTACGAAATAACTTTTCCCCTTCTTCCAACGTCATACCATCAAATAAATGAAAAAGAACGATCGTTCCGATGACAAAAATTGGAGTAAATGGTTTTCCTTCATTTAATAAGTTCCAACATCTTGCCGCTATTTTTTCAAACTTCGATGCTTTTTTCACGCTGCGTCCTCCTTTCGAACGAATGTCCATAATGTCGGGATGCGAAACCATACATATAGTCCGACGACATAAGAAAATAAAAATTTAAACAAATGGGTCACTAACGCAAGGGCGTATGCTTGTTCCCAATACGGATGAATGCGCGTTAACGCAAATGCCATAACGGCTTCATACGTAGCTAATCCTCCAGGAGTCATTTGAAATATTTGTCCTCCAACGGTCATACTATTTACCCATAACGATTGAGCAAATGAAAGTGGAAAGGCAACCATTTTCGCCATTTCAAACAAAACGACAGCTTCACATATCCAACTGAAAACAACAGCAACAACAATCGGCACAAAGCGACGGCTTTTCCATATCATGTTCCAATGTTGTTTATGTTTTTGTAGCCATGACAAGTCGATGCGTCGAAGGACGAAAAACAACATAACGATACCGCCGAAAACGAGGGGAAAAATAACGGCGGAACGAATAACGGTGTGCATATAAACGACTGCACCAAAAAAAGCAAAGAAAAATAAAACAAGCAAATCGAGAAGGCGTAATACAATGACAGACTCGGCAACAATCGCAAACGAGATGCGATCTCGCCTTGCGCATATGCCAATGCGAGCAGCATCGCCAATTTTAATCGGAAAAATGTGATTGATAAATAAACTAGCAAATAACCCATCGATACACGTTTGAAAACGAGCCTGAGGCAAATACCATTTCCATGCCATTGCACGCAAAACAAAGGCAAGCCCATACATGATGAACATATAACTTGCATGCCACGGTTGCGAAACAAGCGTGTGCATAAGATCGAACAACAGTTGGGCATTAAAATGTTGAACAGTCATCCATATAAACATTGCAATAAACAGAAAGCTAATGAGCCGTATCACGATGTTGATTTGTTTATTTTTCATATTGCTTCGCCCATTCAATCGTCTTTGCTAATCCTTCTCGTAACGATACGCGCGGCTCATATCCGAGCTGTTCTTTCGCTTTCGTAATATCCGCCCATGTAGCGACAACATCGCCAAGCCGAGAAGGTTCGTAATGAATGCGCATATGTGGAAAATGAGCTTGGAACTCTGCAAGCAACTGCTTCATCGTCACCGGTTGACCAGCCCCAAGGTTAAACACATCACTTGCCCCTTTCCGATCTAGCGCTCGAATCATTCCATCAACAATGTCATCAATAAACGTATAATCGCGAGCGGTATGTTCACCGTAAACGGTAATCGGCTCGTCGCGCAACAATTGACGAATAAATTTGCTAATGGCCATATCCGGCCGCCCCCACGGTCCGTATACAGTAAAATAACGAAAAATCGTCATCGTGTAACCGTATATATGCGCATATGCATGGCAAAACGATTCCGCACTATATTTTGCCGCTGCATACGGGGAAACGACTTGTCCATTCGCCATATCTTCTTTTAATGGCTGAAACGCTTGATCGCCGTACACAGAAGAAGAAGAGGCGAACAACACATGCTCAACCTCCGCCTCCCCTGCTGCTTGCAATACGTTTACTGTCGCTTTCACATCGTAGTCAATATACGCAAGCGGCTCCGTTAATGATGGCTGTACGCCAGGTAACGCTGCTAAATGAAACACAACATTAGGGCGGTGATGTAAAAAAATTTGTTTTAAAACATCCGCTTGCAAAATATCTACATCGTAAAAGTGAAAAAAACCGACGTCTTTTATTTGTTGAAGCTGACGCTGTTTCCGATATGTTGAGTAATATGGCTGGAAGTTGTCGATCACAACAAGTTCATGTCCAAGTTCAAGCATTTTTTTTCCTAGATGACTACCAATAAATCCTGCTCCACCTGTGATACATACTTTTGCCATTTATCTGACTCCCTCATCGTTTATGCGCTACTATTGTATCATAATAAAAAAGCCGCGTGTTATGCGCGGCTCTTTTTTATTGAATGATCGCACTGACAGCATCAAGCACAGCTTTGCTATGTTGAGCAGCTTCATCTTTTTTGTTTTCAGCAATGGCGTTATACCATTTTTCTGCAGTAGCAAACACGTCTGCAGCCTTTTGCTCACCTAATTTTGCTTTCACATCTAATTCGATCGCCTTTAAGAACATGTTTCCTTCTAACGCTTTTGCTTTCGCTTCGACAACGTTATTTTCGTCTAACTGTGCCGATGCTTTTTCATGATAGCCTTTCATTTTGCCAAACAACGCTTTTGCATATAATGCGCTTACTTCTTCTGCTTTAATGTTTTTGTAATCATTATTCAATGATAAAATCTCATCTAAACGAGTTGTTGCAGCTTCATCTCCTTCAGCTAAAGAGCCTTTGATCGCTTGTAAAAAGCCCCACGCTTCTGCTTGTTGACCTTTTAGCTCATCTTCTGCTTTACCTTCTTTCACACCTGCTTCAATTTTTTCAGCATATGATTTTGATGCTAAATAGAAGCTGCGATAGATCGATTTATCCGTTAACTGAATGTACACTTTAAAATCATCTACGTTATTTGCTTTTAACGCTTCTTCTTGCGCAGCTAAACCAGCGTTAATGCTTTGCTCAAGGCTAGATTCTCCTGTTAATTGATAATATTCATCACGTTTCATCGCTGTTGGAACGAAAATTTCCGCTGCTAGCAACTTAATTTGTTCGAACAATGTTGTCGCTTTTTGTTGGTCGCCAGCTTCAAGTGCAGCTACAACGTCTTTTTGCAATTTCTTTTGCAACTGATAAAAATACGACTGCGTCACTTTATCTACAATTTGGCGCGCTGGATGTACGTTTAGCTCTCCGCTTTTTCCACCTTGAATCGCTGCTTCAATCGTTTGGGCAAATGTACCATCTAGTTCGTTAATTGGCTTTTGTAGTTGCTCTGTATATGTTTTTTCCACAAGGCTCCAATCAACTGGTTGTCCTTCTTTCGCTTTTTCTGTTTCTGCTTTGATCGCTTTATAAGCATCAATGAACGCTTGAACGTTTACTTGCTCTTCTGCTTGCTCAGGTTCAGCTTGTTGTTGCTCTTCTTGTTTTTCCTCTACTTTTGTTTCTTCCTTCTTCTCTGTCGTTTCCGTTTTTTGTTGGCCGCAACCTGCAAGCACTCCACCTGCTAATAAAAACATGGCAAATACAGCTTTTAATTGACGTTTTTTCATTTCGTATGTATCCCCCTTTTTTGATAACGATTTTCATTAACCGTTATCATTATAGTAGAGAACGATTTTCAATGTCAATATAAAATTTCAAAAAAAATACCTCGGGTTTCTCCGAGGCATGTCGATTATAAATGTTTGCTTAAAAGACCAACAAGCGCTTCTTTTGGCTGGAAACCAACTGTTTTGTCGACAACTTCACCATTTTTAAAGACAAACAACGTTGGGATGCTCATAACGCCAAATTTTCCAGCTGTTTCTGGGTTGTCATCGACGTTTACTTTCACAACCTTCACTTTGCCGCCAAGCTCGCGATCAACTTCTTCTAATACAGGTGCAATCATTTTGCAAGGTCCGCACCAAGGTGCCCAAAAGTCAACGAGCACAACTCCTTCTTTTACTTCATTTACAAACGTTTGATCTGTTGCATTTACAATTGCCATGTTTCATTCCTCCTTAAGCATTTCAGTTCCATGCACATAGTATACCATTGAACGTATTCATTACGCCAATCTTTTGCTTCGCTTCTACTATTTCCTTGTCGTTAAAAAATATGCTGAAAAGAAAAGGCAAAGCATCATGCTCTGCCTTACGAATGTACTTTTAATTTTTTAAACTCCTCAATTAAAAGCGGAACGACTTCAAATAAGTCACCAACGATGCCGTAGTCTGCTACTTTGAAAATGTTCGCTTCTGGATCTTTATTAATCGCTACGATCACTTTCGAGTTAGACATGCCTGCTAAATGTTGGATAGCACCAGAAATGCCGCATGCAATATATAAATCTGGTGTAACGACTTTTCCCGTTTGACCGATTTGAAGAGAATAGTCGCAATATCCTGCATCGCACGCCCCACGCGATGCCCCAACCGCACCGCCAAGCAAGTTCGCTAACTCTTTCAATGGCTCGAATCCTTCGGCACTTTTGACGCCACGTCCTCCAGCAACAATCACCTTCGCTTCAGATAAATCGACACCTTCTGCTGTTTTTCGCACAACGTCACGAACGATTGTGCGTAAATCCTTTATATCTACTTGCACGTCAACGATCGCACCTGTACGACTCTCATCTTTTTCAAGTGGAGCGATGTTGTTCGGACGAACGGTAACAAACATGAAACCATCTGTAACAATTTTCTTTTCAAACGCTTTACCCGAATAAATTGGTCTCGTAAAAACGATATTTCCTCCCGTTTCTTCAACAGCAACAACGTCGGACACGAGACCAGACTGCCATTTTGCAGCAAGTTTTGGCGATAAATCTTTTCCAAGCGCTGTATGTCCGAATACAATTCCTTCTGGCTTCTCTTGCTCGACAACCGCTTGCAACGCTTGAGCATAACCGTCTGGTGTATAAGCCGCTAATTTTTCATGCTCGACAACAATGACACGGTCTGCACCGTAAGCAATGAGCTCATTCGCTAATGAGCGAACGCTCGCTCCGACAACGACAGAAACAACCTCTCCGCCTTCCGCGATCGTTTTTGCCGCAGCAATTGCTTCAAACGATACGTTGCGCAACGCTCCATCGCGCACTTCAGCTAATGTTAACACTTTTCTTGCCATAATCCCCATCCCCCTATTAAATGACTTTTGCTTCCGTATGAAGAAGTGAAACGAGTTCTTTTACTTGCTCCGAAATGTCACCTTGTAAAATTTTCCCCGCTTCTTTTTTCGATGGTAAAAAGATTTCAATCGTTTTCGTTTTCGCTTCGACATCTTCTTCTTCCAAATCCAAATCATCAAGCTCTAATTCCTCAAGCGGTTTCTTTTTCGCTTTCATAATGCCCGGCAATGACGGATAACGCGGTTCATTTAAACCTTGTTGCGCCGTCACTAATAACGGTAACGATGTTTCAATCACTTCTTCGTCCCCTTCAACATCGCGCACCACTTTCACATTTGTTCCATCAATTTCTAGTTTCGTAATTGTCGTTACGTAAGGAATGCCTAACAATTCAGCAACGCGTGGGCCGACTTGACCTGAACCACCGTCAATCGCTACGTTCCCTGCTAAAATTAAATCGGCTTCTTTATCTTTTAAATACTCCGCAAGCACTTTTGCCGTTGTATATTGATCGCGGTTTTCTACATCGTCTTCAATGTTAATGAGCACCGCTTTATCGGCCCCCATCGCAAGCGCTGTGCGAAGCTCTTTTTCCGCATCTTCGTTCCCGACGGTGACAACTGTCACTTCTCCACCGTGTTGATCGCGCACTTGAATCGCTTCTTCAATCGCATATTCATCGTACGGATTAATGATAAATTCCGCACCTTCTTCACTTACTTTCCCATTTTGAATCACAATTTTTTCTTCCGTATCAAATGTACGTTTCATTAATACGAAAATATTCATGCTTCTCTCCCCCTCTTATTTTCCTCGGAACTGTGGTGTCCGTTTTTCAATAAATGCAGAAATACCTTCTTTCGCATCTTCCGTGACAAATACTTGCCCAAAAAGTTGCGCCTCTTTTTCCACACATTCGTGGAACATTTTTGTTCTTGCCTCATTAACAAGCTGCAATACCGCTTGAACAGAAATCGGGCTCTTTTGAGCAATTTTTTGTGCAAGTTGCTTTGCTGTATGAAGCAACTGTTCTTCTGGCACCGCTTGATTTGCTAGCCCCCATTGAACAGCTTCTACTCCTGTTATCGGTTCGCTTGTCCACATCATTTCTAACGCTTTTGCCATACCGACGTGGCGCAACAAACGCTGCGTACCTGCAAATCCAGGAATAATGCCAAGCTGTAGTTCTGGCAAACCAAGTTTAGCAGTTTCAGATACGATGCGCAGATGGCAACTCATCGCCAACTCTAAACCTCCACCGAGTGCGGCACCGTGAATGGCCGCAATAATCGGTTTCGGAAACTGTTCAATTTTCTCCATCACTTGTTGCCCTGCACGAGCGAGTTCAGCCGCTTGTTCGCTCGCATCAATCGCTGTAAATTCTTTAATATCCGCACCAGCTGAAAAAAATCTTCCTTCCCCATGAAGAACAATGACACGCACTTGATCATCTTCTTTTAGTGTATCAAGCCGTTCTGAAAGCTCTTTCAAAACAGAAGAGGCTAAGGCATTGGCTGGCGGACGATGAAGCGTCAAAATTGTCACATACCCCTCTTGTTGAACGGAAAACATGTTCCCCCTCCTTCGTATATATCCGGAAGGTTGTTGTTTATACACAACAACCTTTCGTTAACAACTGATGAACCGGTCTTGCTAATGCGACAAGATCATATTTTTGCTCATTCATTACCCATGTCGTCACCATTTCGTCAATGGTTCCGAAAATCATTTGACGCGTAAGCCGTACGTCTAAATCCGAACGAAATTCCCCTTTGTCAATCCCTTCTTGTACAATACGATCGACTACTTTCAAATATCCTTTCAAAATTTCGTTAATTTTCAGACGTAACGATTTATTCGATTGTCGAAGTTCCAATTGGGTAACGATTGCTAAATGCGGCTCTGCCGCTAACATTTGAAAATGTTTTTGAATCAACAAGAACAACTTCTCCGACGGACTCGAAATTCCTTCTATTTCTTCTTCAATTTTTTCGATAAAATATCCCATTTTTTCTTGAAACAACGAAATTAAAATATCTTCTTTATTTTTAAAATACAAGTAGATCGTACCATCCGCTACACCCGCTTGTTTCGCAATTTTCGAGACTTGCGCTTGATGGTAGCCATTTTCAGCAATGACGATCACAGCTGCATCAATAATTTGTTTAAACTTCGGTTTATCGCGTTTCAACTTTGCATTCTCCCTTTCAAAAATATGAATGAACAATCATTCATATTTTTATTTTAAAGAGAGGTCAAAAGCGTGTCAAGAAAAAACGTGCAAAGGTTATTTTTGCTTTTCTTTTTCTTCTTCAACAAGCGCACGGCGCAATATTTTTCCGACTGCTGTTTTTGGCAATTCTTTTCTAAATTCATAAATGCGTGGCACTTTATATGCCGCCAATTTACTTCTCATAAATTGGTCAAGCTCTTCTTCTGTGCACTGTTCTCCTTCTTTCAGCACAATAAATGCTTTTACCGTCTCACCGCGATAAGCATCAGGGACACCAATGACGACCGCTTCTTGCACTTTCGGATGCTCATATAACACTTCTTCTACTTCGCGCGGATATACGTTATAACCGCTCGCAATAATCATATCTTTTTTCCGATCTACAACAAAGAAATAACCTTCGTCGTTCATATAGCCTAAGTCACCTGTATATAGCCATCCGTCCCGAAGCGTCGCAGCCGTTTCTTCTGGGCGATTCCAATACCCTTTCATCACTTGCGGTCCACGAACAACAATTTCTCCGATTTCATTTACATTTGCCCGCTCACCTGTTTCTAATGAAACGATCATCGCCTCTGTATCTGGCCAAGGCACACCGATACTTCCTTTGATTCGTTTTCCATCCCAAATGAAATTGGAATGCGTCACAGGGGATGCTTCTGTTAAACCGTATCCTTCAATAATTTTTCCGCCTGTTACCGTTTCAAATTGTTCTTGCACTTCAACTGGAAGTGGAGCTGAGCCGCTAATACATATTTTAATCGATGATAAATCGTATTTTTTCAAACTCGGGTGGTTCAGTAGCGCGATGTAAATTGTTGGCGCCCCCGGAAATAGCGTTGGCCGCTGTTTTTCGATCGTTTTTAACGTCGTTTCAACATCAAACTTTGGCAATAAAATCATTTTATATCCTTCCATAATGGATAAGTTCATGACCGCCGTCATCCCATATACGTGGAAAAACGGAAGCACTCCGAGAATCGATTCATTGCCGCGCTCACATTTATACATCCATTTTGTACACATAAACGTGTTTGCTGTTAAATTATAGTGTGTAAGCATGGCCGCCTTCGGAAATCCTGTCGTTCCACCTGTATATTGAAGCAGAGCAACATCTTCGACCGGATCAACATGCGCTTCTTTTACTTTTCCACTCGCTAACGATAATGCTTTCGTAAACAAATGACAATCTCCTTCATGTTTGACGCGCACAATCATTCCTGTTTGTTTCTTTTGTACAAACGGATATAATACGTTTTTCGGAAACGGTAAATAATCTTTTATACTTGTAATGATCATATGTTCAACATTTGTATGCGCTTTCACTTTTATGATTCTTGGATAAAGTAAATCAAGAGCAATAATAATTTTTGCACCGCTGTCATTTAACTGATATTGCAACTCTCGCTCGGTATATAGCGGATTTGTTTGCACGACAATACCACCTGCAAACAAAACGGCATAATAGCTAATGACCGCTTGAGGACAATTTGGCAACATAATCGATACGCGATCGCCTTTTTCTAAACCGAGCTGTTGCAAATACGACGCTAACTTGATCGCTTGCTCATATATTTCTTTGTACGTCAACTCCTTTCCTAAAAAGTGAATCGCTGTTTTGTGCGGAAACTGCTCCGCCGCTTCTTTTAAAAATTGTTGCAACGGCTTGCGCGGATAATCAATTGAATGAGGAACTTGCTGAGGATATAACGCTAGCCATGGCTTCTCCATTTCTCTTCCCCCTTTTACTATAAGATTATTTATATTTTATAATATTTTCTGAAATTTTTGTATCAAAAAAATTAAAAAATAAAAAAAGGTGCCTACTGACACCTTTTATGCAAAAAACGTAAGGTATATGACACCTATAAGTAAAAATACACCGCACAATACAAGCAATACTTTCGCTAACGTTTCCATTTCTTTCTCCTCTCACCGTATACTTGCTCCGATGACAAACGACAAACCGATGGAAATGACCATCGAAATAAATCCTACCGCGCGATTATCGTTGGCAATTTCATCGTCAATGTTAAACTTTGGTGTTAAAAACTCATAAATAAAATAACCGACTAAAAGCAAAACAAAGCCATAAATCCCCCAACCGATCATCGTTAATAGTGAATCGTGATGATCGATTGAATAACGAAAAATATTCGCAATACCAAATATTTTTCCGCCTGTCGCCATCGCTACCGCCATATTTCCTTTTTTAATTTCTTCCCAGTTTTTATATTTCGTCACAAGCTCAAAAATAGCTAAAAATAAAACTAAACATAAAATGACGACACTAAAATTGGCAGCAATATGAATCATTTCATTTTCCCAAAAAGCGCTCATAGTTCCTCCTGTCATCGTAATTCGACAATGGTGACGCCTGTTCCCCCTTCAGTCGCTTCACCAAACCGAATGCTTTTCACCGAACGATGATTTTGTAAATATTGTTGCACCCCTTTTCGAAGTGCGCCTGTTCCTTTTCCGTGAATAATGGACACGCGTGGGTACCCTGCTAATACTGCGTCATCAATATACTTTTCAACGCGAAGCAACGCATCTTCATATCGTTCACCACGCAAATCTAGCTCAAGCGGAACGTGATAATCGCGTCCTTTCACCGTCGCAATCGGCTTTGTCTCCATTGGCGTTGGACTGCTTACATACTGCAAATTTTCTTCATCCACTTTCATTTTTAAAATACCGATTTGCACAAGCCACTCTTTGTCGGATACTTTCTCAATCAACTGCCCTTTTTGATTGAGGTGGGTGACTTTCACTTCATCACCAGGTTGTAAAGGTTGCTTTTCTTTCTGCACTCGCTTTTTCTTTTTCGTGTCGATTTGTGGTATAGCTTCTTCTAGCTTTTTACGCGCATCGATGAGTTCATGTTCTTTCATCGCGACCGCTTGTTGTTTTTGCATCTCGCGAAGGTTTTGAATGACTTCTTCTGCGGTTTTCATCGCTCTTTTCACAATCAGTTCTGCTTCTTCTTTCGCTTTTTCTAGCAAACGATCACGTTGTTCATGCCATTCGTTCCACTGCTTTTCTAATTCGTTTCGCAACTGTTCCGCTTCTTGACGAAGTTTTTCTGCTCGCTCCCACTCTTCTTCTGCCCGCTTTTTACTTTGCTCTAGAGAAGCAATCATATTTTCGACTTCATTGTTTTCCGCACTAATATACGTGCGTGCGCGCGCAATAATATGTTCATCTAATCCGAGCCGACGAGAAATATCAAGCGCATTGCTTCGACCGGGAATACCGATCAATAGTTTATACGTCGGACTTAACGTTTCGATGTCAAATTCAACGCTTGCATTCATCACACCACGACGATTATAGCCGTATGCTTTTAATTCAGGATAGTGTGTTGTCGCTACGACGCGGGCGCCACGGTTATGCACTTCATCTAAAATAGCAATGGCTAACGCTGCACCTTCTTGTGGATCCGTTCCTGCACCAAGCTCATCAAATAAAACGAGGCTATGCTCGTCCACCTGTTTTAAAATCTCAACAATATTGACCATATGAGAAGAAAACGTACTTAAACTTTGTTCAATCGATTGCTCATCTCCAATATCGGCATACACCGAACGAAATACGGCCAGCTGCGATCCGTCTAAAGCGGGTACTTGCAATCCAGCTTGCGCCATGACAGTAAACAAGCCAATCGTTTTTAACGTGACCGTTTTTCCTCCTGTATTCGGTCCTGTAATTACCATTGTCGTATAGTCGCTCCCTAGTTCAATATCGTTTGGAACGACTTGATCAGGTGGAATAAGCGGATGTCGGGCTTGAATGAGCCGAATATATCCGCGCTCATTCATCTTCGGTTTTGTTGCTTTTATCGCTTTTGCGTATTTTGCCTTGGCAAATAAAAAGTCAAGCTGTGCAAGCAATTCGACGTTTCTAATAATTATTTCCGCCTGCTCTCCCACAGAGGCAGATAATTCACTTAAAATCCGTTCAATTTCTTGTTTTTCTTTTACACGCAATTGTTGCAGTTCATTGTTTAGTTCTACAACCGATTGCGGCTCGATAAATAACGTAGCCCCAGATGAGGACTGATCATGTACAATTCCACCATACGTATGACGATATTCTTGTTTGACTGGAATGACGTACCGGTCGTTACGAATCGTAATGATTGCATCCGACAATGTTTTTTGCGCGGATGATGAGCGAATAATGCTCTCTAACTTATCGCGCACTCGTCCTTCAATCGTACGTAGTTGGTGGCGCAGCGAACGAAGCCGGTCACTTGCTTCATCAAGCACTTCCCCGCTTTCATCAATACAACGATATATATGTTGCTCAAGCTCAACGAGTGGGACGATTTGCTCGGCATATGCGATCATGTGCGGAAGCTCTGCCTCGGTCCCTTCTAAAAATTTTTTTAACTGTCTTGCCGCTCGCATCGTACTCGCGACATCGAGTAGCTCATGTGGACTGAGCGTTCCTCCGATGCTTGCACGTTTCGTTTGCATCCGTACGTCAAATATACCACCAAGTGGGACGTGACCACGTAAGCGAAGAACCGTTGCTGCTTCGTCCGTTTCTTCTTGCCAGCGCACCACTTCTTCTACATGTGATGATGGCATAAGCGCTACGACTTTTTCTTTTCCTAACGAGGAAGATACATATTCCGCAAGCTGTGCTTTCACTTTATCAAACTCAAGAATGTGTAATGTTTTTCCATGCACCAGGTAACCCTCCAGCTGTTTATTTTCGCAAAAAAGAGATAAGTTGTTCGATCTCCCATGTATTGATGACGGTTTCTTTCCGAATCCAACCTTTTCGAGCAAACGCCACTCCAAGCTCCATATCATCAAGCATACGAACGTTGTGTGCGTCTGTATTAATCGCTATTTTCACACCAAGCTGTTGCGCTTTTTGTAAATAGGTGTACGTTAAATCGAGACGATGTGGGTTGGCATTTAGCTCTAGCACCGTATTTGTTTCTTTCGCAAGCTGCAACAATTCGTCTATATTTACAGCGTATCCGCTTCGCTCCCCAATTAATCTTCCTGTCGGATGAGCGATCATATGAACGTATGGATTCATAAGTGCTTCTTTTAGACGTTTCATAATCGCTTCTTCTGGTTGTGAAAAAGCAGAATGAATGGAAGCGATAACAAAATCGACCGTTTGTAATACATCATCCGCAAAATCTAACGTTCCATCCGGTAAAATATCCATTTCAATGCCAGATAAAATAACAAAGTCATCGTATTGTTCGTTCAGGCGAGCAATTTCTTCTTGTTGCCGTTTTAATCGTTCGACAGTTAACCCATTTGCTACTTTTAAAAACTGCGAATGATCGGTAATCGCGATGTAGCGATATCCTTTTTTTCGACATGCTTCCGCCATTTGTTGAATCGAAAACGCACCGTCGCTCCATGTCGTATGCATATGTAAATCGCCGCGTATATCGGATAAAGAAAGGAGCGGCGTGCCGTCATATGCATCGACTTCTATTCCGCTTTCACGCATTTCTGGTGGGATGAATGGCAAATGAAAGTGGGCAAAAAATTGCTCCTCTGTCGTAAACGTTTTCACTTCGCCTGTTTGAATGTTTTCAACACCGTACTCACTAATTTTTTCACCGCGCTCCTTTGCTAATTGGCGCATGCGGACGTTATGGTCTTTTGATCCGGTGAAATGATGAAGCGTTGTAGCAAAATGTTTAGGAGAAACGAGGCGAAAATCGACATTGACAACATAATCGTATTGCAATTGCAATGATACTTTCGTTTCCCCATTTGCGACAACGTCATAAATATGTTCGAGTTGCAACAACTGCTTACGAACGAGCGCATCGTCTGTTGTTGCAATAATAAAATCTAAATCTTTGATCGTCTCACATACGCGCCGTAAACTACCTGCTCGTGAAAACTGAATAATGCCAGCGAAGTTTTCTAGTTGACGCTCGATGTCGGAAGCAACTTCCAACATAAACGCAATCGGCAACCGCTCAGGGCGTGCATTCATGTGGGCAAGTGCAGCTAAAATATTTTCTTCAGTTTTTGCACCGAAGCCGCTTAATTGTCGCACACGTTGGGCTAAACATGCTTCTTTTAATGTTTCTATATCGGTCACGCCTAGCTCATGATACAGTTTGGCAATTTTTTTGCCGCCAAGTCCCGGCAATTTTAAAAGTGGAAATAACCCTGCGGGAATTTCTTTTTTTAACTGTTCAAGCACATCACTCGTTCCCGTCTGCAACCATTGCTGTAAAACCGCAGCTGTTCCTTTTCCGATGCCAGCAATGGACGTAAAATCATCAATGTCGGTCAAAGCACGTTCATCACGCTCTAGCGCTGAAGCTGCTTTACGAAAGGCGGATACTTTAAAAGGATTTTCTCCTTTAATTTCCATATACAAAGCGATCGTTTCAAGCAAACGAATCGCTTCTTTTTTATTTTTTTCCATCTCATTCCCTTCCTTTCGACGAAAAAACTTCTCTCAAACGGAGAAGTTTTTAAGCCATATATTGCACAAGCATATGTTTCACAAAATTTGATAAAATCGGTGTGTGTTTGACGATGAAACTAGCGATGAATGAGTTGTGAAGCGGTTGTTGAATTGCAGAAACAGGAACAAGTGCACTCACATATAAAAGCACAAATAAAAGCAAATACACTTCCATAAATCCAAGCGCTCCACCTGCCCAGCGGTTGACGCTTTTTAAAAGCGGCAGCTGAGCGACGAAATCTAACATTGAGCCGATCATTTGCATCACAATTTTCGCAGCGAAAAATAAAACAGCAAACGCAATCGCACGATAGTACGCTTCATCTAAATTTGTGCTTTCAATGAGCAATTTCATCGTTTCGCCATCACCGAAACTCGGATATGGCACCCATAATTTTAGTCTTGGTGCTAGTTGATCATAATAGTTATATGCAACAATAAACGCGATCAAAAAACCGGTCATATGAATAAATTGCAAAATAAATCCTCGTTTCAATCCAATCATCAGTCCCATGAGAAGGATGAAACAAATAAGCAAATCAATCATCGCTGTCATCATCCTTTTCTTTATTCATTTTTCGCAAAAGGCGTTCGTATTCATCTTTTAGTTTAATATATTCATGAACGATATTGACTGCCGTTAATACAGCGAGTTTACTCGTATCAAGCGTCGGATTTTTGGCACTAATTTCACGCATTTTGTCATCGACAATGGAAGCAACAAGCCGAATATGACTGGAGCTTTCCGTTCCGACGATCGAATATTGTTGTCCGTATATATCTACCGTAATACGCGTTTTTCTCTGCTCCGCCAAATTATTTCCCCCATTCATCCGATCTCCCGTTTCGGCAAAATTCTACCTTTTATCTTAACATGATTTGTAGATACATGAAAAGATATACGAAAAGAAGAGCGGGCATCAACACCCGCTCTCATCTAAAACCATTGCTCCAGTTGTTCTCTCGTTCCGTCTTTTTTCGCTACTTGTTTCATATATGCCCAATCCAGCCGCTCTTTATGAAGAAGAACCATTCTTTTTGCCCATTCGCAATCGGATTTCGATTTCCAATGGACACATGCGCGCAGGCGATCTAATATAATGTCTTCAATTCCGATGACATATACATGCAACCCATCTTCTAACTTCAACTCAATTACTTTATCATCATCAGCGTCCTCTAACATATCATTTGGGATTTCCACACTAACAAACAATTCATCATGATACCAATGTCTTCCTGACGGAGTGAAACCAAGTTGATGAAGCAATTGTCCCGCTTTTTCACGATCACTAACAATTAAATCGATGTCTACGGTCGTGTAATCTCCACGCGTATATATTTCAACCGCAAGCCCGCCAACAATAATCGGACGTATGCGATGTGGCTCCAACAGCTTCGTTAAAATGGCTGTAACTTGAACCATTTTTTCAAACGATGTTTTCGTTCGAAGCGACTGAAGTTTTTCTTTCGCCTCTTTAATCGAACTCATAATACCACACTCGTTCGTTCAAATATTTAATTTTTCCTTCTTGCTCCGCTTTTTTCCATCGTCTTATGCATAATTCATCTAATATACGCATTTCCTCTTTGTCGCGTGGACGTAAACGTACATGTTGCTCTCTTCCATCTTTTAATATATCTCGTTCCACATTTCCTTTGCGTGAAAAAATCCAATCGTTTAGTTCAGACATATTCATTTTTCTCACTTCGTTTCACTCCAACAACTATTTTTCACATTATATCACAAAAGAGCGGGCATCGACACCCGCTCTTATTTCATAAATGGCCACCAATTCGCCCGTCCAAACGTTTTTGCCATCACCGGAATGAATAACGGTAAAACGACAAGTGCATATAAGAAAAGACCTGTTAAAATAATCGTCGCAATTTGCAATAGCGATAATACGCCAGATGGATACATCGCCGCAAACGTTCCCCCTAAAATGATCGCCGCGGAAATAATGACCGTCCCCATATGACGCATCGCTTCAAGCATCGCTTCTTGAACGGTTTTATCGCGATATTCATTAAAGCGATCCATTAAGAAAATGCTATAGTCAATGCCGAGCGCCATTAAAATGACGAACGCAAAAAACGGAACAGCCCAGTTTATTCCTTCGTATCCAAGCATATTCACAAACACAAGTTCAGTAAATGCCATCGACGTATAATACGTTAAAATAAGCGATAACATTAAATACGCTGGCATAATAAACGAACGAAGAAGAACAATTAAAATGATCGCAATCCCTGCAAGCATAAATACCGATGTTCGGGCATAATCAGCGGCAGAAATGTCGCGCAAATCGGAATAAATGCTCGTCACGCCGCCAACGCCTACTTTCGCATGCTCAAGTTTTGTACCATTTACCGCTCGAGCAATCGCTTCTTTCACTTCCGCGATTTTTTTCATCGTTGTCGTTTCATACGGATTGGAAGAAAAGACGACGTCAAACGTTACTACTTTCCCGTCTTTCGACACATATGCTTCCTTCGCTTGCGCAAATTCCTCGCTCGTCAACAATTGTGGCGGCATATACCATCCTGCCATTTCTTCGTCTGGTGCATTCGCTAAGTCAGAAACGTACTGTTTGGCTGAGTGTAACCCATCTTCTACTTGTTGCAATCCATTTACACTTTGGTTTAATCCTGAGATGAGTTGATCCATTTGACCATTGAGTTGCGAAAAACCTGTAAGCAATTGCTGTTGTCCGTCGTTTACTTTCGCTAGCCCATTTGTCACTTCTGGCAATCGTTGAACAATTTGCCCTTGACCATCCGCTGCTTGCTCTAATCCGGAACGAAGCTTTCCAAGTCCAACGACCACTTGATCCATTCCCGTAATAAGCGCTTGCTGTCCCCTTGTTACTGTTGCAAACGATTCATTTGCTTGTTGCAAACCATATTGAACATTTTGTAACGCGTCGTTCACTTGAGCAAGGGCACCGGATAACGTGTTCATTTGCGCGCTCATCTGTTGAACGGCTTGCTTCACATGTGCATACTCCGCATCTTCACGCAAGCCTGTATGACGTTCTTCAATACGGTTCAGCGATTGAGAAAGAAGCGGCAACTGTTCAGAAATAGCGTGCAATCCACCTTCAATTTGTTCATATTGTTCACTTAATTGACGCAGTCCGTCGGTTGCTTGCTCATATCCTTTTCGCAATTCGTTCGCTCCATCATGTAGCTTTTTCATATTCGTTTGTATCGTCTGTAACCCTTTTTCAAGATCAGCCGCACCAATCGCTCCGCTTCGTACTCCTTCTTCCAATTGCTTCAATGCTTGTTGTAAATCAGTCATTCCCGTTTCCAATTTTGACGTTCCGTTGACGAGCTCGTGAATACCACCTGTCGCCTGAGCTAACTTTGGAGCGGACTTTGCCATTTCGTTGCTCGCTTCGCTTAACCCAGAACGAATTTGCCCGATACCGTCTGCTCCTTTTCCAAGTCCATCTTTTAACTGTTCCGCTTGCTTTGTCACAAACAATTGATCAATTGGCTCTCCAAGCGGGCGAGTTACTGAACGAACAGCTTCCACGCCATCAATATTTGCCACTTCGCGACTAATTTTTTCAATCAAGTAGTAATATTGTTCATCATCCATCGCTTCATCATTTTTCATGACGATTTTCGTCGGCATCGCTTCCCCTTCACTAAAGTGAGAAGAAATGATGTTGAATGCTTTAACGGAAGGATAACGATCGCCAATTTCCGCCATCGAGTTAAACGAAAGTTTTCCATCATACGTCAATAAAATCGGCAATGTAATGACCGCGACAATCGCAAGCGCCCATAGCGGACGAGCGAAAGAAAAACGACCTGCTGCATCCCATAATTTGCTCGGTTTATGTTCAAGCGCGCCTTTCATCGGCCAAAAGAGCTTTTCGCCAAGTGTAGCCATAAAAAACGGCACAAGCGTAACAAGCGCAACAAGTAACACAACGACACCGACGGCTACGGCTGATGCAGATTGATACAATTTAAACGTCGATAAGCCAATGGACGCAAATCCGATCATGACCGCTAGTCCGCTAAAAATAACCGTTTTTCCTGCTGTTTTATACGTCGCAATAATCGCTTCAGTTCGATCTTCTCGCTTCGCTAGTTCTTCTTTAAAACGGCTAAGCAGTAAAATGCAATAGTCTGTTCCAATTCCGAATAAAACGGCAACTAAAAACGTTTGTGTAAACGTAGAAAGTGGAAAATCAACACGATCAACAAGAAAAGCAACAATCGCTTGCGACACGATATACGTCAATCCAACCGTCAGCAACGGCACAAACGGAGCGACGAGCGAACGGAACACAAGAAATAAAACGACTAAAATAAAAATGACGGTAATACCTTCCGTTTTTTTCAACCCTTCTTGTGAACTTTGAATGACATCTTCATCGATCATCCAACTACCTGTGTAATAGTGCGGCACATCAATATTCTCGATCACATCATAAAGCGCTGTGCTTATTTCTTTTGCGGTGCGTTTGTTTCGTTCTAATTGAAGCGAAATGAGTACCGTTGTTTCATCTTTTGAAACGAGCTTTTCTTTGAGCGAGCTGTCATCAAGTGGCGAAACAATTTGTATTAAACCGAGCGATTCTTTTTTCGCTTGTAGTTGTTCAATAGCCTTCTCAATTTCATTCCAATCCTTTTCTTGCAATCTTTCTTTGCGATGAAAGACGAGGACGGCGCTCATTTCCCCTTCCTTATTTTCTTGCTTTTGTACTTCTTTTAATAACTCGCTAGCAAGCGAAGACGAATAGCCGTCTGGGACGGTAATTTGCCCTTTTTCACGCACAAGTTGTGCCATATTCGGAGCAGTCATAACGAGCACAACAGCGGCGACAACCCACGCGAGTAAAACGACCCATTTTCCGCGAATAATCGTTTTCATTTTTTCTCCTCCATTTCTTGTAAAATCTTCGCTAGTTTCTCATACGTTTGAATAAACTGTTCAATTTCTTCATGTGAAAGCTTTGTCATCATTGTTTCAACAAGTTCATATACTTTTCGTTCTGTTTCAACGAGCCATTGTTCACCTTTTTCCGTAAGCGAAAGAGCAATAATACGGCGATCGTCTTCATCTTTGCCACGTGCAATCATTCCTTTTTCAACAAGACGGTTTGTCATCGCCGTAATCGCGCTTTTATTTACCGCAAACACGTCCGCTAATTCCGTCGATGTACACATCCCTCGTTTATATATGTAGCGCAATACATAATATTGATCGTGCGTAATATCGTCTAATTCACACTTCATCAACGCAGCCCCTCGTTTATTGACAAGAAACGAAACGGATAAATATCGCTCAATAAATTGTTGTATGCTTCGCTCCATCGGTCAATGCCTCCCATCCATATAGTTCAATTATTTAACTGTTTAATAATATAACTATGAAACACGAAATGGTCAATGACGAAGTGATGTGTGGTATAATATTGAAAAAAGTGAGGGATACGCGATGAATCCACAATCACCCAAACTGTATACGTATGCCGATTATGTTCAATGGGACGGGCGTTGGGAGCTCATTAACGGGAAAGCTTACAACACGAGCCCTTCACCAACATGGGAGCATCAATTTACCGTCATGGAACTATCGTTTGCGTTTCGTTCGCATTTTCAAAATAAAAATTGCTACGTTCCCATAGCTCCGTTTGATGTTTGTCTCTCTGACAGCGACGACTACACGTATGCAAAACATGTCGTACAACCCGATATTTCCGTCATTTGCAATCGAAACAATTTAACACCAAACGGCTGTTTAGGCGCACCAACACTCATTGTCGAAGTTCTTTCTCCGTCTACAGCATTAAAAGACCGAAATGAAAAATTTAAGCTATACGAGCAGTTTAACGTGCAAGAATATTGGATTGTTGATCCTTTGTATAAAACAGTCGAAGTATTTGGGTTGGAGGATGGTTTTTTTAAAAAAAGAGAGGCATTTGGAGAAAATGACACGATTACGTCCTTTATATTTACAAACTTTTCTCTCGAGGCGAAGCGATTATTTTTTCAATAAAAAAGGCAGCCAATAGCCGAGTCACAAGCTAATTGGGCAGCCTTTTTCTTTTTATCGTTTAAGCCGCGACGTCGCGTTTTTGGAACATCCACCATGTCACCGCATTGAACACGACAGAATACACAAGCAGCACCGCAAGCGAAAACGGCATTGCCTCGTGGAGTTCATTTACCGTGCAGCGAAACAAAATATTCCTATTGATACCGTGAAAAAACAGCTCCACGTGGCATAAGGAGTACCCTGTTTGTTTCTTTTTTAAATAGTAATTATTGTAACAAAAATCGCTCAACTACAGTAATTACTTAAGCTTTTGTATCTCTATAACTAAAATAAGGACCGCACCACCCAGTTTCGTGTGTTTTTACATAAGTCCAGTTAAATTCTTTGTCTACAACATAAACATCAAATTCATTCAACAAATCATTTGCATTCAAGTTAGCTGCCTCTTCAACAATAAAAACATCATCTGTATGTTGGTAAAAAATATAACAGGAATTTTTCCGTTCATTATTAAAAGCCGTTTCTGCTTCTTGCTCTTTCAAACAAACTCTTTTTTCGAAGCTGAATACATGCCATAAATATCCACAAAAACCATCGTCATCGTACATAAAAATTTCTTTCTTTTCATTATGACTCAAATGATTTGCAAAAACATTCTCCCATTGCTTTCGTAAAAAAGTCCCCCATTTAGGAACTTCAATCACCTTAATACTTTTATTTTTAAGTATCTCATTTATACTCATATTAAGTTCCATCTCTTCACCAACCTTTAGATTAACTCAATAATAAAATTGTAAATTTATCAGCCTTTTTTATTGTATTTAGGACGATATGCTAAGATAAAAGAGGATTCAAGTGCTTGTCTAGCAATAATATCAATTTTTTCATCTAACTTTATAATATGAATTAAATTACCTTCTTTAAACCAAGGTTTGTCCGACTCTTTTGGAGTATGCTTATAACATCTATCGTTTAATGAAGTACCTGTTTCTCCAATATATAAACATTCAGAATTATTATAAAATAAGTATATGATATTTGAAACCGAAATTTCTTCTTTAAATTTTTGTATATCTTGTTTATTAGAAACTAGATTACAATAATTATATTTTACAGTTTTTAATTCCATTTTATCCCCCTTTGAATTATTATTTTATCTTTTAGTTAAGTAAATATCATTACTTCAAAACACGTGTGTTGATTAACCAATAATATCCATAAAAACATAGAAAAAAGAGCACTTTTCCTGTAGAATGTAAGTAATCACACAAACAAACCCAGGAAAGAGGTGCTCTTTATGAACAAGCATACCACACTCCCGAATTTGATGCAAAAAATTGTGTCAGACGAAGACATTCAAACCATCACAGAAGCAGTCGGTTATCACGACTCATCTCGTAAATTTACCGTACGTACGTTAATCGACTTTTTCCTTCTCGCTGCTGTCCATGAGTGGAAGAGTTTTCGTCATGGTGCTGATGTGGCGCCCACTTACCAATTGCCGCGTTTTCATTATTCGACGGTGGCAAACAAGGCGAAGGAGATTCCATATGAAATCATGAAGCGTTTGTTTGCACTAATCGTTTCGAAGTGTAATCGCAAAATACGGCGATCTCTTCGATTCCCGAAACCTCTTCGCATTGTCGATTCGACAACGGTGACAGTCGGAAAGAACCGCCTATCATGGGCGCCTTATCATGGGGAACGGTCAGGGATTAAACTGCATGTCGCTTATTCTCCTCAACACCAGTCACCAATGGATGCCATAGAAACAACCGGTCTACGCCACGATGGTCCTGTCGGGGAAGCGTTGACACATCCGAAGCAAATTCTTGTGGAAGATCGGGCGTATTTTAAAATCGAACGGATCGACCAATTTGCCGAAAATGGACAACTTTTTGTCATTCGCATGAAAGAAAATGTAGAGATTCATCGTCGTCACCGTTTACAGCGTCTTGTTTCTTCCGATTCCAATGTCATCGCTGATTGACGTATCGGCAGAAAAGATTGCCGACATGTATCAAGAGCGTTGGGCAGTCGAGGTCTTTTTTCGATGGATCAAGCAATACTTGAATGTACCTACCTTATTTGGGACAACAAAAAACGCCGTCTACAATCAGCTGTTTGCGGCGTTCATTGCCTATGTGTTATTGAGATGGCTATATGACCGAACAGAGAAACGAACGCAAACCACCCTCACGTTCATTTCTTTCGTTCGTCGGGTTTTATTTGGGCAACTTCCTCTCGATTGGAAATCAGAGATGGTAGCTGTCTTATTTGAGCATGCCCATTTTTACGGGAGAAGTATTCATAATTTTGGATAATCAACACTCGTGCCTTATTTTTTATCATCCTTCGTTACTTTTGAAAGTTTAAAAATACCAACTAACAGACAAATCATACTTCCTGCCCATAATGCCCCTGATTCACCTAAAAGAAGGGAAATTTCTTCTGACGCCATCGGATGATTAATGTCAAAAGAAATGGCTTTTAATGCCAAGTATACTGCAATAGAGAACGATACAAAATGTACGAAAATCCAAAGAAATGCTGCTCTTTGTGCTCGATTCCTTCTCCAAAGAAAAATTAATGTAATCATTGCAATGAACATTATTGTGGAAAAACCACCAATTAACATGTTCATCACTTCTTCTTCCAAAGGCAGATGCCGATGCATGTTAAGAACACCTCACATAATGGATAAATGAACTCGTAGTGCTAGTTGAGAACTAGCACTACGAGTATTCCTCATTGTTCCTCTCTCTTTAAAAAACTCATTATATGGATTCAAGGCGTTAAAAAATCTTAATATTAGGAAAATGAACAAGGGAGCTAGGTGTACAACATATGCATATTTATCTATCTTTCGCTACGAAAAATCCCGTCATCCCCATAGTAAGGCTTGGTGCCAAACTCCAAAGGAAAAATCCCCACCTGTTTGTCAATAAGGAAATGACTAAGAAAATCAACGGCACGAACAACATTACTCCTATGGCAATTTTCTGATATCGATTCATTCGGCTTCCTCCTTTCCCCTCCATGCCCTTATTGACCGTTTCTCCCCTTTGGCGAGTGTTGGTCAAGGGCGAATCCGATGCCATCATTCTTTTTAAATACCTTAACAAGGAATTTAAAAAGGTCTTTTCATAGATTTTTTGACACTACCGAGCGAAAAAAGATTAGGCAATTTCGTTTCCTCCCGTCATTTCTAGAAATATTTCTTCCAACGATTTCGCGAGCACATGAATGCCGTATACGTTGATTCCTTCCGCGACAAGCATAGCATTTAGCCAAGGAATATCTTTATAATCGAGCGTCACTTCCAATCCTTGTTCGACGAGGCGAACATCGAGATGCGGATCGTGCGCTTTCACCATTTGTGCCGCCTTCTCCTTCGGCTCGACGATAAACAGCACCTTCTCCGTTTGTTGTGACAGCTCTTGTACCGATTCGATCGTCACAAGCTTGCCATGCTGAATGATCACAAAGCGGTCGCACATCATCTCCATTTCTGATAGAAGATGGCTCGATACGACGACTGCCAATCTTTCCTCCCTTGCTAGCTTGCGCAAATAGTCGCGAATTTCACGAATGCCGGCCGGGTCCAGTCCGTTTGTTGGTTCATATAAAATAAGAACAGACGGGCGGTGAAACGGTATTGGATCTTGGTACAACTTGCGTATATGTACAGCATGTTCAAGTCGAACAGCAATGTTTCGGATGGGCTCGATCTCCTGCGCAAGCGAAAAGGACATTGCCTCGTGGAGTTCATTTACAGCGCAGCGAAACAAAATATTCCCCTTGATACCGTGAAAAAACAGCTCCACGTTACATAAGGGGTACCCTGTTTGTTTCTTTTTCAATCGGTAATTATTGTTATAAAAAATACTCAACTACAGTAGTTTATTTAAACACGATTTAAATGCGTGTCTTTAAAATGTGTTGGATACTTTAATCCATAACCAATCATCCTATCCATTCCGATATGGGCAGACCATATTAAACCTATCTCTAAAACAACTTCGTTTGATAACAATACTCCTAAGATAACAACTCCAATTGGTAAACTATATGTATGAAATAAATTATAAAGCACTGCACCAACCTTATTATTGAATAAATAACCTATCATTGATATATCTGGAGCTAATAACAAAACGAAAAACAAAAGCCAACTAAATTGATTATAAGAGTAAAAATAAAGACTTAACAATAGGACAGCTACCCCTTCTAGGTGTAAAAGAATTTTATTCATAATATCCTCCCTTAATAATAAAAAAGATTATTGTATTAACAATTATATTGAACAAATCTTCCCCGTAGTTGAATAACCTCTACACCTGAATCCGTGATGGGTTGACATCGACTTTGATTTTGTTGCTGGTTTTATAGATGTTTCATCCACAAAACCCTTTTTTGTGCTTGCGACCGATGTTATGTATATTCTTGGAAATGAAACAAACCTCTTTTTTGGGCATAAGAACTAAAAAGAGAGATAAGAAAACAAAGAGGTGGCGTTGAACATTGGTGTTCGAACAAATGTTTGTTATCCTCCTTCTCTCCATTTGATGTACATGTTCAGAAGGGAATCGCTATAGCCACTCCTTCTCGTCAACTTCATCCATCGTTGCCACGATCGGCGAACGAGTCGCCCTGCCATCGTGATCACCGTCTGAATCATCGTCTTAATTCGGTGACGCTTCACTTTGTGATGCAATGGATGGCTCGGATCATTGAATACATCTTGCTCAATCAGCCGAAGAAGATTGTAAACGAAGGCTCCTATGACCAAAACGAGTGCTTTTGTATACGTGTTTCCATCGATCGCTACGGTCTGTGGAAGGCATAGTTCATAGGTTTGCACTCCTTCTGTTTGTCCATCATCGACGCGTTTGCCTTTTTGCGAAGCGATCTGAAACCAAAGCGCTTTCGATTCTCGTCGTAAGTTTCGCTTGATGACAAAGTCCACGTCTTCCTTTAGGCATACGTGCACATTCGCTTCTGCATCGTTCCCTGCATCCATGCGAACAAGCAAACGAGACGCGGTCAGTTGACGGGCTCGACGGATGGCGGTGATTAAAAACGAGGGCATGTCGTCTTGCACATGTTGTTTTCCAGGACGCAGCTCGGCATGAACGAGATACCCTTCCTTCCCTGCATACGCAAACAATGGCGTAAAACCGTCAAATCCTTTATACGTTCGATTCACTCCTTCTTTTTTCGTACCGGAGTTGTCAAATGGGGAGCCATCTATATTGATATTAGGTCAATAAAGTAGACACAAAAATTTATAAATTTTTAGCAGCTACCGCGCTATCGCTTGGTGGCCTTTTAAAAACAATTACGACGCTGTCCTAATTATTTTTAAAAGGTAAATTTTCGGGTCTCATTTTTCTATTAATATGCTCATTAAGCTCCTTTTTTATAGTACATACGTTCGTATTCAGAAGGTGAAAAATACCCTGCTGCGGAGTGAATACGTTTGTTATTGTAAAATATTTCTATATACTCGAATATGCTCTTTTTTGCTTCTTCCCTTGTTTTATAACGAGTCTGATAAATTAGTTCTTTTTTTATGATCCCATGAAATGATTCGATACAAGCGTTGTCATAACAGTTTCCTTTGCGGCTCATGCTACATTTCATACCGTATTCAATTAGCTTAGCTTGATAGTCATTTGAAGCATATTGACTCCCTCGATCAGAGTGATGGAGGATAGATCCTTGTGGTTGTTGACGCTGATATGCTTGCTTTAAAGCGCTCAACACTAGCTCCTTTTTCATTGAACAATCTATATGCCAGCCGACTATTTTCCTTGAATACAAATCCATAACACTAGCTAGATAAAGCCAACCCTCATCCGTTGGAACGTATGTGATATCAGCTACCCACACCTCATTTGGTTTTGTAACAGTAAAATTTTGGTTTAAGACATTTTCATGGACCGGATGGTTATGTTTCGAGTTAGTGGTTGCTTTATGCTTTTTCACGGTACGAGACTTCATTCCCTTTTCTTTCATTATGCGGGAGACCGTCTTCTGTGAAACCTTAATTCCTTCATGATTGAGCTTTTTGGTAACCTTTGGACTCCCACACAACTGGCGGGATTCGATATACACACGACGCACTTCCTGCGTCAATTCTTCTCAGCGCTCTTGTCTAGCACTTTTGGGACGATCACGCCACTTATAATAACCGCTTCGAGAAACTTTCAAAACTTCGCACATCTTCTCCAATCGGTAATCGAAGCGATGTTCATGGATAAATGAATATTTTACCGATGGTCTTTCGCGAAGAAGTGCATCGCCTTTTTTAAGATGGAGTTTTCCTCCTCTAGATCCCGAATACGTTTCTTCAGTTCACGAACTTCGTGGTCTTCAGTTCGAAAAGTTTGGGTTTCTGATATTTCTGGTTCTTGCTTATACTTTTTCACCCAACCGTGAAGCGTATTTTCATTAATTTTGAGCTCCCGAGCCACTTGTGCAACGGATTTCGCTTCCTCCAAAATATAACGAACAGTTTGACGCTTAAAGTCTTCTTCGTATCGCCTTTGTTTTTTTGTCATGTAGACACCTCATTTTTTAGTCTATTATTACTATAATAATCTGTGTCTACTTTTTAGTCTAACATCAATATCAAGGGGAAGCCATGTCGTCTTCCCTTTGTTCCAACAAGAGGACAAGGTGGCATGTCGTTGCATCAACAGACGCATGGACTCCTCCCAAAGAATCGTTTCGGTCATCGGAAGACAAGCGAGCTGATCGAGTCGCTGTCGCAAGGTTGGGGAGGAAGGCACGTGCTGGATCCCCATCGATGCCGAAAAGATATCGTCCTGACGATACGCTTCGATATGATCAAAATCCGTTTTTCCTGTGGCAAGCAAGCCGATCATCGAGCGAATGACGTCTCTATGGGAAATGTGCACGTCTCGACGAACGGTTGGAAGCCGAAGGGCGTTTAGTCGTTTATCCAGTTTCGTTTGATGTAGTAAGTAGCCAACGAGAGCAAGCACAGCACTTTGGATAATCGTTTCATCTGTCAATACAAACCGAATCGGGAAATCTTTCATCCCATTCACCTACTTAATGAGGAATCGTCAACATCGTTTTCCCTTATCGTATCAACGGTTTGCTACCATTGTAAAGATATTTTGTCACGGATTCAGCTCTTTAGCATCTTTACAGGTTGTAAAAATTCTAGAAACTTATATAGCAGCTAAAATTTTTACACTCACGTCACTTCCGCTCGTTCTAATACATAGTGAGTAAACATCGCGATCCGAGATTTTAGAGAAAAACTTATATGATTGGCCTTTATACTCAATTTCATCCTGAAGCAAGGATGTATCGCTCAAATCAGTCGTGAGCCCTTCTCCTGTTGCTTTGCACAGAGCTTCTTTTCTCGTCCATAACCATAACATCCCCATTTGTTTTTCACTGGATTTCAATTGTTGAAGATATGCTCGTTCGTCTTGATGAAAAAATATCGGGTGATCAACTCCATGGACATTGCGATGCTCCTCAATATCAACTCCTACTGGGGTAGAGGGACTTATCGCAATAAGAAACGTTTGCTTAGAATGAGAAACATTAAAGTAACATCGGTTTGAAGGAAGCTGAGGCTTTCTGTTTAAACCATAGACAAACTGTATCTCACCAGGACTCTCCCCTATTTTTCGAGATAGAAGCCATCGCAAATGCCCGCGTATTAGAATGAATTTCTTTTGGTCACTCTTTCGTTTAAAGCGGCTCGCTCGAAGATATTCATCTCCAGAAAGATAGGATATATACTCTTCAAGCCTTGGTTCTAGTGACGTAATCGAAGCTTTATGAACATCAACCGTCTCGATCATTTTACGTCTCGTGGCGGAATAGGAATGTACTTAAGCCGCTTACCCTTTGATAAAAAAGACCATGTGACCAATAAGATTGCTGCTGAAATAATCTTTTTCGTATCCATATTAAACCTCCACTTTCTCATTTGCAAAGATTCCATATTGAAGCTTTTCCATGACCGCATATTTAAAAGGCAATCGATCCAGCACTCTCATTTTTAACTTTCGAATGGCGCATTGAATCAGTGAAGAAGCTGCCAAGTTCTGTTCCTGTTGCGCTTGGAAACCTGATACAAATGATACTTGCTGTTTGCGCTTGCTTACAAACTCATCAAAATGCGATGCTGGAATAGGTCTGTTTTTGTACGTGGACAGCCCATCTTTAACATACGGAAGAAGTTCATAGGCATCTTGCATCGCGAGATTAACCCCTTGACCTAAGATCGGCGAAAGGGTATGTGCAGAGTCACCAATAAGAATGATCCCATCCTTCGCCCATTCGTCCACGTGTGCTGTGAAAATTTTTAATAAGGTCGTGTCTTCCCATGAGGTAATATGCTCTTTCATCGGTTCTCGGAGGCGAGGTTCGATTCTGCAGACCTTGTCAATAAACCAGTCTATACTCTTACTCTTGATATAGGCGCTTCCCCCTAATGGAATATAGGTTCCTACACGTAAGTAGTTTGGATAGGTCGGCAAAATAATCACATGATCATGCTTATGGACTTTAATGAGGTTTCCTTCTTCCCAGTTGGCAGGCTTGGGAACTTTGAACCAGATCAAATCACGTGAGAAGTTTTCTTTTTTCACCCGAAAGCCAGCCAATGAACGGATACGGCTAAAACGACCTTCTGCCCCGATGACCAATTGGCTTTGAATCTCTTTTACGTCTTGTTCCTGTTTATAACGTACGCCCACTACCTGGTCGTTCTCCTTTAATAAGTCCATGCACAGCGCCCCGTCAATATAGTGAAAATTCGGATGTTTTAACGCCTGTTGCTTAATGGCTTCAAGAACAACAGGCTGAGGTATGTCAATGCCGAACTTTTGCGGGTGGTCAAATCGGTCAAAGTCTACACTAAATAACTTTTCGTCTCTATCGTACATTTTGATTTTGTTAACTTTAACAAAGCCGTGCTTTTCTAACTCTCGAAAGATTCCTAGCTTTTTAAGGAGATAGACTGAGCCGGGAGCAATCGTTTCTCCACGGAAATCCCGTTCTAATGACTTATTCTTTTCGAGAACGAGGACATCTATGTTTTCTCTTGCTAGGAGGAGACCCATTAGCATCCCTGCTGGACCTCCACCTACAATCACGACTTGCTTTTTCATGATTCTCCCCCTTCCGGCAAGTAAAAGATCAATTGTCCTTTGGCTACTTTCTTGTTATCTTTTGCTCTACGAATCGTTGCTTGAGCCGTATGGTAAGAGCCAATTTGCTTGACAATCTTCACTTTAGCGAGCAGTTCATCTCCAGGCTCTGACACCGAGAGAAAGGAGAAGTTCTCTGTCTTGACAAGGTATCCTTTAAGCGGGGTTACCTGGTCTTGCTGTAGCATCGTAAGGAGCAGGCTTGCCTGTGCAGCCATTTCAATCAACAACACCCCTGGCATCACCGGGTTGTTTGGAAAGTGCCCTGAAAAGAAGGGCTCGTTATGAGCTAACATTTTGCTGCATACAATCGTTTCTCCATCGTAGTCTACAATTTTATCCACGAATAAAAATGGAGGTTGCTGCAAGAGCATATCCATTGGTTTTAATGTTGTCACATCAACTTGTTTAAGAACTGTTACCATCGAAAAACTCCCCCTTACACTAAGACTTGTAGTCTATGTTTAATTTCTTCTTGCTTAAATAAATCGAGAAGGTATCTTGTTTCGACCTCCAACTGTTTCTCTAGCTCACGAGCTGCACGTTCCTTTAATAGCTTTTTTGTTGCCGCAATCGCTGGTGGATGGCCTTCAGCTACTTTTTTTAGATATTGTTCTAGCTTTTCATATAATTCTTGCTTGTTAGCAGCTATCTCATGAATAAGTCCTAACTGAAGGGCTTGTTCAGCAGTGAAAATTTCTCCATTGATCAGCATGTCAAACGTTTTTTCATATCCAATCAAGCGCGGAATTAAATAGCTCGCTCCTAAATCCGGCGAAATCCCCATCTGATGGAAATTTTCGAGGAATTTTGCCCGTTGAAGAGAGATTCTTCGGTCACATGCAAGCATGATGTTGAACCCCCCCCCCGTACGCAAAGCCATTAATCAATGCCACTGTCACTTTCGGAGAGCGGAAAATAGCTAATACGCATTGGTTAAGAACCTCTAGTACTTGTTCAAGGTAGCGAATCCCCTCTTCTCCAACACACGTCAGTAAATCTTCCGGTCTTGGTCCACTGCTAAAAAAGGCACGATGCTTACTTTCGAAGACAATCGAATGGATGTCAGGATCCTGATTTGCTTGCCTTACATTCTTTAGTAGAGAAGTAGCCATCTTTAAATCAAGACCGTTCTTTTTTTCTGGATAATCCATCGATAAATAGATAACATTTTTTTCTTTTCTTGCTTCGATACACATGAAAATCACCTACATAGGAACTTTTTCTTTTGTAAGCTTCTTCCAAAGCTTATAGCCTGATAGAATGACAGACACTACGCCACCACCTGGATCAGTCCATTGTCCACAAATGTACAGACCTTTAATCGGCGTTTCATGCTGTGGTCTCCCTGTCATTTGATTTTTGTTTTGCTCCCATCCGTAAATAGATCCGTAGCTGTTATTTGTATAACGCTCCATTGTAAGCGGGGTACCTGATTCCACATATTCGATGTGATCACGAAGGTTCGGAATTGCTCGTTCGGCCATCTCAATCAAACGATTTTGGTACGCTTCTTTTTGCTCCTTCCAATCAGAGCCGATGTCGTAAGGAACGAGTGTAGTCAAAACAGCTGCATGCTTTCCTTCTGGAGCTAAAGATGGATCGACTAATGACGGTATTGAAATGGCGAGACCACTCAACCCTTCTGGACCTAGCTCATTTAAGCGACTATGTTTGTCCATGACATGGTCATAATTATAGTCACTATAAATGAACGTCTCATGGGATAAGTTGTAATGCTCTAACGGTAGGTCAACGCCGAGAAACACTTCAAATGCTGATATAGATGGCTTTAGCTTTGCAATTCGTTTTTTGTATCGTTCTGGAAAATGTTCCTCTCCAACGAGATTGTGTACGAGCTTTAAGAAATCACCGTTACAAACAATCAGAGGAGCTTCCACATACTCTCCTGTTTGTATATGGACCCCTTTCACTCGCTTGTCTTCGACTTCAATTTTTAACACTTCATTTCGCAAGCAGACTTCTCCGCCAAGCTCTTCAATTCGCTTGACAAACGCATCTGCTAGCTTTTGAAAGCTTCCCCTCGAGTAATAGATATCTTCCTTGAAATAACTCATAATCGCATAAGCGAAAAACATTGCTCCTCCTTGAGTAGGTGGAGTTCCGTAGTACGCCCATAAGGACGAAAAGGAATAAATCGCTTTTGGATCCTGTAAAAAGGACGACGTAAGTTCATGAAAGGTCTTATCTCGATATTTGAGAATAAGTGGGTTTGAAAGCACCTTGAGTGGATCATCTGAATGGAGGAGCATGAGTGTCACTTCATAAAGCTGCTCCATTTCGCGAACAAGAGCTTTGATGTTTTCACTTTCATGAGGAAACTGTTCGCAATAAGCTTGGATTAAACCATCGACTGATCCTGAGACATCAATTTTTCGATCCGGATAATAGGCGGTATAAATATTATCAAGCTTAATAAAATCAATGTCATCGACTATACCTGCTTTTTGAAGTAACTCTTCTAGCAACCCACCATCCTTTGCTCCCGCTACAATTCGAACCGCAGAATCGAAGATATACTTCTTTCGTCTAAACGAATGAGCGTAACCTCCTGCTCGATAATGGCGCTCCAAAACCAAAACGGAGTACCCTTCCTGTGCTAGATAGGTCGCTGCACTCAATCCGCCCATACCAGCACCAATTACAATGACATCATACTCAGACTTTTTTGGTCGTCTTGCCATTGTTGGTTCCCCCAATGCTCTAAAATTGTTTTCACTTCATGTAAAAATTCAGCGGCTACCGCCCCATCGATCGCTCGATGATCAAAGGTCATATTTAGAGGCAAAATAGGTGTCACGACGATAGAACCATCCTTAACAATTGGTTTATCTGTAATGGCCCCTACCCCGAAACAAGTCGTATTCGACGTAATCGGGAAAAACTGTTGAACAGGTAGATGACCGAGCGATGTCACTGTAAAGCTACCTTGTGTTTCTAACCGTTTTTTCGCATTTTTCAAGATTTGTCGATAAATGATTCCACCGAGCCATACAGGTAAACTTTGAAGCTTTCGGACCGACTCGAAGGCTTTCCCTTCTTGAAAGGTCGCCTGCTTCATCCGATCGATGTGCTCTTGAATCATATGAATCGATAGCTCGTTTGAATTTGGAATTACGCTCGATACGACGATCCGTTGTTCACCTACTCGTTTATCGATAGTAAACTTTGCATAAATTTGATCATACGATATATGCTTCGGAAACCATTTGCCGTATACACTCGTGTTTACTTCTGGAAACCTCTCGATTGCTTTGGAAATTGCTACGATCACATAGCTAATATAACTAACGGAGAGGTTTGCTTGTTTATAAGTGGCTCTCGATTGCTTAATAGCCGATGCGTCTACATCCATGCTCAAATAGACCGGCTGCACTTCACGAGCCTGTTCGAGAAAATGAAAGGTATGCCTCCGTATGAAAGGTAACGCCTGCTTTTTGCTCATCATTTTCTTGTAGCCTCTACCAAATCAACAATGTCCTGAATGGTCTCCGCCTTAAGAAATTTCTCCATATCGAGTCGGATGTCGAACTCAGATTCAATACTTGTTAACATACGGAGTGTATTCACCGAATCCCACTTATCATTCTCTTCTTTACTATAGGTCATTGACAATTCGTCTTCCTCGCATTCAAGTACGTCGGCCGCTATTTCAAGAATCAATTGTTCTAGACTTGTTACCATATTACACGTTCACCCTTTCTTTGCTTGATCTCAGTTGAATCCATTCTACTTTCTCGATCTCTGTCTTGAATCGATACACCCATCGTGTTCCGTAATCACCTTGATCAACGTACTCAAATCCATGCTGTTTGTAAAAGTCAGCAACTAGTTTATTTTTTGCACTTGGTTTATAGATTCCAATAACCTCAGCAACTCCTTGCGACTTTGCATCTTCTAGAATCAATCGTAATACTTCAGTTTCTACTTTTCGTTGGAAAACTCGACAGCTCATCACAAAATTCTCAATCAACCATCTATCTTCTTCTTGCGTCACATGGACATAGCCCACAATCCCGTTATCGCCAAACTTATCTTTGAGGCGGAACCCATACAGGCGATGACTATTACTGTTTGAAATTGCTGACACATCGCTTTCAGTCAGTCGAGTTGTCGTCAGATTAAATTGATTCGTTCGTTGGGAAAGTTGGGTGATCCTTGGAATATGAGAAGATGCCACGGCAAACAAGTCGAGCTCCATTTCAAGCTGCAATAGGTACTCTTCAATGGAAGCCGCTGCTTCTTTTAACTCCTCTCTCTTCAGCATTTGTTTGTATTTTTCTGATCTTGTCCGATCTTCGTCTGTTAACACGAGTGTGTTGAAATATCCATCGATCAAAAGATCGTGAACATACAGGCTAGGGTCTTTCGATAAAGGGATGACCGTGACTTCCGGAAGATGGCTCGACACAAGTTCTCGTTCAAACGGATTGTCATCGACAAAAACAAAGCTGTCTTTTCCGAGATTTAAGCGATTCGCCATGTTGGCAAGACTTTCTGATTTTGGTCCCCAGTTGCACGAAATTTGTACAAAATCATCTTCCTTAAGAATCATGTCGTCATGGGATGTAAAAATGTCTTTTACATTGTCCCAATCGTTCTTACTGGCAATCGTTAAAAGAACCCCTTGCTCTTGAAGTCGTTTAATGGTTTGTTGGAAGGCATAAAATTGATTTCCGGGGAATTCCTTTGAAAGCTGAACTCCGTGCACCCCATCATCTCCGATCACACCGCCCCAAAGAGTGTGGTCTAAATCTAAGGCAAGAACCTTTTTGGTTAACCCTTTAATAGAAGCTAAAATGGAAGCTAACTCTTTCGAAAGGACTTGCCATACATTTGCTGTATAGCTCATCGACGCATAATACTTCATCCGCTGATCACGAATTTCTCCCGCGTTTTGTGTGAGCACTTCAAAATCTAAGACAATGACATTTTCTAAGACGGTATAAAGGTTTAGTAGATTTTGGTTGAATTTTCTCCAGAGAATGCTTAATTGCTGCTTATCTCGATAATTCGTCACGGTCTTCCAATCATTTAAAGGCAACGGAATGGTATGAAGGACAATCGTTTTTGCTGTCCGTTCCGTGTAAACTGTTAACACCTGTTTAATCTCTGCAAAGGCTTGATCGAGGGAAGACGATAAAGAGTTCACGGACCAGCCTTTGTCACCAATATGCTGAAAAATAACCGATTCATCCAGGGAACAAACCGTCACGTCTGGATTGAAGTGATCTAAGTCACTTCCAGGTTGAAGCATAAGAAACCTCCATTGATTAAAGCCACCCATAAAAGTTTGGATGGAGAGATTTCGTTTTGTGGCCTCAAACGCTGTTGCATTCTCAAAACCTTGAATCGTGTGGCTTCCGACAAAAGCAACTTTTGCTGGAATGCCGTCACTCTCTATTTTTCGGATTAGTTTTCCTGCCTTTTCTTGACCAATTGGGGTCGTGATGTGCTGTAGCAGAGACTTTATGTCGTTAACCCTAATTCTTTCATTCTTCTTCGCCAACTCTTTCAGCTTTTTTAACGATTCTTTCTCTGTCATTGTCTACATCCCTCTTTATAAATCAGTGTGATCCCTGTCTTTATCCATTTCGAAGATTCAATAGCCACACAGACGACTTTATCGCCATGTGATAGCTTGTTTTGTAGTTTTTTCATTTGCAAATAGGGTAATGCGTTTCCGTTGTTGCCGGTATACTGTACACAATTAATCGTAGAGTCCAAGTCTAGTCCAAGTGACTCAATGATTTTTTTGGTCATGTTCCACCCGAGCTGTGGGAGCAAATAATACGTGACGTCCTCACGCGTCCAGTTCATAATGGCTAACAATTCATCCAACACTTCTTTCGTCATGATAGGAACCGATGATTCGATCGCTTTATAATCTTCATTAGCCGACTGAAATTGCTTGCGGATGTCTCGTTTACTAAGTTCCTGAATGTTTTCCGGGATTGCCCCAAACCAATTCATGATTTGTCCTGGTTTTTTGCCCAATCCTTCAAAGCGATTTTGAATATGAACAATTTCTAAGCCGTCTCGGTCATCATTCGTTAAGACGACCGCTCCCGCTCCGTCGCCAAATAAGGCATAATTTATGATCTCTGACGAACGTAGTTTCTTGAAGTCACGATTCAAATCCATGTATTTGTTGCAGACGTCTCCCCCAATAACGAGCGCGTGGCGATAGGTGCCTAAAGCTAAAAATTGAGTCGCCACATCGACTCCTTGAAGAGCACCAGAGCAACCGGCTTGAATCTGGTAGGTTCGCACATGGGAAAGGCCTAATCGGTCAGCTACTAGGTTCACAGTTGCTGGCATTAAATGATCCGGAGTTGCTGTAGAAAGAACGATAAGGTCAATGTCTGTTTTCTCAATGCCCGCATCTTCTATTGCTCGAACTGCCGCTTCTGTGCAAATATCTGTCAGATTAAAATTTACGGTGCCCCTTTTAAAATCGACTGCAAAATAACGTGAGGTGTTTCCAATCATTAAGTCAATCCACTCTTTGCGGATTGAAAAGACCTCTTCCATCTGTTCATTGGTTACAGGCTCGCCTGGCAAGTACTCTCCAAACCCAATCATTCGAATAGCCTGCACTCTGTTAGATTCCTGTCTCAATTCCTGCTCCAACATGGACATTCTCTCCTCCTATTAAGTCGGCCGGACCCTCAATTAACATGTCTAAGGCTGGGATATATTCATTAATCGTAGGAAGCTTAGGTTTTAGACTGAATATCTCGACTTTATTTTTGACAGCCTTTTTCTCGACTTTGTCAAATTCGTGATCGTAGTATCCAAAGGTCATCGCATTTACATTTAATTTAAAAGCTCCCAACTCTTTTGACATACATTTCATTAAAGAAAGCTTTGCATGATTTAAGATTGGGGAGCTTGGATATCCAGCATAATAAAGAGGGTCATAAAAGAGCGGAAAGATAATTTTTCCTTTTTTCAGCTTCACCATTTGGCTGACAACGACCTTGTTTACAAGATAAATACGGTTAAGTGCGTCGACAATGGTTTGATTAAGCTGTAAAGGATCTTCATCAAAAAGTGCCTCTTCATCGAGCATTTCATTTCCGTGAATAAGAATATCAATGGGAATTCCTTGTAGAGTCTCGTCTAGTTTTTCTTGTAACGCTTTTTCTTGCACGTCTGACATGTAAATTCCTTTGTGAGCTGGATCTTCTACTATATATTGTTGGAACGCCTTTTTTTCGTTAAAGAGAAGAACGCATTGATATCCTTTGTTCTTAAAATGGGACGCGATTAGTTGATTGACCTTCTCTTCTCCGTTAGTAATCAGTACATGTGTTGTTGTCACGTTATCCACCTACCTTATAAATCCTCCATCCACCTTTAAGACGGTATCGGTTACGTAGTCACTTAAATCTGATGAAAGATACAAAACGTTCCGTGCAACTTCTTCGGCCGTACCTAACCTTTTTGCATTTGTAAAACGAAGAAAATTGGAAATCTTATCTTCTGGAACATGATGGATCATTTCTGTTTCGATCATCCCAGGTGCAATTGCATTAATCGAAATGCCTTTCGAGTAGTATTTTCGAGCAAGCAGTCGAGTCAATCCTATAATTGCTCCTTTAGATGTTCCGTAATTCGTCTGCGCTTCTCGACCGACGACACCTGTTACAGATACGACATTGACGATTTTCCCTTTTTGTTGCTGCTCCATGAACGGCAGAACCGATTGACAAAAATAAAGGGTTCCTGAGAAATTGGTGGAAATGACTTGATTCCACTCTTCCTCTGACATTTTAAAGATGAATTGATCCCGGTTGATTCCTGCGTTATTGACAAGAATATCGACTCGTCCATATGTATCAATCACATCACCAATTACGGATTGGACAAATGCTGGGTTATTCACAGATCCCTTCACATAGTGAATAGTTTGGCCATTGACATTTAATATTGCTTCAAGTTCCTTTGCTGCGGCATCGTTGTTTGCATAAATGCCGACCACAAAGGCCCCTTGCTTCACAAACGTTTGAACAATTGCTTTCCCAATCCCACGAGTGGCGCCTGTGACTACAGCAATTTTATCTTTTAATAGCATACTCTCCCTACTTTCGTTTTAGGATGTTGGAGTACAGCCTCAGGCTGCACCCCATCGTATGATTAGCTGTTTACTTTTTCTTTTAACTGCTCTTCGACAAAAGCAGCTAACGTAGCAACCGAGTAGAAATGTTTGCGGATTTCTTCTTCTTCCAGACCTTGCAGCTTAATGCCAAACTCTGCTTCAACACCAGCAACGACGTCAAGGGCTTCAACAGAATCTAATCCTAGTCCGTCACCGAATAACGGCTCTTCGTCTTCAATTTCATCTGCTCTAATGTCTTCTAATTCTAATCTTTCAATTAAAATTTTCACCTTAATAATCTCTTTGATTTCGTTTAATGTTTTCATATTCAAAAAGCCTCCTAGTTTTTTATTTTGATATAGCCATTGCTATACAATTACCATTGATTGAAGTTGCAAGAATTAACCCCGTGTTCAAGCGATCTCTCGTCCACCCTAATGAACGAGTGACCTCTTTTTGTTTTTGCTCTGATAAGGAAAGTAATTCAACCGCGACCTGCGTATGAAACAGTGAGCCGTTCGACTCCATATAGCCGCACATATCATTTAATGTATAAATTGGTATGTTGCCCATGTCTGTTTTTAACTGCAAAAATGCTTCGGTATCGAACACATTATTGTTATGGTAGAGTATAAAATCGATTTCGGACAGAGTTAAATTCGCATCGGATAAACATTGAGATGCGCACTTTTGAATCGTTTGATAAATGTCATTCTCTAAATTAGAGCTCATGCCGAAACCTTTAACCTTTGCATAGATGTCTAGTCCTTGCTCTTTTGCTATTTCTTTATCGGCTAACATTAAGAACGTACTTCCTTCTGCTGTCTCATACGTACTTTCTGATAAGAGAAGCGCTCGGTCAATTTCCTTTGATAGATCCGAAGCTTCATCACCGGCACCGACGAGGATGATTTGTTGTTTCCCACTTTTAATGGCCGTTGTTCCATACAGCATGGCATATATGCCATCGGTCCCACCAGAACTATGGGAGCTGCTAAACCCTTTCAGGCGAAACTTTTTCGCAATTTTCCCCGCTGTTGAGTTCAACACCATGTCAGGAAAGTAGACTCCGCTTGCATTTTCAAAGCCTCGCTCGAGAATCGATCCTAAATATTTTTCCGCACTCTTTAAGCTTCCTCTCGACGTTCCGTAGACGAGTCCGATATCTTCTGACCAATCATTGGATTTCAAAGAATTCTTAAGAGCGAGGTCGCAGGCCCCAATGCTATATTGAGTCAATGGATTCATCCGTCTCTCGTAAAGATCTTTTTTGTATTCTTTTAAAGAAAATTCTAGTTGAGTCGTCTGAGAAGAATAGTTAATTAAAGAGAGTAATACTTTTCCTGATTTGTTTGCTAATGCGTGAACGGTACCGAATCCGCAAACGACAACGTCTGACTGCTTTGTTGTTTCGCTATCACCATCTAAGTTCGGTGTTTGAGGAGAATGAAAGACATTTTTTGATAGAATAGAGACATTATGGCCTCCAAAAGCTGAATTGTTGCATAAAAAGTATTCTGGAGAATGAACTTGCATTTCATTGGTGACGAGCTTTGCATTTTCGCAGCCTTCTCTCGCCTTTTCAAAGTGAATCGTCGCTGGCAGGAGTCCTTTCTCTAACGCTAACAACGTTGTGGCGTACTCAATCGCTGCAGCTGCTCCTAAGTTATGACCAAAATAAGCCTTGCTTGAGCTGACATAGATGTCATAAAATTGTTCACCGAAAAAGGATTGCAGCCCTTTTAACTCAGCAGGGTCATTAGCCTTGGTACCGGTCCCATGAGTGTTGATGTATCCAATCCGCTCTTTGTCGACACCGCCCTGTGCAACTGCCATTTTAACAGCACGCAGAATTCCTTTTCCTTCTGGCTCAGGAGCCGTTTCGTGATACGCATCACTGCTTAGTCCATATCCAATGATCACCGAGTAAATTTTTGCCTTTCGAGCAACTGCTTTTTCAAGAGGTTCTAATACGAGGAAGGCTGCTCCTTCCCCCAGGCTCAAACCATAATGGTGACTATAAGGTGAGCAAGGTTTCTCATTTAATGCTTTTAAGGCATTAAACCCAGCATAAACTGAGGGTGACATAGAGTCTGAGCCTCCAGCAATCATGACATCCGCGTAGCCATGCTGTAGCATGTCGCAAGCAAACCCAATTGCATTTCCACTTGCTACACACGCAGAATTCAGAGTCTTTACTGGACCGTTGAGGTTAAAATACTTTGCAACGGCATCTCCCTGTTGGAAAAACGGATAGTTTTTCGTTAAATGGCTGTCTAGGTTCGAAAGTGTTTTTTGATGCTCGAGAGAATTTAACCCTCCATTACATGTTCCAAAAGCCAGACCGATAGTCTTGTTGTGTTCTCGTTGTAGATTCGCTTCCTCTAGCGCCTCTTGAATGGAAATAATGGCATATTGTGCACAACGATCAAGGGATTGTTGCTCTTCCGGCGTAAAATGCTCGGACGGATCATAACCCTTAATTTCAGCACCAATCTTACTAATAAACATACTTACATCAAACGACTGAATGGAATCAATTCCAGTTTGATTTTGTTTCATATTTTCAAAGACTTCTTGCTTGTTTCGACCGATTGATGAAATGATACCAATTCCGGTAACTGCTATTTGTAATGGTTTCACTTTTTACCAACTCTCTTTTTCAAATTCTCGATCATAAGAAGTGCAGATAATATGATTTTTAGCTTGATGTTTTTACTTCCACTCTGTTTCAGAACACTTAATGGGATCATTTTTTGAATGTATTCCAAGTGATTCGGAGAACCATGGATATCATCGAATTCAATGAGCTTTAAGTTCGAAACGTTTTGCTTGATGAATTGCTTTTCTGAGTACGGGATGATTTCATCACGTGCGCTAAAAATATAGGTTAGCGGAATGATGAGCTTCTGAATTTGTTTAGCTGATAAAGCTAAGCTCTTCATGTGATTCTGAAGTTCATCATCACGGAGATTGCATACATGAGACAATGTTCTTCTAGTAATGAGAGGAACAGTCGCCTCTGAATACTCGTGATAAAAACGATTGATTGGTGCTCCAACAGTGGTGATTCCCTTTATTCTTGGATCCTCTAACGCTTGTTTGATCGCCAATTGACCACCAAAGCTCATGCCAACGATAAACGTGTTTTCCACATCTGCTTGTCTAGCTAAGTAATCTAGAATCTTCCCGATCATCTGATGAGAAGATTCATGAAACGTCAAATAATTTTCTCCAACCCCTGGAAATTCCGTGACGACAACCGAAAATCCCATTGTCTTTCCTGCCTTGAGAAACACGCTCCATTGTTCTTTAATAGATACAATGCCACCTAAGACAAGCAAACAAGGTTTGCTTTGATCGAGATTCGCTGTGTAGAAAGAAAGACTTTTGCCTTGCACATAAATTGTGTGTTTTTTGACATTCTCATCACAGTAGTGGTTTTCGAAGGTACGAACTAATTCTTGACTAGCTTTTTTTTGCGCATCTGTTTCTGGGTACGGAAATCGAGCAAAGTTATAGCATTGAATGGCATCTGAAACATGTCCGTTTTTTAAGCTTTGTTTCGCTGCCTTTATCCAAATTAAATCCCAAGCCCCATCGTCTTCACCATCATGAGTTGGCTCTCTATAAATCGAGTTAAGAACCTGCTGCGGGTCTAGCCCTTTAAAACGTTGGGATTTAATGTGCAATTTAGCATATTGTTTTAATTCAGACAATTCAATCAACTATTACACCTACCTGAATGTACTTTGACACTAGGTTTGAAATAATCTCTGGATGCTTGAGTATTTCGAAGTGATCACCCTTTATCATTTCAATGCTTACAGCTTGATTCATGCACTCGTTCCACAAATGGATTTTCGTTTTGTCGATGATTCGATCATCGTCGCCATTGATGACATATGTGGGTATCGGCCAAAATTCTTTTTGGAAAACAAACGTTTCGACTAATGACAAATCTGCTCGAATGATGGGGGCAAACCATTTTATAAACATGGGATGTCTTTGCAAATGGTCTGGAATCCCACCAAGGGCTGCCATCTTTTGCATTAACGTGCTGTCATCCTCTTTGGTCACTCGTACAACACCTTTGTACTCTTGCAAAGGGTTGATCCCACTCAATATTTGAAATATAGGATTACGATTCTGTAAGCGTCTAGTCACTTCTTAAGCAAACAACGCACCCATGCTATGACCAAACACACCCCAAGGCTTACTATCTTGTATCGTTGCCTCTACTTGAGCTACTAGATAATCAGTCGCTTCATGAAAATCTTCTATTATTGGCCGATCCACTTGTTTCCCCCTACCAGGTAAATCAAACGGAATCACCTGTATGCCTTCCAATCTCCATCGTTTGAACATTGATGACGAACCTCCAGCACAATGAAAACAGAGTAATCTCATTAAGCATCTCCCTCTAAAAAGCTACCGTCGATTCCTGAAGACTGGTCTTTCGTCGTGGATGGCAATCCAATTTACTTGTTAGCTCAGCACTTTTTCGCCCAACACGGAATTTCTTTCGATGTCCGCCAAGTCATCGGACTGACAAATGCTGATCCCGTGTCCGAGGAATATCGACCACTTAAACAGATCATTGAACGATTCAACCGAACGTTTAAAGGCAACTACCGACCCACTCATGGATTTGACGCAGAAGAAGGCTCCGTTTCCTTTGTCACGCTCTTTGTGGCGTATTTTAACTTCTTACGCCCACATAGTGCCCTAGAAAAACGAGTACCTGTCGTCATCCCAGCGTTGGAGAGCCTCCCACACATGCCTGCGCGCTGGACGAAGTTGATCGCCATGGCGCAAGAGATGTTGGCACAACAAGCAGCGTCCTAAGGACGGATTCAGCGAAGCGAACCCTTGACCATCCGAACCTCGCCAAAGGTAAAATCAGGATAGGGCAAGGGCTGCTTTCCTATGCCCTTTTTCCCGCCCTTGCCCTTTCCGATCCCACCATTCCCTTTAAATACCTTAAAAAGGACTTTTCATAGATTTTTTGACACTACCAGAAATGTTGATATATCAAGGCTTCTCGGCATCTTAGGGGTGCAAAAAAATATTTTTCGACAAAACTCATCACATACTTTTTCATTTTTGTTGATATCTAACAATCAATGGTGCGCTTCACGGTCACTGGGTATTATTGTATTTTTTCTATACCAGTGGGAGGATAGGTATGCGATGCACCTTGGATCTCTGCATAGCTGATGAGGACGAACCCTCCAATGTCTCTGGGCATCCGTGTGCCAATATTCCTTCGTTCGGTCTCTTCACCAGGCAGAGGCCGGCTAAGCTCTTTTAGGGACTCGAGGTCGAATGGAGAAAATCGTGCCAGCTTCTCCGTGTCATCTGGTTGTTCAGAACATTCTTTTGACCAAAGGAGGCGGCTCTAGGCTGCCTGTACTTGAGTGGAGGAGAAGATATCTTGCATCATTCGTTCCTCATCAAATGCTTGTTGCTTCATACAAACCGCGTATAGAATATTCAATAGCTTGCCACATAACACGACGATGGATTGTTTCTTACGCAACGGGTTGACGGGACGTGTCGTATAGTACTCATGCAAGGCTCGGAACGCCTTGTTATGGCAAATGAGAGGAATCATCACCCGAAAGAGAAGGGCACGCAGCCGTCTCCGTCCTCGCTTCGAGATTCGTTTTTGTCCCTTATGTTGTCCAGAGGAGTTTTCTTTCAATGTCAAGCCCTCTAACTTGATCAATTGCCGAGGATCCTGATACTGAGCAAAACTTCCGATTTCCGACAACAGTTCAATGATAGTCGCATCTCCTAGCCCTAGAATCGTTTGAAGCCATTCGTACTCCACTGTTGTTTGTGCAAGGGCAGTTAACCATTCCGTCAACGCTGTGATCTCTTGTTCCAATTGGTGATATCGGCGAACCAACGTGGCAATTTGGATACGAGCCATCCGTTGTCCTTCCGTGATGACAATCGAATCACAAGAGACCTCAATCAGCTTTTAAATTTTCGGTTTTTGCGGACATTTCAGTCCTTCGCTTTGACGGTATCGCTCCATGATCCCTTCGACCGTCTGATCGACGATGTCCAAAGGAAATGGCGTGTTTTCTAAGACCGCCAATACGAGGTTTCCGAACGACGGAAATACCTTCACAAACTCAGGGAAGTACTGATCAAGCCAACGAATCATTTGATTGAGGACAGCATTCCGTTCCTTAACGAGCGATTCTCGAAACGTGCTTCCTGCCCGTAATTCTGCCTCCACCTCGAGAATGCGTGGATAGCTAAAGCGCCCGTCTTTGACCAGTCTTGCGATGACGAGGGCGTCTTTGGCATCGTGCTTCGTTGGCAGGTTGTCGTCCAGTTCTTTCGACCGTTTGACATGCATCGGGTTGACCATGACCAATGGGATCCCTTTTTCCTCGAGGAAATAGGCGAGGTTCAACCAGTAATGTCCGGTCGGTTCGATTCCGACGATCACTTCTGTTTTTCCAAATTCCCTCATTGCCTCTTGAATCAACGCATAAAACTGCTCGAATCCGGCTCTTGACTGGAAAACCGGAAACCGCTTCTTCAGCTCCCGGCCCCGCGCGTCCACCATCGCTGCAAAATGCTTTTGCTTGACAATATCCATTCCAATCACTAATGTTTGATCCGTGACTTGTTCAATTTTGCGATTTTGTGTACAATTCATCTTGTAGTCCTCCTTGGTCTGATGTTAGGGTCAACTTTCCATTGACACCTCTGCGTCATACCAAGAGGGCTTTTTTCTTTCAAGTCCCCCAAAACCTTTCTAACAAGAATGCTCCTTTCATCTCCATTATATCCCTTCTCTCTTTCTTTTTCACCGCCAACATGGTGTCGAACCCCGCCATTTTTTTGTCGGATACCGACACGAAATGGCGGACTTCAAAAAGAAAATGCCCTCACCGATCCGGTGAAGGCATTCACAACATATGATGCTCTGGAATGAGCCCTAATTGTTTTGCTTTTTCCACTGCTTCTATTCGTGAAGATACGTGCAGCTTTGTGAAGATGCGCGATAAATGTCTTTCTATCGTTCGTTGGCTCGTGTGATGTTTTTCTGCAATATCTTTATTACATAAGCCGTTAGCAACTTCCATTAATAGTTCTTGCTCGAGAGAACTCAGCACCGCCAGTTGTCCGTTTTCATCCATATTTTCTTTTGCTCCACAACGGCACAGCTGACGCAATACATGCACAGGAATGACCGCCTCATCTCGTAGCGCACAGCGAATCGCTGTCACCAATTGCTCGCTTGATGCGGTTTTGCTAACAAAACCGGTAATGCCGAATTCAACGAAATAATTTAAAAAGGGAACAACATCATATCCGGTATAGATGACAATTTTCGCATTCGGCTGTTTTTGGAGAATTCGTTTACCCAATTCGATACCGCTCATATCCGGCATACACCAGTCAAGTAAACATACATCATACGCACGTTGCTCGACGATTTGTTCTGCTTCGCTCGCAGATGTCACAATGTCTACTTGAAAATCTCCTTCACGTTCAAGCACATTTTTCGTACCTTCGCAAACAAGACGATGATCGTCGACGATTAAAATGTGAATCATTCCATCAATTTCTCCTTTCCGTACGTTTATAATGGAATGGTTACCGTTATCTCTAATCCAGATCCATGCGATGACGCGATTTTGCATGTTCCACCTAATCCTTGCACACGCTCTTTTATTCCAAATAATCCTAAATTACCATGATGATCATTTAATTTTTCCATCTCTATTCCTACTCCATCGTCCACATAACGAAGTTGAACAGCCTCATCTTGCGCATCGAATACGAGTTGGATCGTTGATGCTTGAGAATGTTTTACGGCGTTGTTTAACAATTCTTGTATGATCCGATACATCGCCAGTTCCTGTTCTTCTCCTAATTTAGCTTGTATGTGAACATTCCACTTTACTTTTATATTCGTACGTAAATGAAATCGGTCAATAAGCTGCGAGATTGCTTGTTTTAGTCCCATCTGACTCAAAAACGGCGGTCTTAATTCATGACATATTTCTCTTGTTACATCAATGATATCGAGGATCTCCTCGTCGATATCGTTTAGCTGTTTTTGTATATCTTCCACGCATAGAGGTTGAACAAGCAAGTTTTCCACTTTTCGTCTTAACAAAATTAAATCTTGAAGCAATGTATCATGCAAATCGATCGCCAGTTTTTTTCTTTCCCTTTCTGACCATTGGAACATCAACCGAGTAAACGAAATCGAATGTTCTTTCTCTTTTAATCGATCTAACTCTTTCAATAGCTCCTCCACTTTTAACATGTTTTCGATCGTCATGCTCGTATAATAAACAATCGTAGATAGCCAATCTTTTTGCTCGGTGCGAAATGAAAGAGGATGTTTCTTTTTCCCTACTAACCATAAACATGTCTCATGAAATGAACCGATAAACACGACAAATAAGGAGCGATGTTCCATTACGCGCCCGATCGAAAGTGGAGCACCCCTTATTTTTTGGACGATATTCGCCCAATGTGCTTCATTGTACTCGAAAGAAAGCGGTTCGTTTATGGACTGTATTACCTCTATTTTTTCTACGTCCAAAATTTCTTGTAATTCCTTTTCCAAACAATACATGGCTCCTTCTACTGTACGTTGTTTTTTCAGTTGTTCACTTATGCGATACAAGCTCTCTTCATAAAAATGTTTTTGCATACGTAATTTTGTCCGCCATTTGCGGTCTAACCATTCTTTTATGTAAAAAGTAGCAAGGACGATGATGTAAACGATAGAAAATAAAACAACAAGTTCAGCCCATTTGCTAGAGTGATGGATCCATTGATTGTACACAATCATCATAAAAAAAGATGGGAATAATGCAAACAAACCGAGATACTTCAACCGCTCGATGGAAAATGGCAGTTGAAACAGTTGATCTGTTGCCATTAAATAAAAGAAAACGATCGGTAAGGCGAAGAGAAAGCTAACGGTTAATTCCGCTGGCAGTATCCATTTTTTCATCACTAGCATAGGGAGACTATAAAAGAAAAGAAACGGGATCGTCGATAAACTAATTGCCAATACAATTCCTTTTATCGTATGTTGCAGTTCATCCCCCCTAAGCTTTCTCCACCCTTTCCCTAGCGAAGTAAAAACAGATGACATGTTGATAAAATATGCGAGCAATAGCGCGTTTGTCTCATCGATGGAATGAAACGGTGCCGTAAGCAAAACAAAAACTAGCAAAATATTTAATCCATAAAGAAGAAAGACACTTGTCTTCGCAAACCACACTTTCTTCTCTTTCTCAAAATATTCATAAACAAAATGTAAAAAGACGGTAGGTAAAGCTAAAAATGTACCGTTAAACACTTGTCTTCCAATCGGTTCATATTTTGCTGATAGGCTGGCGCTCACATAACAAAGCCCCATCAACAATAACAAATAAATAAGCACAGTCGCTGATTTACCATGCGGTCGCAACTGAAGCAAAAAAATGCTAAAACGGATGGTAAATAAAAAGAAGACCGTCGGTAAAAGGATGTAATATACCCATTGTGCAACCCCATGCGACTTCATATCCACTCTCAACGTTTGAACTTGATTCCATCGTTGAATGGTTATCGTTTTTGCTTGTTCGATGACGTGATATTTTTCGACAGTAAAGTGGGAGAGTGGATGTTTTCCATTTATCTTTAATACTCGGTCATTCGGTCGAATGCCATGTTGCTTCGCCCAGCCGAACTCGTAAACACCGCTTACAACAACATCACCATTTTTCTTTTCAACTACATCAATGCCGAACAAGGGGTACGTTACATTTAAAATGGTTAAATATACTGCCACAACAAAAGCACCAATGATTACGATAACTTCTCGGTTCATCGCCATGATTTATCTCCAATATCCAAGCGGTCTAGTCGATTCGCTAAACACCTTTATCACCGCTTTTACCTCTAACTCACTTAAACCGATCAGGCTCACCGTACCATTTTGTAATTTTTCGATGACTTCCGGATGTTCTACTAAAAAGCGAATGATTTGTTGCATCACAATCTCCCTCCAACATTCTCAAATAAATGTTTTCAGCGCAGATTTATACGCATCATCTACATCTAGTTTTTCGATTTCTTGCAAAGCCTTTTCCTTGTAAATCTGGCTCATCACTTTTGCATAGTAAAACGCTCCTTCCTGTTCCATTTGCTGAAGCGCTTTTTCTTTTTGGACATACATCCTATCGTAGTCTATATCGTTGTTGAAATACTGCTTCCATAAGTTATCGTTCTTGCTTTCTAGCATATACAAAATCGGAAGCGACTTTTTCTTTGCTTGAATATCAGCTTTTTTATCCCAGTTGTATAGCGCATCAAGATCATTGTCGATTTGTGCTGCAATACCGATGTAGCGAGCATATGTTTCAAGCGTTGCGATGTCCTCTTTTCCTGCTAATAATGCTCCGATTACACAAGCCATCGCAACAAGAGAGCCTGATTTTTTCTCTACCATTTTTATATATTCTGCTTCTGTTTGTACGTCACACGCCACATCGAGCTGTTGTCCGTGTACACTTTGCAACAAGCAAGACGTAACATATGACAGTGCCTTTAATTTTTTATTACTAGGAATCGATACATTCGCAATCGCTTGCTGGCCAAGCAGCAAGAACCCGATCGCAATATGAAGAGGAATAGCTGTATCCTCGAAACGATCTTGATCGACTACATCATCAAGTAAATCGCCAGCAAGCACGATCAATTCAATAGCCGCTGCGATATATGTTGAGTGATTTCCTTGTGTCGAAAACAAGTCATAATGCAAGTAAGCCAACCGTCCAAACAACAAATCGCTCTCTTTCATATGTTGCTCGATTGCCATCAACATGTGTGCTTTCAGTTGCGGTTCCGACATAAATTGTTCCACGATTTCCTTTATTTTTTTCGCTATTTTTTCTTTTTCACTCATCCTATCGCACCTTACACAAATATTTACAAATAGGGAATGTTCGACAAGTTCAATAAAATTCCTTCCTGAAAAATAAAAAGACTTGTCGAAGATTGTGACAAGTCTTTTGCTTTGCTATCACTTACTACCCAATAGAACCATTAGCATTGCAATAAAATTCTATACTTGTTGAAATCGTATATGTTGCACCATTATAGGAATATTTTCCCGATACCGTAATGACGTATGTGCGACCACCGTCAATTAATTCCGCATTATATCCTGTCTGTGTCCACGTCCCACTGCCGGATGCTTTTGAGGAAATCGATTTAACTCCCGAAAACAATTGCCTTTTATGAACATCACTATACTGAGTTTCAAAAGTTCCTGTCACATACAAAGTTTGAACGGTTTGTCCAACTTGGATCGTTGTTGTTTTTGTCTTTGATGCAATCGATTGAGGAGTAATCGTCCCCGATTCTTTTATCCCCGTTTGATTGGAATTTGCCAATGAATCTTTTCCTATGCCAAATAAAACTCCTCCAACAAGCATTACCGCTACTGCTATGCTTACAAATTGACGAATCATTTTAAAAATTCCTCCTTTCGTTTTGATAATTTGATTATACTTCACTTTTTTCCATTATTCACCGCCAACTTGATGTCGAACCCCGCCATTTTTTTGCGGTGTGCACGCCAATTGAGCTGATCGAGTCGCTACCGCAGGGTCGGGGAGGAAGGCACATGTTGAATCCTCATTGATGCCGAAAAGATATCGTCATGATAATATACTTCGATATGATCGAAATCCGTTTTTCCTGTGGCAAGCAAGCCAATCATCGAGCGAATGACATCGCTATGGGAAATGTGCACTTCTCGACGAACCGTTGGAAGCCGAAGTGCGTTTACCCGTTTATCCAGTTTCGTTCGATGGAGTAAGTAGCCCACGAGAGCAAGCCCAGCACTTGGAGTAATCGCTTCATCTGTCAATACAAACCGAATCGGGAAATCTTTCATCACATTCACCTACTTTTGATGCGTCAACGTTGTTTTTCCTTATGGTATCAATGGTTCGCATCTATTGTAAAAATGCTTTGTCACGGATTCAGATATTCAACTACAGAACCTTATTTTTTATCATCCTTCGTTACTTTTGAAAGTTTAAAAATACCAACTAACAGACAAATCATACTTCCTGCCCATAATGCCCCTGATTCACCTAAAAGAAGGGAAATTTCTTCTGACGCCATCGGATGATTAATGTCAAAAGAAATTGCTTTTAATGCCAAATATACAGCAATAAAGAACGATACAAAATGTACGAAAATCCAGAAAAATGCTGCTCTTTGTGTAGTATTCCTTCTCCAAAGAAAAATTAATGTAATCATTGCAATGAACATTATTGTGGAAAAACCACCAATTAACATGTTCATCACTTCTTCTTCCAAAGGCAGATGCCGATGCATGTTAAGAACACCTCACATAATGGATAAATGAACTCGTAGTGCTAGTTGAGAACTAGCACTACGAGTTTGATTAGTTTTTTACAAACATCATCACTAGTGTTGCATAAATATTGTCGTAATTTTCAGTTTTATTATTTTTCCTGTTTAGGGCCAAAAAGGTAAATACCCAATTAAAGGTGACCCCCATCCATTTGGAAATTTATTGACAATTAGACCTGTGCGACGACGACAATTTACTTATTAAGGGATGGCTTTTCCTTCAATTTTTCGAAGCCAGATATGCGCTGGTTTCCACAATGCAGCCCTTAAATAACGGCTAATTTGTAGGGTTTTTCGCGTACTATTTGTTTCAATTTGTGCCAGAACATGTAGGCAAAAACAATAAGTGCGATAAATACTTGATTTTGAATTGCCCATTCACTTTGACCATAGAATTTTTTGATGCTGAGATGTTGTTTGATCCATTTAAAAAACAGTTCAATAGCCCATCGTGATTTGTACATCTCGGAAATTTCTTCGGCGCTTAAATCAAAACGATTTGTGATTAAATGGAGTTCATTTCCTTTTGAATCCATCACTTTTAGAAGGCGAAAGTAATTTTCAGCACGGTTTTGAGTTGTTCCAATCAATACCATTTGATCTGACAAAACACTCGTATCTTCGGGTAGTTTAAAATCATAAACTTCCCGTATAACAGCGTTTTTCCGTAGTCTGGAAAGAAAGAAGTAGCCGTCATCCGTCATACGATCAAAGCGCTCATAGTCTAGGTAGCCACGGTCAAACACATACATGCATTCCTTGTCATCCACCATGATTTCAAGCTGTCCACGGTCATGTTCTCTTGCCGTTGTCATCAAAGCTTTTTCAGGATAGGATATCCCCTTTTCCATAAACACAAGGCGCAAATGTAGCTTTACACCCGCCTTTGTTTTGCGAAACTTCGCCCATTTATGGTTGGTCAAATTAAGTGGCAATGTGCTTGAATCAATGATTTTTAAAGGCATGACCCGTTTTGTGTGTTGTGTTTTGGCATGAATTTTTGCGACTAAATCAAGAAAAAGCTTTTGAAATAGATCTGGGTTTATACCATTTAATCGCCGTGACAACTGTGAAATACTGATAGAATTAAGGCCGACCCCTTTTTGAAGCTGGTCATCAAAAAGGCAATCGCTTAGCGCATGGAGACTTTCGATTTCTTCCAATTGCGCAAAAAGCAGTAATTTTAGAAATGACTCTGTCGTTAATTTTTTCGTATAGTAATCTAATTTCATCGTTTTCACCTGTTCTTCAAATAATTGAAGATTTATTGGCGAAAACCATTGTCCAAATGAAGTTTTTCGTGTAATCTTGTCCATGAGTTTGGTCCTTTTTAGTGGATTTGGACGGGTTACCACCTGACTTATCCATTATAAAGGACTTTTTCTTTTCACAAAATAAAATAAGTGAAGATTGTGAGTCTTTTTAATATTAAAATCAAATTAATGCAACACTAGTGATTTTTTATATTTTTCATATATTTTTTTTACATAAGGCTTAGCAGTTGCCCATAAAATTCCTACATTGTTATTAAACATTGATAAAATTTGATTCTCGGTGAAAGAGCCGGCACTAAAATCCCCAAAATTAGAGACCAAATAAGCAGCTGGTGCTAAATGTCCTGCTAGAAACTTCTCTGCAACTTTGCTGAGTTGTCCCGCTTTTGCGAGTTTTGAAACTATTCCTCCTCCTATAGCACCAGTAGCAGCACCTTTAAGAAGCTCTACTGCAAACTTTTTCCCACTAAAATGTTTAAAAGCATTTCTAGTTCCATATTTTGTAACAAGCTCTGCAACATAACCTACTGCATTAATAAAAGCACCGACCAATGCCTCTGCTACGATTATAGGAATGTGCCCACTCGGATCCACATACATTACCGGATTATTTTTCGTATACGCATACTGATTCAAGCTTTGCGGCTCATTCTCAACCCCATGGAACGTATCTCTTGTCAAGAACCGCCCCATATTCGCCTCATAATACCGCGCCATTAGGTAGTATAGCCCGGTTTCCTCATCGTAATAATACCCGGCATAACGGTATGGGTTCGCTGTTGCCAGCGCACCGGTTTTGGACAGAATGTTACCCCATGCGTCATACTCGTATTGGGCGACGACATTTCCGCTTGCATCCGTCAATGCAACGACATCTCCATGACCGTTCAAATGATAGTAGTAAGTGGCTCCGGCTTTCGTCATCGTGACCGGGCGGCCCAATGCGTCCCACGTATATTCCGCTGTGATGTTGTTGTTGGCGTCTGTTTCATACAACAGACGAATCGAGTCGCCATCGTAGTGATAGTAAGTCGTACCGCTTGATGTTGTTTTGCTGATGCGTCTTCCTTGATGGTCATACGTATAGGTTGCGATCGTAGTGCCCGATGCGTTTTTTACTTGAATGAGACGGTTTTCGTCATCATACACAAACGTTTTGTTGCCGTTGTTCGTTAAATTGCCATTGGCATCGTACGTGTACGCTTGTCCGTTGACGGCTGTTAATTGGTCGGCGGCGTCATACGTGTATGTTGTGGTAATCGTCGTCGTTCCATTGTTTACGATTTTCTTCGTACGGTTCCCGACAGCATTGTATTCGTTCCATGGGAGAGGACATGTACAGATACCAATTCTAAAAATATTCTAGTAAGTTGTTCTCTAAAACGTACCCGTTCTCCCAAGTACCAACAAGTAAATATTGGTCATCGTTACTAAATTCAGCAAAACAAGCATATGGAATTTTTTCAATTAATATGGTTTTTAAATCCTCATATCTCAAGATAATTACACTTTCATTATAAGTCACTACAATAAACCTACCATCATTTGATTGATGAAGGTATTGGAAATATCCAATGTGTTCCATAGGAGAATCATTGTCAATGATGTGTCCTCTCTTCAAAATCTTTTTAAAGTCTGAGTCTACTAAGATTATTTCATAACCGTTTACCAAGATGTAGACGTCATGAATGGAGTCGAAAATGACAGAGTCCCAAATTAAAATTTCCGGGTGACTTTTTAACTCAATTGACTGCTTGTTAATTGGTTCCTTAACTTTAACAATTTTATTCTCTCTATAACCCGTTTCGTTATTTACATAACTTAATGTAAATAAATGATAATTTCTATTTTTGAGGAATTGATTATAGTAAATAAGTGTAATGGCGTTTTTAAATTCTGTGAGTATCGTGTATTCCCCTGAATGAATGTTAATAGTTCCAATTTGTTGCCCATCATTGGTTTCTAGAACAGAAAGAATCATTAAATTATCTTGGGTAAAATTAGTATCTCCTTCAACCAACTTAAAAGATTTTTTCGATTGGATCTTTTTTACCAACTGGAAGTTCGCAGTGTTATAAACATATATAGTACCTGTAGTGCTTTTAATTAATAAATATTTATTGTTTTCAGAGAACCTCATATCACTTGGATAATTAGGTTTGTTTAATTCAATAATTTTTTCCCAAGTCGTTAAATCATAAACAATCGTCTTACTATCCATATTATGACATAAAAATTTATTATCTCCTGACAGTCTTATACGGTAAGAAGTTTTTAGTTTTTTTATTAGATTCATTTGAAACATGTTTTGATCCCTCCTTAACCGAGGACACTAATAGTTTAAGTTTTGATTTAGGTATAATCTTTAACTTCTAAATGGTTAAGAATATAGAGATTAACATGGAGTAACGGGTATGATGGATTTTGTCTACTGACGTTTTTCTTTTCTATAGTCATACCTGCAGTGGCTCCACGTTAATCTCATTTGCATGGTTATGCTAATAGGCTATAATCGGCCCATTCTGAAAAATCAACCTAGTTTCACCATTAGAACGGTGAAAAGAAACTCTTTGTTTTTAACCATACTTTAATTGCATCAAGAGCTGCAATTACTCTTTTTCTGTTTGTTTTATAACTGTACTTTTTATTATAGGCATAATTCATGATGTTATTAATTGTTTCATAGTATTTATTTGTATGCAATCTTCTATGCAGCCCTGTTTTAATGCTAATTAAGTTTTGAGGATTATTTACATTGAGACCGACCTTGCTCAATACATTACGAGCTGGTTGTGCTTTTTTGGCCTTTTGTGCGACTATATGATGTAACTCATATTTAGATCTATAGTTCGGTTTTGTTTTTACTCTAGCAAAACTTTGATCAATTAATTCTCCCACAGCATCAAGTGCCTTAATTGCATAATAAACTAACGCAGTGCCTAAAACTGCCACTGCCGCAGCATAAGCTGCAGGAATGAGCATGGCAAATTGCCCATCAGGATCTATATTCACTACAGGGTTATTATTAGCATAAGCATATTGATTCAAACTCTGCGGATCATCCTCAAACCCATGGAACGTATCCCTTGTAATAAACCGACCAATGTTCGCATCATAATAACGTGCCATGAGATAGTATAATCCAGTTTCTTCATCATAACGATAACCAGCATAACGATATGGGTTAGACGAAGCCATCGTGCCTGTTTGCGAAATAATATTTCCCCAAGCATCATACTGATACTGTGCCACAACATTACCATTTGCATCGGTTAATGCCGTGACATCACCGTGACCATTTATATGGTAGTAATAAGTTACCCCACCCTTGGTCATTGTAACTGGGTTTCCTTGGTAATCCCACGTATACTCCGCCACGATGTTATTGTTGGCATCTGTTTCATATAGCACTTGGTTCGAGTCACCATCATAGTGATAATAGATGGTTCCGCTTGATGTTGTTTTGCTGATGCGTCTTCCAAGCTGATCGTACGTGAAAGACGCGATGGTTGTACCAGATACATTTTTTACTTCAATGAGACGGTTGTCATCATCGTACACAAATGTCTTATTGCCGTTGTTCGTTAAATTGCCATTGGCATCGTACGTGTACGCTTGTCCGTTGACCGCTGTTAATTGGTCGGCGGCGTCATACGTGTATGTTGTGGTAGTAGTCGTTCCATTATTTACAATTTTCTTCGTACGGTTCCCCACAGCATCGTATTCGTACGTGATGGTCGTCCCGTCTGCTAGTGTTTCTTTTGTCAACTGATTCAACGCATCATATTGATACGTGATCGTTCCATTGTTGGTTTCCACACTGGTAATGTTGCCATTGGCATCATAGCTGTAGTTGAAGTAATTTAAGACATTGCCGTTCGCGCCAAAGTTTTTAATCGATTTTAACTGGTTGGCATCATTATACTCGTAGGCGGTATAGGTGCCATTCGCATGGATTATCGAACAGTGCCAGGCACTGTTCGCCACTTACTGCACCAAACGAAGCTGGATAAACGAGTAAACGCCCTTCGGCTCCCAACGGTTCGTCGAGATGTGCACATTTCCCATAGCGATGTCATTCGCTCGATGATTGGCTTGCTTGCCACAGGAAAAACGGATTTTGATCATATCGAAGCGTATCGTCAGGACGATATCTTTTCGACATCAATGGGCATTCGGCACGTACCTTCCTCCCCAACGTTGCGACAGCGTCTCGATCAGCTCGCTTGTCTTCCGATGATCGAAACCATCATTTGGGAGGAATCGATGCGTCTGTTGGTTCGACAACACGCTACCTTGTCCCCTTGTTGGGCGAAAGGGAAAACGACATGGCTTCCCCTTGATATAGATGCTTCCCCATTTGACAACTCCGATACGAAGAAAGAAGGAGTGAGTCGAACGTATAAAGGATTTGACGGTTTTACGCCGTTGTTTGCGTACGCAGGGAAGGAAGGGTATATCGTTCATGCCGAGCTGCGTCCAGGGAAACAACATGTACAAGACAACATGCCTTCGTTTTTAACTACCGCCATCCGTCGAGCTCGTCCGCTGACCTCGTCTCGTCTGCTTGTCCGCATGGATGCAGGAAACGATGCGGAAGCGAATGTGCACGTATGTCTAAAGGAAGACGTGGACTTTGTCATCAAGCGAAACTTACGCCGAGAATCGAAAGCGCTTTGGTTCCAGATCGCTTCGCAAAAGGGCAGACGCGTCGATGATGGACAAACAGAAGGAGTACAAACGTATGAGTTATGCCTTCCACAGACAGCAGCAATCGATGGACACACGTATACGTACGTTCAAGTCACCCAAGTGACGGAACGAACGATGGAACGAAATGGACAGCTGATGCTCGTTCCTGATTACGAAGTCGAAAGCTACTGGGTGCGCCTCGAAGGATACGAGCATGTTCGAATGAGTGATGTGCTCGCATTGTATCACGATCATGCGACATGCGAACAGTTTCATAGCGAACTGAAAAGCGACTTAGATTTAGAGCGACTTCCATCAGGGAAGATGAAAACGAATGCGCTCGTGTTAGTCATGGGAGCATTCGTGTACAACCTTCTTCGTCTGATTGGACAAGATCTATTAAGCGATCCGAGACATCCATTACATCATAAAGTGAAACGCCGCCGCATCAAGACGATCATTCAGACGGTGATCACGATGGCAGGTCGACTCGTCCGCCGATCACGACAGATCTGGATGAAACTGACGCGAAGGAGTGGCTATAGCGAGCCCCTTCTGAACATTTACATAAAATGGAGAGAAGGAGTATAACGAACGATTGTTCGCAATTCTGTACTCATCCTAACCCTCTGTCCTTTTTTGTTTTTTCTTTGGTTTATATACCTAAAAAAGATATTTATTTCATTTCTGAGAGTGAAGATGACATCTGTTTTAAACATAAAAAGGGAATGGTGGATCACGCATCCATAAAACCAGCAAAAAAGTCAAAGTCGATGTCAATCCATCACGGATTCAGGTCATCAGCTAGAATTCCAAAAACAGTAAATATATGAATCCAATTACAATACCTAATCCCAACAAAAATAAAAATATCCTTCTAATTATAGGAGGGAAAAGTTTATAAATCATCATAAGAAAAAAGTCAGAAACATCTGTTGGTGTTCCAGAGGAAGACTCTTTAATTTTTACATTAGATCCAAAAATAGATAGCCATATTAAAGACAACCCTATTAAAATAAAAATGATTGACATCAAGGTTAATTCCATTTTTTACACCATCCTTATGGCTAATTTATTTAAATCTAAAAATTTCAATCAAGGGGCATTTCAACCATTTTTAACTTAATCATAATATGGCACATTAAATTATTAGTTCATTAAATCAAATTCCACTTTGCGAACTAAGTGTGTTTCCTAAAAATTAAATATTCCGTTTTCTGAATTCAATTTACCTTCAAAGCACTTCTTTTTCTCAATCAAGAGATAGATCTACAAAAGTTCATGTGCTGGATGAGAAACTGACTATACCCGAACGCTTCTTTGTTACTCACACTTTACAAAATCACATTATAGTGTGTATAAAACATTCCTTCCCAAAATCATGGCAATATAAATTTAAAGATTATTATTTCCCTTGTACGTCAGCCAATCACTTTAATTTGGAATTTAACCTCCAAATTAGATGTATCCGTTTTACATGGAGTAGCGGACATGTTTGGTTCAATGCCTAGCAAAACAAGGATTAGTGCTCGCACCTTTCCCTAGAACACATGTCCGCAGTGGCTCCATATTAAGCAACCGAATGTTTTTTTCTGTAAACAGAAGGGAGGAAATTTGCATAATTCCGCAGATTTTTGCTGGATGAACGTGCAAAAATCCGTTTGGATTTGCAAAAAAATGACCATTCTATTCCGAATTAACTTGATAATTTACAATAATACCCGAATTTAATACCTAAATATTAGATTTGGAACTACCAAGCTCGTATAGAATATAGATTTTTTTGTCCAGTTATATCCTTTGGTTATTTTTTTAAATGCAGATTTTGAAAGCTTTTTTGCTAAATAGTTAACAACTTTTTCTGCTGCCTTAGTTAATATGATATTAGAAAGAACCGGGAATAGATACCAAGTCAAAACTTGTTTTATTACATAACTGGCGGCTAAACCTGCACCAAAGCCTATACCTGTACTTATTAAAAATCCAGGAGTTAAATTAATTGTTACAGATATTTCTTGCCAACCTATATTTACCTTAATATAACTATTGAACCCTAAATCAAGTCGCTTTGAGTAGTGACCATTTGGATCAATAGAATTAACAGGGTTATTTTTCGTATACACATACTGATTCAAACTCTGCGGATCATCCTCAAACCCATGGAACGTATCCCTTGTAATAAACCGACCAATGTTCGCATCATAATACCGCGCCATTAGGTAGTATAGCCCGGTTTCTCCATCGTAATAATAGCCGGCATAACGGTATGGGTTCGCTGTTGCCAGCGCACCGGTTTTGAACAGAATGTTACCCCATGCGTCATACTCGTATTGGGCGACGACATTTCCGCTTGCGTCCGTCAATGCGACGACATCTCCATGACCGTTCACATGATAGTAGTAAGTGGCTCCGGCTTTCGTCATCGTGACCGGGCGGCCCAATGCGTCCCACGTATATTCCGCTGTGATGTTGTTGTTGGCGTCTGTTTCATCCGATAAACTAAGTAATACGTATCATTCCCTAAAAACAGATCCATGATGCCAATACTAGCATCATGGATACTCATTACTTAGAGAAATGGACGAGCCATTCCATATATTCCAACTACAACACATAATAATCCGCCAACAAAATACAAAATTTTAATAAGCCAAAAATTAAAAGATATAGGCAATGGGGTTATATATTTAAGACGACTAAAAGTTTTGCTATGAAAAAATCTTTGTCGTGTTGTGTAAAAAAACATCCAAATCCCAAAAATTCCAACTGAAAAATTAAATATAGACCAGTAAAAATCCTCCTCCATTAAATTCTACTCCCTCTATAAATGTTGATATATCAACGGTTGTAGCCGTTCCGGGGGTGTCAAAAAAATATTTTTCGACAAAGTTTCTAATATTATTTCTTAAATATGTGTATATCTTACATTGACTGGGTACGCTTCGCGGCCACTACTGGTTAAATTTGGTTGTAGTGAGGGAAGCGTATGTGATGCACCTTGGATCCCTGCATCGCTGATGATGACGAACCCTCCCATGTCTCTTGGCATCCTTGTGCCTACATTCCTTCGTTCGGTCTAGTCATCAGGCAGAGGCCGGCTAAGCTCCTTTAGGGACTCAAGGTCGAATGGATGATATCGCGCCAGCTTCTCCGTGTCATCCTTGTTGTCTAGAGAATCGAGACTATAGGCATCAAGCAGCCGTTTCGAGGCCAAAGATGTCCTGCATCATTCACTTCACGTCAAACGCCTGTCGTTTCGTACACACCGCATGCAGTACCTTCAGTAATTTTCCGCATAACACTACAATGGATTGCTTCTTCCGCAACGGATTATCGGGCCGTGTCGTGTAATAATCATGTAACTGTCGAAACGCTTCGTTGTGGCGGATCATCGGCATCATCACGCGGAAGAGGAGGGCGCGCAACCGCCTTCTTCCACGCTTCGAGATCCGTTTTTTCCCTTTGTGTTGGCCGGAGGAATGCTCCCGCAGTGTCAGGCCCGCAAGTTTCAATAATTGGCGCGGATCCTGATAGTGGGAAAAACTCCCGATTTCCGATAACAGTTCCACGATAGTCGCATCCCCTAAGCCCGGAACCGTTTTGAGCCATTCGTATTCCACGGATGTTTGCACAAGTTCCGTTAGTTGCTGGGTCAGTGCCTCGATTTCTTCCTCCAATTGGCGGTACCGGCGGACAAGTGTGGCAATTTCGATACGGGCCATCTGTTGTCCTTCCGTTACGCCAATGGAGTGTTGAGCCAATTCCATCAACTTCTTCGCTTTCGGTTTTTGTGGCGATTGTAATCCCTCACTTTGCCGGTAAAGGGCCAGCACCTCTTCTAGTTCTTTTCCTGCCAGATCACTCGGAAATGGCGTATATTCCAGCACCGCGAGCGCCATTTTCCCAAACGACGGAAAGACTTGCGTAAATTCCGGAAAATACCGATCGAGCCAGTGAATCATCTGATTTCGAACCGCTCCCTGCTCTTCCACGAGTTTGGATCGAAACGTCGCCCCTGCGCGCAGTTCGGCCTCCATCCCTTTCAGAATACGAGGATAGCTGAATCGGCCGTCTTTCACTAACCGGGCAATGACGAGCGCGTCTTTCGCATCATGCTTGGTTGGAAGATTGTCGTCTAGCTCTTTGGAGCGCTTCACGTGCATCGGGTTTGTCATCACGAGAGAGATGCCCTTCTCGTCAAGAAAGTAAGCGAGATTGAGCCAATAATATCCCGTTGGCTCGATGCCAACGATCACTTCCGTTTTTTCAAATTCCTCCATCGCTTTCACGATGCACTGGTACAACCATTCCAACCCTTCTCTGGATTGCGGAACGGGAAACGATTTTTTTTAGCACCCTCCCTCGCTCATCCACAAAGCAGGCATAATGCTTCTTTTTCGCGATATCCATGCCAACGACGGGCGTTTGATCGGTGACTTGATTAATCTTCTTGTTTGAGATAGAATTCATGTATAGTCCTCCTTGGTATCCAAATTAGGGGTCAATTCATCCGATTGACACCCCCGAATCATACCAAGAGGGCTTTTTTTATTCAAGTCCCCGAAAAAACTTCTAACAGGAATGCTCCTTTCGTTTTGATAGTTTGATTACACTTCACTTTTTTCCATTCTTCACCACAAACTTGCTGTCGAACCCCGCCAATTTTGGCGGACTAGATAAAAAACGCCCCCACCGATCCGCCAAGGACATAAAATCCCCCATCCAATGCTTATGCATCAGATGGGGGATTCGTTTTATCCGCGCAATGTGGCGCCGAATTGTTGTTCGACCGCTTTGATGACTTGTTCGTGAACGTTTGTTATTTCTTCATCTGTTAATGTCCGCTCTGGGTCATAGTAACGGAGCGAGAAGGCGATCGATTTTTTGCCTTCTGGAAGGCGGTCTCCTTTATAGACGTCGAAAATCGATACGTCTTTTAATAGTTCGCCGCCTGCTTCGATAATCGCTTTTTGCAACTCACCCGCGACGACATGTTCATCGACAACAAGGGCAATGTCGCGCGTAATGGATGGGAAGCGTGGAATCGCTGTATAGCGAATGTCATCTACTTCCGCCTTCAACAATGCTTCAATGTCTAGTTCAAACACATACGTTTCTTTTAAATCAAATTCTTTTTGTACGACCGGATGAAGCTGACCGACAAAACCGATTGTCTTATGATCTAATAAAATTTCTGCTGTACGCCCTGGGTGAAGGTGCTCGCGTTTGGCTTGCTTATATTCCACGCGGTTCTCTAATCCTAGCAGCGCAAATAAACCGTCTAAAATGCCTTTTGCAACGTAGAAATCGACCGCTTTTTTCTCTCCTTGCCATACATGCGCATGCCATACTCCTGTCAAGACACCGGCTAACCGCTCTTTTTCGTTTGGCAACTCGTTTGCATTCGTTGCTAAATATACCGAACCGATTTCGTATAGCGCTACGTTTTCGACTTGGCGAGCACGGTTGTAGCTTGCAGCTTCAAGCAAGTGTGGCACTAAACTTTGCCGCAAGACGCTTCGTTCTTCACTCATTGGCAATGCCAAACGGATCGGTTCCGCCGTTTCAAGCGCAAACATCGTCGCTTTCGCCTCGTTTGTGAGCGAGTACGTAATTGCTTGGAACAAGCCCGCATCTTCTAAATAACGGCGTACTTTACGACGCTTTGCTTGGTATGGTGTGAGCTTGCCTGGGTTTGCTTCCCCGACTGGAAGAGTTGCTGGCAAGTTGTCATATCCATAAAGACGCGCCACTTCTTCGATGATGTCTTCTTCAATCGCAATATCGCGGCGGCGCGATGGAACAGCAATCGTAAACGTTCCGTTATCTTCTGTGAACGTAAATTGCAAGTTCGTTAAAATGCCTGCCACTTCTTCTTTCGTAATGGTTGTGCCAAGCACATTATTGATACGGTCTAGTGTAATCGTGACAACGACATCTTTTCGTTGCAGTGTGTTCACTTCCACCACGCCGCCAACGACTTCACCGCCAGCATATTCCGCCATTAACATCGCCGCGCGGTCAAGCGCTTCTTTTGTCCGCGCTGGGTCGATGCCTTTTTCAAAACGTGTGCTCGACTCGCTGCGCAACCCATGATCTTTGACCGCTTGGCGAACAATCGGGCTTGCGAAATACGCGGATTCAATAAACACGGTCGTTGTGTCATTTTTTACTTCCGAGTTCGCGCCGCCCATCACACCGGCTAAAGCGACAGGCTCTTTGCCGTTTGTAATGACAAGATGCTCTTCTGTCAGCGTCCGCTCTACATCGTCGAGCGTCACGATCGTTTCACCTGCTTTCGCGCGGCGAACGACAATTTCTTTTGAACCGAGGCGGTCGTAATCAAACGCATGAAGCGGCTGGCCGTACTCAAGTAAAATATAGTTCGTAATATCAACGACGTTATTATGCGGTCGAATGCCGGCTGCCATTAAATGCGCTTGCATCCAAAGCGGAGATGGACCAATTTTCACGTTTTTCACAATACGTCCCGCATATAACGGATTGTCTTCTGGCGCGTCGACGCGTACGGAAATGTAATCATAAACGCTTTCGCTGTTTTCGTGAAGTTCGATTGCCGGCAACTTCACGCTCCGTCCTAAAATAGCCGCTACTTCATAAGCAACGCCAATCATGCTTAAACAATCGGCACGGTTTGGGGTTAATCCTAATTCTAACACTTCGTCATCCAAGTAAAGTAGTTCTAACGCATCCGCTCCGACCGGCGCATCGCTTGGGAAAACGAAAATGCCATCAGCGTATTCTTTCGGCACTAATTTTGATTCCACGCCAAGTTCTTGTAACGAACAAATCATGCCGTTCGATTCCTCACCGCGCAATTTGGCGCGTTTAATTTTGAAATTTCCAGGCAATACCGCACCAACTTTCGCAACGGCAACCTTTTGTCCTTTTGCGACGTTCGGTGCCCCACAAATAATTTGCACCGGCTCTCCTTCACCGATATCAACGAAACATTTGCTTAATTTATCAGCATTCGGATGTTGTTCACGCTCAAGTACATGTCCGATGACGACACCTTGTATTCCTTTATTGCGCACCTCAACACTTTCCACTTCAATGCCTGCTTTTGTGATGCGATCAGCCAATTCTTTTGCCGTAATATTTGTTAAATCAACATATTGTTGTAGCCATTTATATGAAACAAACATCATGCCAACCTCCTTTTACACCCGATTAAATTGTTGCAAGAAACGAACATCGTTTTGATAAAAATGACGAATATCATCAATGCCGTACTTCAACATCGCAATACGCTCTGGCCCCATCCCGAACGCAAAGCCTGTATATTTTTTCGAATCAAATCCCGCCATCTCCAGCACGTTCGGATGAACCATCCCAGCACCTAAAATTTCAATCCAGCCAGTACCTTTACATACTCCGCATCCGTGTCCGCCGCAATTAAAACATGACACATCAACTTCGACCGACGGCTCAGTAAATGGGAAAAAGCTCGGGCGGAAACGAATGTCGCGGTCTTCACCAAACATTTTGCGAGCAAACTCGCGCAACGTTCCTTTTAGGTCGCTCATGCGAATATGTTCATCAACGACAAGCCCTTCAATTTGCGTAAATTGATGCGAATGTGTTGCATCGTCGTTGTCGCGGCGATACACTTTTCCCGGGCAAATGATTTTTACTGGACCGCGTCCTTGATGCTTTTCCATCGTGCGTGCTTGCACAGGTGACGTATGCGTGCGCAATAAAATTTCCTCTGTAATATAAAAGGAATCTTGCATATCGCGCGCAGGATGACCTTTTGGCAAATTGAGCGCTTCAAAGTTGTAATAGTCTTTTTCGACTTCCGGTCCTTCGGCAATCGTATAGCCCATGCCGATAAATAAATCTTCAATTTCTTCAATGACGCGCGTCAACGGATGATGATTCCCGCGTCTAATCGGGCGTCCTGGAAGTGTCACATCAATCGCTTCCGCTGCTAGTTTTTTCTCGACTTCTGCTTGTTCAAGCGTTGCTTGCTTTGCTTCAAGCGCTGTTTGAATCGCTTCGCGCACTTCGTTCACAAGCGCTCCCATCACAGGACGCTCTTCAGGAGACAATGCCCCCATGCCGCGCAGCACTTCTGTAATTGGGCCTTTTTTGCCGAGATATGCGACGCGCACGTCATTGAGCGCTTTTAAATCGTTTGCCTGTTCAATTTTTTCAAGTGCTTCTTGTTGAAGCTGTTGTAACCGCTCCTTCATAAAAACCCTCCTCTGATCTATATAAATAAAAAAACTCGCCCCTCACATAAGGGACGAGTGCACTCGCGGTACCACCCTTGTTAGCTATGCCGTTCGCATAGCTCACTTCATTCAGATAACGGCTTCCACCGGAACGCCTTTACATTTTGCATATGCAAAATGGTCCAAGCGTCAACTCCCGAGGTGAATTCACTTGCTTCTACCATAAAAACGCTCGCAGTCTATGGCGTTTTCTCCCTGAATGGCGATCGGCAAGCTACTCTTCTCGATCATCGTCTTTTCATCATGAAATTCTTCATTTATTATAAGCAAATGTGCCATCAGGTGCAAGGTAATCGTACAAACATACGTTTATTTTTTCTGTAAATGATACAGTAAAATGCCTGTCGCAATGGCGACGTTTAATGATTCCGCTTTCCCGTAAATCGGCACGTATAAGTTCGTTGTCGTCTGTTTTAGCCATTGCTCATTCACTCCGCTCCCTTCGTTGCCAACAATTAATGCAAACGATGACGAAGGAGCGACAGAACGATAGTCTACCCCATGTTGAAGCGATGTGCCATAAATAGGAATATGCCTATTTTGAAAGCGGGCGATCCATTGCCCGATATCTTCTTTTATAACAGGGAAATGAAACAGTGAGCCTTGCGTGGCACGAATGACTTTTGCGTTGTATATATCTGCGCTTCCCTCTCCAACAACAACAGCGTCTATTCCTGCGGCATCTGCGGTGCGAATAATCGTCCCGACATTCCCCGGATCTTGTACGGCATCAATGAACAATGCGGTTTGTACATCGTCGACGTTCCAATGCAATTGTTTGCATACCGCTGCGATGCCTTGCGGTGTTTCCGTGTCGCTAATTGTTTTCATCACGTCATTTGTCACGATCGTCATCGGAATGTGTGCAACGTTCCAGCTTGCGGGAATAATCGCATGCTCCGCAACAATCAGTTGTTCGATATGAACGCCACTTTTGATTGCCTCTTCGACTAAATGAAATCCTTCAATGAGAAACAATCCAGTTTTGTCGCGTTCTTTTTTCGTTGAAAGTTTTTTCCATTGCTTCACTCGCTCATTTTTTGTTGATTCAATTCGTTTCACTCGTTGTTCCCCCAATGTTTCGCAATAAATTCATCGCGACCTGAAGCAGCGCGGTCTTCTTTATAGTGCTTCGGATTTTTTTTATGGTAATTTTGATGATAGTCTTCTGCTGGATAAAACGTTGTCGCAGGCAAAATTTTGGTGACAATCGGTTTTGAGAAACGTCCACTTTCTTCTAGTTGTTTTTTCGATTGCTCCGCTAATGTTTTTTGCCGCTCATTATGATAAAAAATAGCTGTTCGATATTGCGGACCGCGGTCATGAAATTGCCCGCCATCATCCGTCGGATCAATTTGACACCAATATAACTCTAACAATTTTTCGTACGGAAACACACTCGGATCAAACGTAATTTGCACCGCTTCATAATGCCCTGTCGTCCCTGTTTTCACTTGTTCATATGTCGGATTTTCCACATCACCGCCGGTGTATCCAGAAACGATGCCGTAAATGCCATCAAGCTCTTCAAACGGAGTGACCATGCACCAAAAACAACCTCCAGCAAATGTTGCTTTTTCCATCTTTCTCTCTCCTCTTTTAATGAATAGTAGTTACCATTATAGCAAAAACTACGTACGCAATACATAAAGAATGGAGTGAAAACAATGGACTTCAACTTACGTGGTGCCGTGATGGCAAACGTCGCAAACAGCTCAAAAGACCAATTAGAACATACGATCGTCGATGCGATTCAACAAGGGGAAGAAAAATATTTGCCTGGTCTTGGCGTCTTGTTTGAAGCATTATGGAATCATGCAACAGATGAACAAAAACAATCGATGCTTGCCACATTAGAAGAAGCAGTAAAAAAATAGCCTTCCATGCGAAGGCTATTTCTTGCACAATTTATTTTAAGGGGGGATTTTTATCGTCTAAACGCTTTCAATTTTTTCGACAGTTCCTTTGTTTGTAGGTATATTTCTTTATACATTTCGAAAATTTCTTTATATCTTTCTACAGCTCGGCTATTCGGCTCAACAACTTGTTCTACGTCTTTAAATATACGAGCACAGTGTTCTAAAGATGGGAACCACTTACAACCGTAGGCCGCAATCATCGCAGCTCCCATACTTGGACCTTGTTCATTCTTTAATTTTTCGATTGGTGTAGCGAATATATCTGCTTGAATTTGTAACCACTCTTCACTCTTTGCCCCACCGCCAATCGAAACGACTGTATCCACACGTTTTCCACTCGCTCTAATGATTTCGACAGATTCATTTAAAGAAAACGTAATCCCTTCTAATACAGCGCGCGCAAAATCCCATGATGTATGAATAGCATCCACTCCGATAAAAGAAGCACGAATATCAGCATCTGCATGAGGAGTTCTTTCCCCAACTAAATACGGTGTGAACAATAGTCCGTTCGCTCCAATAGATGATTGATACGCTCGTTTGACAATTTCAGAAAAAGACATGTGATTTAAAAACGTTCGCTTAAACCAATCAAAACTATATCCCGCAGCTAACGTTACACCCATAATATAGTACGAATTTGGTTTTGCGTGATTAAAATAATGTACTTTTCCTCCAAATTCTCTTTCACCAGTTTGTTCAAATGCAAGCACGACACCAGATGTCCCGATACTACACATCGTTTGTCCTTCTTCTAAAATGCCCGCACCAATTGCCCCACATGCGTTGTCTGCTCCACCAGCAAATACTTTTGTATTTTTTGACAATCCGGTTTTTTCTGCTATTTCCGGCAACAATGTACCAACATAATCCGTGGACTCAACTAATGGCGGACATAAATGAATATTAATATCGAGCGCCTGACAAATTTCCTCACTCCACACCTTTTTACTTATGTCTAGGAGCAACGTTCCTGCTGCATCAGAATATTCCATAGCGATATGACCCGTTAGACGCATGCGAACATAATCTTTTGGTAATAAAAACGTACGGACTTGTTTATAAAGATGCGGTTCGTGCTTTTTTACCCATAATAATTTGGGTAACGTAAACCCTTCAAGTGCCCGATTTTTTGTAATGGACAACAACTTATCTCTTCCAACTTTCTCTTCAATTAATCGGCACTCTTCTGTCGTTCTTGTATCGTTCCAAAGAATGGCTGGACGTACAACCTCATTGTTTTCAGATAATAATACTAGCCCATGCATTTGTCCAGAAAAACTGAGTCCGACAATCGAACTGGGATCGACATTTGATACTTGCAACACTTTTCGTAATGCAGTAATCGTTTTTTCTACCCAATCTTCTGGATTTTGCTCGCTATATCCTGAATATGGTTGATAAAGGGGATACGCCTCTGTGCACTCCCCTTTTACTTTTCCAGTCCAGTCAACAAGTAATACTTTAACTGCACTCGTTCCCAAATCGATGCCAATGACGTGTTCCAAGTTCATCCCTCATTTCGTTAACGAGCTACACAAACTTCAAGTAAATATTGGTTAAGCAACGTTTTTAAACGTTCTTGCCGTCCTGAACGATTGGAAATATCGCGAAGATTTAATGCATATGCCTCTAGTGTATGGAAGTCGGCCTTCCCATCAATGATATCCCGGCCAATTCCTTCTGTATAGCTTTTATACCGTTCCTCAACAACTGATTCAAACACACGATCCTCAATTAAACGATACGCCACTTTTAGTCCAATCGCAAAGCTATCCATTCCGGCAATATGGGCGTAGAATAAGTCTTCTGGTTCAAACGAACCGCGTCTTACTTTCGCATCAAAGTTCAATCCGCCTTTTCCGAGTCCGCCATTTTGTAAAATTTCGTACATCGCAAGAGTAGTAGAATACAAGTCTGTTGGGAATTCGTCGGTATCCCAGCCAAGCAACGGGTCGCCTTGGTTGGCATCGACCGAACCGAGCATTCCGTGAATGCGCGCTACGCGAAGTTCATGTTCAAATGTATGACCTGCCAATGTCGCATGGTTTGCTTCAATGTTGAATTTGAAATAATCTTTTAGTCCATACGTCTGTAGAAACGCTAATGCTGTTGCAACATCAAAGTCGTATTGATGCTTCGTTGGTTCTTTTGGTTTTGGCTCAATTAAAAATTGCCCGTCAAAGCCAATTTCTTTCGCATAGTCAACCGCCATATGCAAAAAGCGGGCTAAATTGTCCAGTTCGAGCTTCATATTTGTATTTAACAACGTTTCATAGCCTTCACGCCCGCCCCAGAATACATAGTTTTCTGCACCAAGTCGTTTGGCAATTTCTAAGCCTTTTTTCACCTTTGCTGCTGCATACGCAAACACATCTGCATTGCAAGAAGTGGCTGCACCATGTACAAAACGAGGATGTGTAAATAAATTAGCTGTATTCCAAAGCAACTTGGTTTTGCTTGTTTTCATGTATTCTTCGATCATATCAACAATCGTATCTAAGTTTTGATACGTTTCTTTTAACGTCGCTCCTTCTGGGGCAATATCGACATCGTGGAAGCAGAAAAATGGAATGTTTAGCTTATCAAATAACTCAAACGCTGCCTCCACACGCGCTTTTGCCAAATCCATTCCGCTGTATCGGTTCCACGGGCGGATCGCCGTACCAACCCCAAACGGGTCTGCCCCATCCCCAACAAATGTGTGCCAATACGCCACCGAAAAGCGCAAATGCTCCTCCATCGTTTTATCCCCGACTTTTTCTTCCGGATTATAAAACTTAAACGCAAGCGGATTTTCCGATGCCGGGCCTTCATACACCACTTTGTCAACGTTTTCAAAATACGCCATACTAAAATCCTCCTCGTCATTTAGTGAAATCGAACTTCTGATAACAGTATAACGCCTTTTTGTTTGTTTGTCTATTAGATAAACAAAGTTTGTTTGTTATAAGTTTATGACAATTTCCCCTCTATCTTTCGGAAACATTTTAATGCCCCTTTCATTACAATGAGAGAACATAAACTAGCTCCATAAAACGGAATGAGCGCCGGTATAGACAAAAACAACATTCCTATCAAAATAACCGAGATAGTCAGCGTCAATGTTGTTGCCGGATTAGCTATTCCGATGAAAAATGAATGTTTTATATAATCAACTACTCGCAAATGGTAATGAACATAAACCGGAAAAATATACAAGCAAACAATGAAATAAAACATCGTAATCATCAGCAAAAATGCCAAAAGTATGAGGGAGAGCATCCCTTTCGTGTAAGTCATAAATAAAAAATCAAGAAACAATACACCGGCACCGGTTCCTAAAACAAATCCTATTGCATTTGTTCGCCAAAATTCTTTTTTGTATGTGGAAAAAAACGTCTGAAATACAGGAATATCCTCTTGTCCTGTCAGCCATTTTCTCATAACAGTAAATAAAGAAATGGAAGATGGAGCGATTCCAGCCACAACCAGCCCAGCGAAAGTAAAGAAAAACCAAAGAACATTCACATACGCTAATCTCATTCCCCATTCACATAAACGAAAAAGTTTTCCTTCCTCCCAGTACAGTTGCCCTTTCATCTTCCCTCCTCCAACCATAAAATGCTCGTTACGCCGCGCGGGTAGTATTTGCTGCCGCTAATTTCACCAGCGATAATTTGGTCGCTCCAACTCCAAATGGAGAGCGTCGGATGCGTGAGCCACGCGACATGAGCCGCATCAGCCCGTTTTCCTTGTTCGTCCCATTCCCACCCTAAAATGTGGCGAGCAATAAACTGGCATAAATAAATTTTACTTAACCACGAGTTGTTGCTTGTCGAGGAAATTTTCCATCCGCCGTCTGGAAAGAGGCAAATTCCTTCCTGTAATACATAACGCAAATGGTTGCGCAGCGCTTGAATATATTTCCCAAAACGTCCATCCTCTTTTAACGCCTCATGGCAATTCGTAAAATAAGGGAATACAAGCCCTTCAATGGCTGGAATGATTTTTGAGTCATTTCCTTCCCCCATCACCGCTGGGATATATCCTTGATCCGTCACATAGCTTACGATAGTCGCTGCGCATTTTTCCGCTTGTTCACCAGCTAACACGGCTAGCTCTTCGTTGCCGACATCGCTAAACAATTTCTCAAGCGCGACATAGGCTGCCCAGCACTTTCCTGCTAAATATAAGTTATTACGCGCTTGGCCGAGGGAAACATCTAAACTATCATATGTTGTAATCTCTGCGCCACCCATCGTGCGCGTGCTATCAAGTTCCATAATTCCGTTTCGCTTTTCTCGGTCTGGATGATCGCGGCGAACCATGCTTTCAAGGCACTGCTCCAAAATGTCGAGCCGCTTGTCGCGCCATGCCCAATCTTTCGTTTGCTCAATGTATACCGCCGCGCAAAGCACCCAGTTGACGAGCTGTTCGTGTGTCATATGCGAAAAGCAGCCGCTAATGCCATATAGCTCATATGACGAGTAATGTGGGCGCGAGAATGTGTTAGCAACTCCCATATCATGGGTAAAGCTGATGCCTCCCGGATATTCCTTTTCGTCTCCCGGAAAACGGGCACAATCTTCGTAGCTGTATCGCTCCACATACAAATCAAGTACATTTTTCACCGTCCAAGGGTTCATTTTCAATTCAAAAAAGAGTTGGTCAACCGTTAAATCAAACGTGTTCATCATCCGATATTCGCCTTCATTAACGACCCAAATCGGCTTTCCTTCATGCTCAAGCAACTGGGTATTGCCATAGTAGCTGCGAATCGCATGCGCCATCATAAACTTCTGATCATCGGAGAGCCATTCTTTTTCAATGAGTTCATTCGAACGGAACGACTGCTCCTTTAATACGTCCGACTTCTCTAACGCATAAAGGCCGACTTCTTCGAGATTATTGAAGAAACGGGTGTAAAAATAAGAAGTATCCATTCCCGCCGTTGCATAGCCGCCGCGGTAAAAACAAACGGCAAATTGATATGTTTTCTTTTCTCCCGCCGGCACATCGACGATTAACGCCCCAACTTTCCCAAGTCCAAATGTCCAGTTTTCTTCAAGCGGTGTTGTTAAAATATCTTCCATACTAAAATGCAACGCAGAGCGAACACCCTCGTCTTTGGAGACAATGCCCACAATCCGTCCTTGGCCAATCCCGCGCAACTGCGGGCACGTATCATCGATCCGCCGCATCGAGGTGTACGGGTCGGTGCCTTCGAATCCAAAAAACGCCCGCCGTGTTCTTGTTCCGTTTGTATTATCGATCGTCATCTCTACAATTACAGCCGGAACCAACGCCAACTTGAGTTCTTCCTCGGCTGCTGTTTCAGGATCAGGCACCGCCTTTACTGGCGAATAAATCGTAAACGTTAAATCCCTAGATTTCCACGTATCGGTTGCCACACGGAATTCGCGCTTGATCTCCTCTTTTGCAAACGGAATAAGAATGTTTGGTTTTTGCGGATTTGGATCTGGGTTTTCAATATCGTATCGTCTGCTTTCATCTTCATTTTCCATTTGTAAAAATGGCAATACATCATATACATTTGACTGTTCTAATGACTCTACACCAATAAACACATTTTGTCTTGGAGGACGAGCTAATTCGAGATCTAATCCTCCACTTTTTCCGGGAAACCCCAGTGTAAAACTAGCAAATGCTCCGACTGGTGAATGATGCGCATTAAAAAACATATTTTTCGGCATAACCATACCCCTTTCTTATCCTTTAATTGCCCCAGCTGTAATTCCTTCCATAATTTTATTGCTTAAAAAGAAGAAAATAATTAAAATTGGTAACACACTAATCATTAAAGTAGCTCCAATTGCTCCCCAATCGGTTGTATACTGTCCGATGAAATTTTGTATTCCTACTGTTAATGTTTTATACTCGTCTGAACTAATGAATGTGTTAACAAATACAAACTCATTCCAGTTATAAATCATGTTAATAATTGTCGTTGTTACAATAACCGGGGAAGTCATTGGCAAAATTACTTGGAAAAACATACGATGCACAGAGCAACCATCCATCACAGCCGATTCTTCAAGTTCACGTGGCAAAGCATTATAAAAACCTAGTAAAATCATAATCGTGATAGGTAAATTGAAACCTATATTTGTTAAAACAATCGACATCGGATGATCGATGAGCTTCACTTTCATAAAAAAGTTAAACAAAGGGATAAGTGTCGAGTGTATCGGAATCATTAATCCGACCATGAACAATCCAAGTACGACATGTTTAAGTTTCCAATTCATCCGTGTAATCGCAAACGTTACAAAACTAGCTAATAAAACGGTAAAAATGACTGATACAGTAGTAATCCACAAACTGTTGAAAAAATAAAGACCAATATCCCCTTCAACCCATACCTTCACATAGTTTTCCCAACGTGGAGGGGAAGGTAAAGAAAAAAGAGGCGTATTAAATACTTCTTGGTTGTTTTTCAGAGAGAAAAATAATAACCAGACAAGAGGAAGTATTTGTAATCCAGCTACTAAAAATAGCATCATATAAAAAAGAAACATGCCTATTTTTTTCATATATATATATGTCGATTTCTCCATCGTATCAGCACCCCATACACTATTAATATTGAACTTCTTCTTCTGTGTGCGTTAACTTTCTAATTAACCACGTAGCAACAATACAAAGAATCAACAGAGAAAAAGCAATTGCACTCCCGTATCCAAAATTGAAACTACGAAATGCTTTTTGATACATGTAAGAAGCAATAACTTCACTTGCTCCGTTTGGTCCACCGCCAGTCATTACATAAATCAAATCAAAATATTTCAAAGAACCGACAACAGCCAATACGATTGTCACTTTGATTACACCAGCAATGAGCGGCAATTTAATTTTATATGCTAACTGCCAAGGATTAGCCCCATCAATAATAGCTGCTTCAATAATGGAAGATGGGATATTTTTTAAAGCTGCGTAGTAGATCAATATATAAAACCCTGCGTATTGCCAAATTATAGGTATAAAAACAGAATATAGTACAATTGAAGGGTCAGCAAGCCAATTTGGAGGATCATCTACCCCTAAAGATGAAAGAAATTGGTTCAACATTCCGTTAGAAGGATGATAAATTCTTAACCATAACTGAGCAATAGCCACAGAGGAAAGCAACATAGGAATTAAATAAATTTTCCGAAGCATATTTGCGCCTTTTATCCTTCCCGCAAGAATAAGAGAGACAACTAAATAACCACCAAGGCTCAAAACAGAAAAAACAGCTAATAAAAATGAATGATATACACTTTTCCAAAACATACTATCTTTTAATAACTGTTTATAGTTGTCCAATGCAATAAATGTTCTTTCACCTATTCCATCCCATTGCATTAAGCTATAATATCCCGTCATAATAATCGGGACATAAACTAATATAACGATCATTAATAAAGCAGGTAGAACGTATAATGCGATGACACGTTTATCAGACATTACTTTGTCCATATTATTTCCTCCCTCATACTTTGAGGAAAAAGGACATATTATAAAAATATGTCCTTTTTCTGTTCTTCATATCTAGCGTGTGTTAGACAATGCTTCTTGGTGCTGTTTTGCGAATTTTTCCGGTGTGACACTTTCCCCAAATAACGACTGAATTAAATTCAAGTGAGTTTGTGCGGCTTCTGGGTTCATCTGCACATCGGCAAATAATGTAATGTTGCTCGCATTTGCTAATTCATTTAAAACATCAATATACATTTGTGGTAATTCAATGTTGGCGGTATTCACTTTTGTTGCTGGAATGACACCAGCTCTTGTGACAGAACGTTCTCCCCATTTTTCAACAAAGAACTTCACAAATTGTTTCGCTTCTTCTTTATGTTTTGAATTTTCAGATACAAATAACCCTACGCCTGGTCCACCAACCCAGCTATCAATATTTCCTTTTCCACCTTCAACTTCTGGGAACTTGAAAAATCCTACTTTTTCTCTAAATTCTTTTGGAATATCTTCATTTGTTGTGAACTGTGGTAAATCCCATGTTCCCATCAAATACATAGCAGCCTTTTCATTTGTAAATTCTGCCTTTGCTTCATCATTCGATAAACCGTTAAATCCTTTAATAAATGCTTTCATTCTCACAAGATTTTGTATTTCTTCTGCAGCTTGTACTAAACTCGGATCCTCAAACGTACCGCTCCCGTTAATCGCATTTTTTAATGTATCTGCTCCACCAATACGATCAGCTAAATACATATACCACATCGAACCTGTCCAACGATCTTTATTTCCTAGAGCAATAGGGGCAACCCCGTTATCTACCAGTACTTGTACAACTTGTTTAAACTCATCGTATGTTTTAGGGACTTCCAAATTATATTTTTCAAAAATCCCTTTGTTATAGTAAATAGGAGTAATATTCAACTCTAAAGGAAGGGCATATGTTTTTCCTTCTAATGCATATGGCTCTGTTGTACCTGAAACAAAATTTTCACGCAATCCGTCGGCTAACAGATCATCTAGTGGAGTAAAGAGCCCTCCTTTCGCATAAGGCTCTAAAAACCCTGCAGCCCATGTCATCCCAATATCAGGAAGTTCATTCGAAGCCCCTAATACTTTCAGTTTGTTTTTATACTGTTCGTTTTCCAAAATTTCTTGTTTAATCTTTACATTCGGATTTTCTGCTTCAAACTCTTGAATAATTTCGTTTACAATCATGTTATGCTGCTTAGAACTTCCCGCCGGCCAAAGATGCATGAAAGTGAGTGTTACTTTTTCCTCACCTTTTCCTTCTGTGTCTTTCTCAGCTGTTTTTTCTGAACAGCCCGCTAAAACAAGCATTAAAACAACTAGCCACAATATTGTATGCGCTTTCTTTAACACTTTCAAAATCCCCCTTTCGTTTTCTTACTTCTAATGTAGCACGAGTGATGGCTCCTAGTAAGGTAACATTCATCATTTAAAATTCCATTTTTTTTAGATACTCTTTTCGAAAACGATAAGGAGTAATCCCTTCAAACTCTTTAAATATTTTAATAAAGTACTTAGATGTTTGATACCCTACGACGCTACTAATTTCAGCAATCGATAAATTCGTATTTATTAATAAGTTTTTCGCCTTTTGTAATCGACATCTTGTTACATATTCACTAAACGTCATATTCATTTCTTGCTTAAATAGGGCGCTAAAATAACTCGAATTTAAATATACATATTTAGATACATCACTTAAACTAAAAGGTTTGTCGAGGTTTTCATGAATGAACTGAATCGCTTTTTTAATAGGTGAAGAAAGTTTCTCTTCGTGTATTCCTATGACATGGTCATCCAAAATCTTTTCGATCTTCTTTGCCTTTTCCAGACTTTCTGATATATCAAGTGCTTTCTCCACCGCTTCAATCAGTTTATCTTTATCTACCGGTTTAAGCAAATAGTCTACAACACCTAACGTGATCGCCTCCTGAGCGTACGTAAACTCGGAGTAAGCCGAGATAATGATAATAGGAATTTCATTTTTTTCCTTAAGGGTACGAATAAGTTTTAAACCTGAAATTTGCGGCATACGAATATCTGTTAATAACACATCGATTTTTTTCTTTTGTAAAATAGAAACTGCTTCTTCAGCACTACTAGCACATGCAATTTCATATTTTCCCATTGCCCACAAATTTAGAACCTTTTTCATTCCTTCACGTGCTCTTGGCTCATCATCAACAATCAAAATCGTTTTTATACTTCTCACGAAGCTTCACCCACTTTTAGGAATTTGAAATGTTACACATGTTCCTTTCCCTGCTTCGCTGTGAATAAGTAACTCTCGCTCTTCGCCGTAGTAAAGCTGTAATCGTCGGTTAACATTCATGAGCGCGATCCCACTCCCTTTCATCGAAGGAACCGTTTTACTTGTTAACTTTTCTTTCAACGTTTTCAAATCTTTTTCATCCATACCGTTTCCATCATCTTGCACCTTAATAAGCAACTCATTTCCCTCCATACATTCTGTCATGCTGATTGAAACTGTACCTATACCTGTTTTATTTCCAACTCCATGCAGAACTGCATTTTCAACAAGCGGCTGAATGAGTAATTTCGGAATTCTTACATGTAAACAATGGTCAGGAACAGTAATTTTCCAAACAAATCGTTCTCCCCACCTTACCCTCATCACTTCCATATAACGTTGAATATGTTCCATTTCCTCTCGAATTGTCACCCATTCATCATGATCAGAATGGCTAATTGTGTAACGGAACAGCTCAGCCATATTTAATACAAATTTCGCTAATTCTTCTTCATCTCTTTCAATAAGCGACCAATACAGCGCATCAAGTGTATTAAAAAGAAAATGTGGATTGATCTGAGCCTGCAACGCTTTCAGTTCCGCTTGACTTCGAACTAACTCTTTTTCGTAAACCATTTGTATTAAATGATTAATATCATTTACTAAAGAGTTGTATGTTTCAATTAATTCATCAATTTCAATAGTAGACGAAATCGGAGGGCTTAATTTTAATTTTCCGTTCCTCCCACCGTGCATAATTTTCGTTAACTTTAAAAGTGGGCGAGTTACAATAGTGGATAGAAAAAAAGAAAAAGCAAAGAAGATGATAAAACCAAAAGTACCTGAGAGAATTATTGCATTTTTTAAAATATCGACACCTTTTATAAGCGCTTCCAAAGGCGTAACGATAATTATCTTCCACTTTGTAAGAGGTGAGGTCTGCTCGACAACCATATAATTTTTTTCTTCTTTTTTCTTTACATATAAAACGTGTATGAGATATGCGGGCAAACTTGAGAAAATTTTGTGACCTTTCTCATCTAATACCAATGTATAACTTTGATTGTTTATTTTTTGTTCAGAAAAACCACTAAATTGAAAATAATCAGTATTAACCCGTACTAACAAGTAACCGCCTGATGAAAAAGAATGATCTGTCAATCGAATTTGACGCGCAACGACAAAAAAATGAGACGATTTTGGATCTTGCCCAATCCAAACCATCTTGCCACGTTGTTTTTTTATTTCCTGAATCCATTCTACTCCCACTCGCTCTACTAAATTCATTTCATTTAGAGGAAATATTCGCTTATAATCGTTTGTATATAATTCAAACGATTGAATACCATCAAAATATGTTTGATATGAGTTTACTACTTGCATTAAATACTGCCTCTCTTCAAAACTCAAATACTTACCTTGTACTTCTTTCAAAAATGTACGTTGAACATATATATCAGTCACAATTTGGGCAGTTAGTGAATTTAACTGTTTATATAAAGATTCTAACCTTCCATTTGCTTGAATAATTGTTTGTTGTATTTGTTCTTCTGCATTTTTCTTCAGTAGTGACGAAACAATATGAAATGTAATAACTCCTACAAATAATAGCACAAGTGTCATCACAAAAATATAGATCGTTAAAATTTGATTACGTAGCGTATTAAAGCGAGCCATCTTTTGTTTAACATATAGATGGATCATTAAATCACCTCTGTCTTCACATAACTAAAACACGTTCCCACCATATAAATTTAGATTGAAAAGGCGCCCCTTCTTTCTTCTTGACTTACATTATAAAACCCTCCATTTTGTTTGTCTATAAAACAAACAAAGTGAACTAGAATTTTTCATACAATTATGATACATTGATAATCAGGGTGATAAATTTGACAAGAATAACTGGAAATCCACATTTAATTAAAAAAATTAATAAATCGCTTGTTCTTGATATGGTGAAAAGCCAAGGGCCTTTGTCACGGGCGGATGTGGCACAACGGTCCGGATTAAATAAAGGGACTGTTTCTTCTTTAGTAAAAGAGTTAATGGACGAAGAGCTTGTGTATGAAATCGGGCAAGGAGAATCAAGCGGTGGTCGACGGCCTGTTTTATTGTTATTTAATGAAAAAGCCGGATATTCCATTGGCATTGATTTAGGGGTTCATTACATTCTTGGCGTGCTAACCGATTTGCAAGGAAATATCGTCCTTGAAAAACAAGTGATGTTTCATGACAAAAATTATTCTTCTGTCCTAACACGTATAAAAGAAACCATTTTATATTTAACGGAACGGATGCCAGACAGCCGATACGGCTTAGTCGGAATTGGCATCGGCGTTCCAGGTATTGTTGATAAAGAAGGAGAGTTATTATTCGCCCCAAATTTAGGATGGAAAAACATCCCGCTAAAACAAGACATCGAAGCAACGTTCCACGTTCCTGTCATGATTGATAACGAAGCAAACGCTGGTGCATATGGGGAAAAACGTAGTGGTGCAGGTAAAGATTTTCGTAACATCATCTACGTAAGTGCCGGTATTGGCATCGGTGTCGGCTTAATCCTAAACGGAGAGCTATATAGAGGAACAAGCGGGTTTTCTGGAGAAAGCGGTCATATGACGATCGAAGCCGACGGTCCACCGTGCCGCTGTGGAAGTATTGGCTGCTGGGAATTGTATGCTTCGGAAAAAGCGCTATTGGATGGAGCGAGTCCGTTTTTTGACAATGAGGTATCGTTAGAAGAACTATTACAATTGGCAGAAAACAATCATCAAGACGTGCTCGCATTATTAGAGCGCATCGGTCGCTATTTAGGCATTGGAATCAATAATTTGATCAATACGTTTAATCCAGAGCAAGTCATCATCGGCAACCGCTTATCGATGGCAAAAAAATGGCTTTTCCCTGCCATCCAACAAGTTATCGACAAGCGCACCTTGCCGTTTCACCGCGCGAATGTCAACATTCATTTTTCTAAATTATCGCTTTATTCAACGGCATTAGGAATTTCTTTTTTTGTCATCGAAGATTTCCTGAAAAAAGGGAAAAAAATAGAAGTGTTTCTGTAAAATAAAAGGCATCCAAACGAGCTGGATGCCTTTTTCTTAATACGCCCCGCGAATAAACGGATGGATTTCATTTTTATAAAACTCTGTTAACCGTTCCTTTTCTTCTTCGCTAAAGGACGGGACGTTGAGCGCCTGCAAATTGTCTTCGACTTGCTGTACCGTTTTAAAGCCTGGGATGACGCATGTAACGGAGTCATGATCTAAAATCCAGCGCAATGCGGCTCTTGTCATATTGCCTCTGCCGTCTGCGATCCACGCTAGCTGTTCACTGAGCTCTACCCCTTTATGAAACTCAAGCCCAGCGAACGTTTCGCCAACATTAAAGTGTTGCCCATCTCGATTAAAATGGCGGTGATCATTTTCGGCGAATGTTGTATCTTTTTTAAATTTCCCTGTCAATAATCCGCTTGCCAACGGCAGCCGCGCCAATATCCCGACACCTTGTGCTTTTGCTTGCGGAAGCAATTGTTCTAACGGTTTTTGGCGGAAAATGTTAAAAATGACTTGCAATGCTTTCACGTTCGGATTCGTTAGACAAAACAGCCCTTCTTCCACCGTTTCGACACTTACGCCATAATAGCGAATCTTTCCTTCTTGCTGCAGCTTATCCAACACTTCAAACACCCGACCATCTTTTAACACTTCAAACGGCGGGCAGTGAATTTGATATAAATCGATGCGTTCACGTTGCAAGCGCTTTAAACTTCCTTCGCAATATTTCCGCACGTTTTCTTCGGAGTAGGTGCGAAAATCATGAATGTCCCCCGCCCGACAAAATTTCGTGGCGATATAAATGTCGTCCTCTTTTCCTTTTGTCGCTTTTGCTAGAAGTTCTTCACTATGACCGTCGCCATAAACATCTGCCGTATCGAAAAAATTGACACCAGCATCAATCGCCCGCTGCAACCCTTTCAATGCTTCACTATCATCTGTTTGCCCCCAAGAACCGCCAATCACCCACGTTCCGAAACTTACTTCGCTCACTTCCAGTTCTGTGTTTCCTAACCGACGATAGTTCATCTTTCTCCCTCCTCATGTACACGAAACGTATATTTCGTAACAGATGAATACACTTCACCTGCTCGCAAAATGCAAGAAGGAAAATGCGGATGATGTACCGCATCCGGCAATGCTTGCGTTTCTAAACAAATGCCTAAATATTTTCGCGATGGCACTCCGTTTACTTTTATTTCATCCGGAAGCTGATTGCCCGTATATACTACTACCCCTGGTTCGTCTGTTTCTACTAGTAATGTTCGTCCGCTTTTTGGGTCGAACAAAACGATTTCTTCGTCGTGATGAGCATTTAATAAAAACGGATGATCATACCCTTGCCCGACTAAAGCAATTTGCGGATGATTTGCTTCCACGCCTTCTTTGATTGTTTTTCCTTCACGCAAGTCAAAAGGCGTATTCGCCACATCTAAAAGCACACCGGTCGGAATAAACTCATTATCCAGCTCTAAAAACTGATTGCTCTTGATTTTTAAACGATGGTGTAAAATATCGCTTTTTAAATTGCCGCTCAAATTAAAATACGTATGGTTCGTTAACGTGAGCGGCGTGTCTTGGTCAGAAGTCGCACGGTAAGAAATAATGAACTCGTTTTGGTTATTTAACGTATATGTGATTTGAACGTCTACATTGCCCGGATAACCTTCTTCTCCATCGACACTTGTATACGAAAATTGGACGCCGGCTTCCTCCTTTTTAGAAAATCCCGCTCCTTGCCAAATGGCATGATGAAATCCTTTTTTGCCGCCATGTAAATGGTTGCCGTTTTCATTTTTGTATAACGTATAGGTTTTTCCGTTTAATTCAAAAGAGGCATTTTTTATCCTTCCCGCCACTCTTCCGATCACCGCTCCGAAATACGGGCTGTTTGTAAGATACGGAGAAAACTCATTGAACGCTAAGACAACATTTTCATAGTTTCCGTGTTTGTCAGGAGCCAATATTTTTGTAATGATGCACCCATAATTTAAACACGTCACTTCCATCCCGTTATCGTTCGTAAAGGTATAGGCGATAATCGGACGGCCATCTACTTCCGTCCATTGTTCCTGTACAATTCTCATCCCTCTTCCTACCTTTCTTCGTACGTTGCTTAAACGGTTAACTCGACCACTTTTCCTGTTTCCGCTGACATGCGGCACGCATCTAACACTTTCGCTTGTTGGATGATCGCATCGTCCGAATAGCTTGGCGTTGTTCCAGCGAGGATACATTGTGAAAAGTGCTCCACCTGTAGACGGTATTGGTCGCCGTTTACTACTTCTTCCCGCGTTTTTCCGTCATCCGTTTGGATGATGATTAAACCGTTGCCTTGTTGTATGTCAGGACGGTACGCCCGCGGAACGGTTACTTTTCCCTTCGTTCCGATAATTTCATATTCATTGCGGGAAAACATATCGAAGCTGCAATCAAATAAAGCATGCACGCCGTTGCTCATCTTTAGCCAACCACTTGTGACTATATCTACACCTTTCATGTGATCAAAAGTGGAGCGAACAGACAAAATAACTGGTTCTGCATGTAACAAAGAACGGATCGAATGGACACAATAACATCCTATATCTAATAAACTTCCTCCTCCGAGTGATTTCTCCATTCGAATATTATTTTCTCGCTCGACAAGATAAAAAGAAAAACTTGCTCTCATACTTTTTACAATTCCTATTTCTCCTAATGACATTATCTCTTTTACTCTCTTATGTTGCGGGTGGAATTGATACATAAATGCTTCCATCCAGATGACACTATTTTCTCTACAAACCTCTACCATTCTTCGAACATCGTCTTCACATAAAGCAGCTGGCTTTTCACAAAGAATATGTTTTTTATGTTCTGTCGCCTTGATTGTCCATTTCATGTGCATGTGATTAGGAAGCGGAATATATACAGCATCAATCTCGGGATCATTCAATAACTGTTCATAAGTACTGTATACCTTAGGAATGTGAAAGCGTTCAGCGATCTCGTGTACTCTATCATTTCCACTAGCAATAGCTACAACTTCTGCGTTCTCTGCACGCTGAATAGCTGGAATCATCGTCTCCCTTGCAATATGAGCCGTGCTTAAAATTCCCCACCGTACTTTTTTTGACATTTCATTCACTCCTCGTGTAGATAAAGACCGAAACCAGCTGTACTGTCAGTCCTCTCAAAAATATTGAATTTTCTTTAATTATCATTTTCTTAATTATAACAGCAACATTTTAGTTTGTTCAATAAACAAACTAATTAACTTATTTGTTATATAAAGAAATAGCTTTCGCCAAAGCGGAAGCTATTTCTTTACTGTATAAGCACAGCTGCTTTCTCTTACGACAAGTTTCGTCGGAACAACAATTTTTTTCGGAATCTCTCTTTTCGTTTGAATTTGTTCGACAAGCAATTCAACCGCTGTTTCTCCCATAAATTCTGTGTAAACTTGCACAGTGGATAATGGAGGCTGAACAAATTTTGATGTAGGGAGATCATTAAAACCGACAACTGTAATTTCATTTGGAACATCAACTCCTGCTTCATGCAACGCCCGCAACGCTCCAATAGCCATCGAGTCGCTTGCAATAAAAAACGCAGTTGGCCGATTCGGCAGCTGAAGTGCTTGTTTCATTAACATATACCCATCCTCTGCAATAAAACGCCCTGTTAATACATATTCTGGAATAAACATACCTCGCAAATATAAATATTCGTAAAATGTACGCTCACGCTCATCTTGAATTAAATGACCGTCATCAACATATTCACGCCCTCCAATATAGCCGATATGTTTATGACCGAGATCAATTAAATATTGAAGAACGCGAGCTGTCGCTTTTCGAAAATCGACAACGACAGAATCAAAGCGATCTTCATCAGGCGAATAGTCAACAAAAACGATATGGTCGGTAACAGATGCAAACAAGTCAATTTCCCTTTTCCCAAACTTCCCGACCGCTATAATCCCATCTAACCCTGTCAACCACTCCGATTCATACGAGCCTTCTTTTTTAAATAACTTGACTAACTCAATTTGGCGGCGAAAACATTCCTTTTCAACACCAAGGCGCACAGCCATGTAGTATGGATCGTCAAGCTCTTGAGATTCCGAATACCAGTTGACCACCCCAAAGCGAAGTCGGTCTTTTGCACTCATTTGATTGCGTTCTCTAGGCGTTTTATAGTTCAGCTCTTGGGCAATTTCAAAAATGCGCTTTTTCGTTTCATCCGAGACGGATAACGTTGTATCGTAGTTTAGTACACGCGATACAGTGGCGACCGAAACCCCTGCTTTCTCGGCAATTTCTTTCAATGTAGCCATCGATGCCACTCCTTTATTTATGCTAAATTTTAACGATTTGACTATCATACGGTCTTAGAACCAAATCGCCAAATTGTTTCTCTTGATCGGTATGATTTAAAATGAATAGATACTCCACATCTTCACATACACGTCGATATACTTCGACACCTTCTGCGCTTTCTACATGCCATATGTTATGCTTTTGCACAACTTCTTTAGCCATGTCACGAAGCGCTTGAACATCTACTCCTCCTCCAACGTAATAGACGTTCCCATCACCGTATTCATTTTCAGTTATCGCAGCGAGAGGATAAAACGGATCGTCATATCGATATAATACATTAGCTGTTGTTGGTTCAAGCAAATCTCGCCATACGGAGCACATCGCCTTTTTACCTTGCCATCTTCCTTCACCGATGATTGGAACATGACGATATGCTAGAGATTCTACTTCATGAATATGCGCACCGATAAGATCACTGACGTGCGCAGGTAATACATGTTTAAAATGAATATTATTTTGTTTATTTTTTAGCCCTGTTCGAAAAGAAAATATAATTGTCCCGCCACGACGAGCAAACATTTTCAATTTTTCTGCTAATTGTTCGTCAATGATTTGTAATACAGGAACGATAAGTACTTTATATTTTGAAAAATCCCGTGAAACAGGAATGACGTCAATATTTGCATTTAAGCGATAAAACGGCTCATATAACCGAAGAAGTTCGGTTGTAAAGTCAAACGCCTTACTTTGCGGCTGAAAACGCCACGACCAAATGTTATCATAATCATATAAAACAGCAATATGCGCTTGAATTGGCGACTGTAATACGTGTTCAAATGTCGGAATATGTGAAAAAACAGATTGTACTTCTTTATATTTTCTACCTCGTACGTTGCTATGGTCAACGATGCCATAACAAAATTGCTCGGCCCCTCGATCCATTCCTCGCCAGCTAAAATATAACATATTCGTACATCCATGAGCGAACGCTTGATACGACCACATTTTTGCTTGATTCGGTCGCGGTAAATATCCGATCATCTCATGTCCTTGAGCCCCCATTAACTCTTCAACAATCCAATAATTTTTTCCGAGCAATCCGCGATTAAAATCATGACTCATCGCAATCGCCGCAGGAGAAATCGGCTCATCTAGTCCTCCCCATACCGGATAGTTATCGTACGATACAAAATCCATTTCGCGCACATTTTCTTCGTGATCAAACCATTTATTAAAAAATCCGCCAGATACGTTTGTCGTTACTTGCTGATGAGAACCTTTATATTTTTTGACGATGTTTGTCATTTCATGAGCGAAACGATTGACTGAAAACGAACGAAAACGTGCCCAATCTAACTGCAAAGACGGGTTATGCGTTGTTATTGTTTTTGTTGGCATTGGGATTTCTGAAAAATCGTTATACGTCTGCCCCCAAAAAATTGTTCCGTACGCTTCATTTAATGCGTCAATTTGTTTATATTTTTCTTTCAAAAATTGCTGAAACTCACGATGACACTGTTCACAATAACACATATCGCTTCCTTCATGTCCAAATTCATTATCGATTTGCCAAGCAACGATCGCTTCCTCATCTTTGTAATGTTTAACAAGTTGTTCCGTTATATTGGCTGCATATGAGCGATACGTTCTCGAATTAAAACAATATTGTCGTCGTCCCCCAAATACACGAGTACGTCCATATTCGTCTTTCGATAAAATATCTGGGTGCTTTTTTGCTAGCCAAGCTGGAAACGTTGCGGTCGGCGTACCAAACATGATCGAAAGCCCGTTTTCTTTCAACTTTTTTACTACTTCATCGAAAAAAGAAAAGTCAATATTCCCTTCTGCTTTCTCCATTAAATGCCAAGAAAATTCCCCAATACGAACGATGTTAGCTCCAAGCTCTTTTATTCCTTGAATATCTTCATCGATCATTTCTTTTGGCCAATATTCTGGATAGTAGTCCACTCCTACATACATGGTTTCTCCTCCGTCTTTATCTATGTTTTTCTTGAATATGACGAATAAAACGATAAAACGCTTCCTTTCCTTCTTCCGTTCGTTTAAATACACCCGCATGTTCAAGCACTTGTTCGAATCGTTTTCCTACTTCTTCTTTTAATAGCTCATGTACATCATCGATGAGCGGATGTCTCTCCATAATCTCTTGCACCCATTCCCAATGTTTCAATAATGACGAATCCCATTGCTCTCTTCGTGTGTTATTTTTCATGTATGTTGCAATCGTCTCTAATTCATTCGCTAATCGGCTAGGCAATACAGCTAATCCCATGACTTCAATTAAACCGATATTTTCTTTTTTAATATGATGCAATTCCTCATGCGGATGAAAAATACCATACGGATATTTTTCTGATGTGCGATTGTTTCTTAACACAATATCCATCTCGTACAACTTCTCGCGTCTACGAGCAATTGGCGTGACCGTATTATGCGGTACATCGTTTGTTTGTGCATATATATCCACTTTCGGATCGCTATACGTTTGCCATTCTTTATAGATAAAATCACTAACTTCTAACACATCTTGTTTTTCTCCGCGTATACGTATCACTGACATAGGCCAACGAATGACGCTCATTTGTACGTGAGGATAAGCAGCGAGTGTAAACGAAAAATCAGCTGAAGCTTTTTCAATCGCAAATGTATATTGTCCACCTTGAAAATGATCGTGCGATAAAATCGATCCTCCTACAATAGGTAAATCCGCGTTTGAACCGATAAAGTAATGAGGAAATTGATCGACAAAATCAAGCAACCGCTCAAATGTTTTTCTTTCCATTTTCATCGGTACATGCTTATCGCGAAGCACGATGCAATGCTCGTTGTAATAAACGTAAGGTGAATATTGAAAAAACCAACGTTCGCCGCATAACTCAACAGGAATGATCCGATGGTTCGCTCGCGCAGGATGTCGAATCGTTCCAGCATACCCTTCATTTTCAATACATAGCAAGCAAGGAGGATAATGTTGCTCTTTTGTTTCCTTCATGCGCGCAATATCTCGAGGATCTTTTTCCGGCTTAGATAAGTTGATCGTTATATCCATATCGCCGTATTTCGTTCGCACTTTCCATCGTCTATTTTTCATCACTCGGTCTACACGAATGTAATTGGACGCTTGACTCAGTTCATAAAACCAAGTTGTTGCTTCTTGCTTATTTCGTTTATATTTCTCATAAAACGTTTGAATAATCGTAGACGGACGGGCCACAAAACAATTCATAATTTCTGTATCAAATAAATCACGTTCTGTCACTGTCTTTCCAGCAAATCGCCCATGCGCTTCCGCCCAATTCATGATATGTTGTAAAATCGAAACAAGTGGACGGTCGGAGGAGGGGGTAACGTCTACTTGTTTCCATTCATCCAGCTTTAACAAAGCTAGCAGTCGATTGCGCGTATAAATGACATCTTCTTTTTCAATTAAACGATGATAAAGTGCATACTGAATAAGTGCTTCAATTTCTTCATAAATGTTTACCATCGCTACACCTCTTCATACCCGTTCGGATTCGCTTTATGCCACTCCCATGCCGAAGAAACAATTTCTTCTATTGTTGTATATATTGGCTTCCATCCAAGCTCACGTTTCGCTTTTTCGGATGAAGCAACTAAGCGCGCAGGATCCCCAGGGCGTCTCGGCATAATTTTGGCGGGAATCGGATGCCCTGTGACACGACGTGCTGCTTCAACGACTTCTTTGACAGAAAACCCGTTGCCATTTCCTAAATTGTATACGACGCTTTCACTACCCTTTCTTAGTTTTTCCACCGCTAACATATGAGCATCTACTAAATCTAATACGTGAATGTAATCGCGAATACAAGTGCCGTCATATGTGTCGTAGTCATCTCCAAAAATATGAAACTCTTCTCGTTTTCCTAGCGGCACTTGTAAAATAAGAGGAATGACATGTGTCTCAGGGCGATGATCTTCGCCAAGCATCGTTCCATACGCGCCTGCGACGTTGAAATATCGTAAAGAAATGTAACGAATACCGTATGCAATGTTCGCCCATTTCATCATTTTTTCCATTGCTAGTTTTGTTTCACCATACGGACTTTCAGGATTTGTTTCATCTTCCTCTTGAATAGGGATATGTTTTGGTTCCCCATACACAGCCGCTGTTGAGGAAAATACAATTTGTTTTACGCCATGTTCATTCATGACATCAAGTAACACTTCTGTTCCATAAACATTATTGTTGTAATAAGCTAATGGGTTTTGGACACTTTCTCCAACAAGGGAATGAGCCGCAAAATGAATCACTGTATCTATTTCATGCTTTTTAAATATGTCGCTTAAAAAGTGACGATCACGAATATCTCCCTCGTAAAACAGCGCATCTGAATGAACAGCTTTTCGATGCCCGGTTTGTAAATTATCGACAACAACGACTTGTTCTCCTTTTTCAATGAAACGATACACGGCATGACTCCCGATATATCCTGCTCCCCCACAAATGAGAATCATCGCATGCTCTCCCCTTCTTTTGTCAGTTGTTTCGCCCCGTCACCAATTTTCGCTACGTAAAAACTTGGTGCATACCCTATCTCCATTTCATACATTTTCCCAACTTCTTCGATAAACGACGGAATATGATCGTCTTTTACAATATTTACTGTACAACCGCCAAACCCCGCTCCTGTCATGCGTGCCCCAATCGTCCCTTTATGTTTCCACGCTGCCTCCACGAGCGTATCTAACTCTTTTCCCGTCACTTCGTAATCATCACGCAATGATTCATGTGATTTGCGCATCAATTGTCCAAATGTATGCAAATCTCCCTTTTGTAAAGCAGAGGCAGCTTGTTTCGTTCGTTCATTTTCCGAAACGACATGACGCACTCGTTTTTGTTCTATCGGTGAAAGAACATGTGCATATTCGTTAAACTGCTCGATCGTTAAATCACTAAGAGAGTGGATGCTTACATAGCGCTGTAATTTGGCAAGCGCCTGTTCACATGTCGCACGGCGCTCGTTATATGCTGAATCCGCTAACCCTCGCTTTTTATTTGTATTTGCAATAACAATCGAACAATCTTCTAAAGAAAGGGGCAAATATTGGTACTTCAGTGTCTGGCAATCAAGCAATAACGCATGTCCTGCTTTCCCCATTCCGACCGCAAATTGATCCATAATCCCGCAATTCACACCGATATATTCATTTTCTACTTTTTGACTAATTTTTACTAATTCCATCATCTCCATACGAAGTTGAAACAACTCGTTCAACATAACGGCGGTAGCGAGCTCGATAGAAGCAGAAGAAGATAGCCCTGCCCCATTCGGAATATTGCCATAGTATAAGACGTCAATGCCCTTTTGAACATGTTTCGGCATAAGCGCTTGGATGATTCCCTTTGGATAATTCGCCCATCCATGACACTCGTCATAGGCGAGTTCGTCCTTTCTTATCGAAACGATTCCATCGTCATGAAAGTTTTTGGAATAGAGCCGAATCATCCCATCATCATTTAATCTGGCAACCGCATACGTTCCGATATGCAATGAACAAGGAAGCACATACCCTCCGTTATAATCAGTATGTTCACCGATTAAATTGACACGACCGGGGGCGAAGAAAAATAAAAATCTTCCATATTCCCTTTGAAATATTTTTATATATTCATTTTCTAATTGCTTAATCATTTAAAACACCACTTTGATTATTAGTTTTAACACTCATTATCCTTCCATTCTTTTAATACCCAAATAAAACTCACGAAATCCCCTTCAAGATATGGAACATTTAATCCCACATACATTAACTCATCGCCACCATATACTTCTCCTTCTTCAACTCCTTTTCCAATTAGATAGTATTGTCTATTCGGATCCAACCCTTTTAGAAGAATTGAAGAAAGTGGAGCATTCGCCTCCGCTAATACTCTAAAGTAAGCGACAACCGCTTCAGATTGGTCTTCTGAAACGAACATCCACGCCGTTTCATTTCCTTCAAATGGGCTTAGGATTCGATAAAAGTTGCCATATTGCACTAAACGGCGAATTTCTTTATAAAAGGCCACTTGCTCTTTCACTTTTTCCTTCTCTTCATCGGTTAATTTCGTTAAATCGAGTTCATAGCCAAAGTTTCCTGACATCGCCACATGCCCGCGAATATCCAGTGAAGTGATGCGATGAACTTGATGGTTTGGAACTGCTGACACATGCGCTCCCATTGCGTTGATTGGATAAACGATACTTGTGCCGTATTGAATTTTTAAACGAGAGATCGCATCTGTATTGTCGCTCGTCCACGTTTGCGGCATGTAATAAAGAATCCCTGGATCAAAACGCCCGCCTCCTCCTGAACAACTTTCAAATAAAACGTGCGGAAACTTGGAGGTGATTTCCTCCATTACGCGATACAACCCTAACATATAACGGTGGGCTGTTTCTCTTTGTCTTTCTGGCGGCAAGGCAGCAGATCCGATTTCGGTCATGTGACGATTCATATCCCATTTCACATAGGAAACGGGGGCGCTTGATAAAATATCGGACATTACTTTGATGATGTAATCACACACTTCTTTACGTGAGTAATCTAAAATAAGCTGATTACGTCCTTCTGAACGCGGCCGTTTTGGAACATGGAGGCACCAGTCTGGATGCTTGCGATATAAATCGCTATCGACCGAAATCATCTCCGGTTCAACCCATAGTCCAAACTGCATTCCCATCTCTCGGATTTTTGTAGCTAGTCCTGCTAATCCATTTGGAAGCTTCCTTTTGTCAACGAACCAATCTCCTAAAGAGCTTTTATCATCGTCCCGTTTACCAAACCAACCGTCATCTAATACAAATAACTCGATTCCTAATTCTTTACCTGCTTTCGCAATTTCCAAAATTTTCTCTTCGTTAAAATCAAAATAGGTAGCTTCCCAGTTGTTAATAAGAATTGGACGTTCTTTGTCTCGGAATGGTCCGCGGGCTAAACGAGTTCGGTATAGTCGATGAAACGTTTGCGACATCCCGTTTAGTCCTTGATCGGAATAGACCATCACCACTTCCGGTGTTTGAAACGCTTCGCCAGGCTCTAATAGCCAAGTAAAATCAAACGGATTAATTCCTAGCGACACACGTGCTGTGTGAAATTGATCAACTTCCACTTGTGCAAGGAAATTGCCGCTGTACACGAGGCTAAAGCCAAATACTTCGCCTTCGTCTTCATTGGCATTTTTTCTCAACAGCGCGATGAATGGGTTTTGTTGATGACTGCTTGCCCCTCTTCGGCTTTCGATCGATTGAGTACCTACAAAAAGTGGTTTTCTTTCCATATATCTCTCTCGACAATGTGCGCCTGAAAGATGCAGAAAATCGAAGTTCGCATCGCGAAAATCGATATTCATGCTTAACGCACGTAAAATTTTTATATTTTCTGAACCTTGATTTTCAAAGCGAACGGAACGTGTAATCGCATTGAAATGTTCAAATACGGTATAAGAAAGGATTACTTTTAGCTTGGTGTTATCATCCTCTAACTCGATTTCCAGCGTCTCCGCTTCATCTTCTGTTTCGACATAAGTCGCTGGCAATCCGTTTAATTTCGGCTTGCCTTTGTAGATTTTATGTGTTTTATAGCGCAAATCCGATACAGTAGACCCATTCTCAAGTTGTATTTGATAAGCAGGTGTGCGAAAGTCTGTATTGCCGTATGCTGGATATTCTTGCGGCAATGTATCTAATGAAAATGTTCGATCAGATGGGTCTGGATTAGGAGAAAATCCTCGATCTAAAAACTGTAATTTATTCGAATGGTGATAGTTGCGAACTTTTTTCCCGAAATAAAGATGGGCTAAATACCCGTCGCGGAAAATTTGCATAACATAGCTTGTGTCTTTTGCTTGTAAGTGAAATGTTTTGTTTATAGAATCGAACGTAATCGCCATTGGTAATCCCCCATTATTTTTTATTTAATTGCGCCTCTTATTACTCCGCTGATAATCCATTTTTGCGCAAACAAGTAAACGATAATCATTGGTGAAAGTGCCATTAAGTAGGAGGCAAATGCCAAGTTATAATCTGTGCCAAATTCAGACTGAAACACGTATTGGACTAATGGTAAAGTCATATCGTCTTGGTCGCTTAATATGACTAAAGGCAATAAAAAGTCGTTCCATGCCCATAAACAAGTAAGGATACCGATGGTTGCGTTAATCGGTGCTAGAAGCGGAAAGACAATTTTCCAAAAAACGCCCCACGTGCTGCATCCATCCACGATGGCAGCTTCTTCGAGTTCTTTTGGAATGGAACGAATGTATCCGACATAGATAAAAATGTTAAAGGCAATTCCATAAACGATGTACAGAAAAATTAAACCGCTTGGATTGTTCATACCGAATGCAGATGTTTGCTTAACGATCGGTAACATAATGATCGGAAACGGGATGAATAATGCACTGACAAAGTAGTAATACAAGATTTTGAAAAATCTACGATGCATGTTTCGAGCAATGGCGTAAGCCACCATCGAGTTTGTTAAAATGGTAAAAATGACAGTGGTAATGGTAATAAACGCACTATTTTTAAATGCTTGAAAAAAGTTCGTTGCTTCGATTGCTTTTGTAAAGTTTTCAAAGTGTAGTCCGATTGGCAGCGAAAAGACGGAATGCGCTAACTCTTCTGGTGTTTTTAAAGCGATTGAAATAGCCATATATAAAGGAAACAAAATGAACAATGATCCGATAACAATTAAACACGTGACGAACCAATTTGTTTTCTTTTTCATTACATATCCACTTCCCGTTTTTGTAGAAATTTAATTTGCAATAACGATACGACCATAATGACAATAAAATAGATGACAGCGTTTGCGGATTGGTAAGCGAATTCACCGCCTTGGAATCCGCCATTATAAATTAAAAGCGAAATCGATTCGGTTGATCGGCCAGGTCCGCCGCCAGTAAGAGCCACAACGTGGTCAAAGACCATCAAAAAGTTTTTCATAGCTAAAACCATATTAATTGTGAAGAAAGGGGCTATCATTGGAAATGTAATATGCCAAAAACTTTGCCATTTATTAGCACCATCAATACTTGCAGCCTCATACAACTCTGCAGGAACCGTTTGTAAGCCTGCTAGATATAAAATGGTATTAAACGCACAAGCTTGCCAAACAGCGACAATGACGATTCCGATCCAAGCCCATTTTTCTTTCCCCAAAATATTGGTAGATAAAAAGTCGATTCCTAATTTTTCTCCTAATAAAGGAATAACATTGGCGAATAAGTAGTTGAAAATATAACCAACAATGAGGACGCTTAAAATATTTGGCAGAAAGTAGACAGCCTTAAAAAAGTTTTTAAACTTAATATTTGCATTGAGCCCCATCGCGATTAATAAGCTTAACACATTTACTAAAATAGTTGAAAAAAAAGCAAACTTAAACGTAAAAAGATAAGAGTTGAGCACATTTTCGTCTTGAAATAAATAGTGATAATTTTTTAATCCTACAAAATCGTAATCAAAGCTTAAGCCATCCCAGTTTGTAAACGAGTAGAAAATTCCTTGAATAGCCGGGAATGTGTGAAATGTTGCAAATAGAACAACAGCAGGTATCGTCATAAGATAAATCGCAATATTTTTCGGCTTTTTCATGCTTTTTACGGGTAAAAGAATATGTTTGTTTGTTGAAAGTGCGATATCCCTCTTCTTCATATGTTTTCCTCCTCATGTAGGGGAAGAGGAAATTAGGTTGAATCCTAATTCCCTCTCAAAATGCGTTTATTTACGACCCTGTACTTTTTCCCACTCGGCGTCTAAGTTTTTAAGGAATTTTTCTACATCTTTATCATGCGTAAGCTGTTGTAAAAGTTTTTCTAAACCGACTGCAAGTGGGATATAGTGGTCTGGGAAGTCAACGAGAGCTCCTTTTTCAAAACTTTCTTTCAATCCATCTAAAGCAGGATCCTCTTGTGTAATACCTTTAATGGCAGAGAATGCATTTTGTTCGCTTAAGTAAAATTTCGCATTTTCCGGATCAAGTAAGAAGTTTACAAATTTTCTTGCTTCTTCTGGATGTTTTGACGTTTTAGAAATAGCTAAAAGTAAATCGACACCAGAAACGAGTTTCGTATTTTCAGGATCATTTGTAGCTGGATAAGGGAAGACGCCTAGTTCAATATCAGGATTTGCTTTTCGGATTTCCGGTATAGCCCAAATTCCTTGTAAGTACATCGCTGATTCACCTTTGGCAAAAGCGACGTTCCCATCTGCATAACCTTTGCCAAAGTTATCTTTATGACCATATTCTAGTAATTGGACAAATTTTTCAGTTGCTTCTTTATATCCTTTTTGGAAAGTTGTTTTTCCATCATTCAACTGATCGAAGAAATTCTCTCCTTGCGTGTTGGCAGCGAGTGCGTTATAGACTGGCAAGGTAGTCCAAGCATCTTTGAATGTGAAATAGAATGGCGTTTTACCAGCCGCTTTCACTTTTTCAGCTACAGCGATTAGTTCGTCCCATGTTTTTGGAACCGTTAAACCAAGTTCGTTAAATATCGTTTTATTATAAATAATTCCATCTGCATTGGCTGCATATGGAATGGCGTATACTTTTTCTAATCCAGTAACATCGCGTAACATATCAATATAAGCAGGTTGAATGGAATCAAGTTCTGTGGCGTTCGTTACATCGACAAATACACCTGCTTTGGACAGTTCAGCGAATGTAGAGTTTGCTCCAATAGCGACGATATCCGGAATATCCCGCTTAGCAACGCGAGTTTTCAAAACCGTTTCAGCATCTGGCGGATTGGCGTTAACAACGTCGATATTAGGGTTTTCTTTTTCAAATTTGGAAATTAATTCATCAAATGTATCTTTCGCTTCAGACTTATAATGAAAAAATTCGATTTTTACTTTTTCACTTGAACTATCTTTTTCATCTACCTCCTCCGCTTTACATCCCACCAAAAAAAGTAAAATCATAGAAGCAATTAAATTTCCAAACACAATTATCCTTTTCCTTTTCATTGTTATCTCCCCCTAGAAATGAATTTATTTTAGTAAGCGTTTTCGCCTACTAGTAAAAATTTTAGTAAATTTTTTCGTTTCCGTCAATAAAAATTTTCTGAAAAAAGAAAAAAGCCGACCGTGTACAGGTCGACTTCTCTTCTCTTAATCAAACGTAATTTCTTTTACTTTCTCTTCATCCAATCGCTTAATGACTTCGACTAATAGTTTTACTGTTTGTTCGTAGTCATCGCGATGAAGAAGCGCCGCATGGGAGTGAATGTACCGTGTTGGGATGGAGATTGTCAACGCCGGAACGCCGCGCATTGTCATATGGATCGCACCTGCGTCTGTTCCGCCATCTGGCATCACATCAAAGCGATATGGAATGTTCATTTCTTCCGCAACATGAATGACAAATTCGCGCAATCCTTTATGTGAAACGAGCGTTGCATCGTATAAAACGATATGCGGGCCAGCGCCAAGTTTCCCCATCGCCTCTTTCTCTGACACGCCCGGCGTATCGCCCGCGATACCAACATCAACTGCAAATGCAATATCTGGTTCAATCGCAAAAGCAGATGTTCGTGCACCGCGCAAGCCGACTTCTTCTTGTACTGTACCAACGCCGTATACAACGTTTGGATGCTCGACGTCTTTTAATTGTTTCAACACATCGATCGCAATCGCACAACCGATGCGGTTATCCCATGCTTTCGCAAGCAACATTTTTTCATTGTTCATCACTGTAAATTCAAAATATGGCACAATGGCATCGCCAGGGCGCACACCCCAAGCAATCGCCTCGTCACGGCTAGAAGCTCCGATGTCAATAAACATATCTTTTATTTCCACCGGTTTTCTTCTTGCTTCAGCAGGTAAAATGTGTGGCGGTTTTGAGCCGATGACGCCTGTAATATCCCCTTGTTTTGTTACGATCGTCACGCGTTGAGCGAGCATCACTTGTCCCCACCACCCGCCAAGCGGTTGGAAACGAATGAAGCCCTTTTCATCAATTTGCGTCACCATAAAACCAACTTCATCTAAGTGACCAGCAATCATCACTTTTGGTCCGTTTTCTTTTCCTACTTTTTTTGCAATTAAGCTACCGAGACGATCCGTCGTGACTTCATCTGCATATGGAGCGATGTACGATTTCATTACTTCACGTACTTCCCGTTCATTGCCCGGAACACCTTTTGCATCCGTTAACGCTTTCAACATCGTTAACGTTTCATCTAATTTCTTCACGTATGTCACTCCTCTCTATGTACAACATTCATTATACTAAACATTTTGACAGTTGTTAATAATTGTGACTTTGTCGCTCATGGTTCACTTCGTTTTTTGCGACATACGCTCGCTCAATTTGTTCAGCATTAAATTGAAGCGCATGACCGAGCTGTGCATACGCATACACTAATTGATCGTATGCTTGTTCGTCCATCTTTTCGCGAAACGTCTGAACGGCTTCAAATACGTGTAAAAACTGTTCAACGAGCGGATGACTTTCTTGCACATGCGGCCATTTTACATGCTCATGAAGCGAAAGATCAAGCCCGAGCGATAAAATAAAATGAAGGCCGTCTACATATTCCTCTAAAATTGTTTCTTCTGCCGCTTTCGGCTTCGAACTCCAAAATTTAAAGCAACGTGTTTCGTTCGCCAGTTCTCCAATTTCAACAAGAAGAGCTAACAACTTGCGCTCAACTAAACGTTCACCGCGCAAACCACGCTCCGTTTCAATTCGCTCATCTAATTGCCGTTGCATAGAAAATAATTTTTTTATATCCATTTTTCTCCCCCTCTTATAAAAAATGACCATCCCCTCAAGGGAGAATGGTCATTTCCTTTATTACTTGTTTAAGTTTTCTTTTGCGATGTTTGCAAGTTGTGTGAATGCTGCTGCATCGTTTACTGCTAAATCAGCAAGCATTTTGCGGTTTACTTCGATTCCTGCAAGCTTTAATCCGTGCATTAAACGGCTGTAAGAAAGACCGTTCATGCGCGCTGCAGCGTTAATGCGCGTAATCCAAAGTTTGCGGAAATCGCGTTTGCGTTGGCGACGATCGCGATACGCATACATTAACGATTTCATTACTTGTTGATTTGCAACTTTATATAAACGATGTTTCGAACCGAAATATCCTTTTGCAAGTTTAAGAATTTTTTTACGACGTCTGCGTGTGACTGTACCGCCTTTTACACGTGGCATAACATTTCCCTCCTAAAATTATTTTACGTTATCTAACAATTGACGAATGCGTTTGAAATCGCCTTTTGATACGAGCGTTGCTTTACGAAGTTTACGCTTTTGTTTTTGCGTTTTGTTTGCGAATAAGTGGCTAGTGAATGCGTGTGAACGTTTTAATTGACCTGTTCCTGTCTTTTTGAAACGCTTCGCTGAGCCTTTGTGAGTTTTCATTTTTGGCATAAGGTGTTCCTCCCTTTTGTTATTTGTCGTTTTTCGGTGCTAGCACTAAAAACATGCTGCGGCCGTCCATTTTCGGAGCCGTCTCAACCGTACCAATATCCGCGCACGCCTCAGCAAATCGATCAAGCACGCGCTGACCAATTTCCTTATGCGTAATCGCACGTCCTTTAAAGCGAATCGTCGCTTTCACTTTATCTCCTTTTTCAAGGAACTTCCGCGCGTTGCGCAATTTCGTGTTGAAGTCATGTTCTTCGATCGTTGGGCTTAAACGAACTTCTTTTACGTTAATCACTTTTTGCTTTTTGCGCGCTTCTTTTTCTTTCTTTTGTTGCTCGAAGCGGAACTTACCATAGTCCATAATGCGGCACACTGGCGGTTTCGCATTTGGTGCAACCATCACTAAATCTAAATTTAAACGCGCTGCAATTTCTAACGCTTCTTGCTTCGTCTTAATCCCAAGTTGCTCTCCATTTGGATCGACTAAACGAACTTCACGTGCCCGAATGTTTTCATTAATAATAAAATCTTTGCTAATAACTAGCCACCTCCACGGTTTTTTCAAGCTTGTTTGTTAAAGCAGAACGCACACGACAAAAAACGTGTGGGCACAATACACCCACACGTCTCGCTCACAACATTTTTCTGTCATGAAACCTGCTAACAGCCATACGGCGTCGATCAGGTGAGAAGCGGGTGCTTCTGCTTATGTTCAAACAAGTATTTACTTTTACTTCAACATATATACCATATATCAAAACACATTGTCAACTGATGTCAATTGATCACAACAAATAAAACTATAACAAACATGGGGCGAAAATGCAACTATTTATTTACGCACTTCTTTTACGATGGAGTCAACGAACGCATCGAGCGGCATCGTTTCGCTCTTTTGTTCCCCATATTTTCGCACGTTCACTGCCCGTTCGTTTACTTCGTTATCCCCAACAACGAGCATGTACGGAATTTTTTGCATTTGCGCTTCGCGAATTTTGTATCCAATTTTTTCTTCACGCTCATCGACTTCAACACGAATGCCTGCAGCTTGTAACGCCTGTTTTACTTCATACGCATAATCTATATGAACAGCTGGGGAAACAGGAATAACTTGTACTTGTACAGGCGCTAACCATGTCGGGAACGCCCCTTTATACTCCTCAATTAAAAAGGCAACGAAACGTTCCATCGTTGATACGACACCGCGATGGATGACAACCGGGCGATGCGGTTTTCCGTCTTCACCGATATATGTTAAGTCAAAACGTTCCGGTAACAAGAAGTCAAGTTGAACGGTAGATAACGTTTCATCTTTTCCGAGCGCTGTTCGCACTTGAACGTCTAGTTTTGGACCGTAAAACGCAGCTTCTCCTTCTGCTTCGTAATAGTCAAGTCCGAGCTCGTCCATCGCCTCTTTTAACATGCTTTGTGCTTTTTCCCACATCGCATCGTCATCGTAATATTTTTCTTTATCTTGCGGATCGCGATACGACAGACGGAATGAATAATCTGTTAAACCGAAGTCTTTATATACGTCTAAAATTAAATTAACGACACGCTTAAACTCGTCTTTAATTTGATCTGGGCGAACGAAAATATGCGCATCATTTAACGTCATGCCGCGCACACGTTGCAAACCTGTAAGCGCTCCAGACATTTCATAACGGTGCATCGTGCCGAGTTCTGCGATGCGAATTGGCAGTTCGCGATAGCTATGAATTTTATGTTTATACACCATCATATGATGTGGACAGTTCATCGGACGTAATACAAGCTGCTCATTATCCATCTCCATCGGTGGGAACATCCCATCTTTATAATGATCCCAATGGCCAGACGTTTTATATAATTCCACGCTGCCGAGCACAGGCGTATATACGTGTTGGTAACCAAGCGACAACTCCTTATCGACGATATAACGCTCAATTGTTCGACGAATTGTCGCCCCTTTTGGAAGCCAAAGCGGCAATCCTTGTCCCACCTTTTGCGATGTCATAAATAAGTCGAGTTCTTTTCCAAGCTTGCGATGATCGCGCTCTTTCGCTTCTTGTAAAAGGCGTAAATATTCATCTAAATCTTCTTTTTTGAAAAAGGCTGTTCCGTAAATGCGTTGCAACATTTTGTTTTTGCTGTCGCCGCGCCAGTACGCACCCGCCACACTTAACAGTTTAAACTCTTTTATTTTTCCTGTTGACGGCACGTGCACACCGCGACAAAGATCGAAAAATTCTCCTTGCTCGTAAATGGAGACAACTTCTCCTTCTGGAATGTCGTGAATGAGTTCAATTTTTAAACGATCGCCAATTTCTTCATAGCGACGAATCGCTTCTTCACGACTTACTTCTTTACGAACGATGTCCAAGTTTTCTTTCACGATTTTTTTCATTTCTTGTTCAATTTTCGGTAAGTCTTCCGCTGTAATGGGTACATCAACATCAATATCATAGTAAAAACCATTTTCAATGACAGGACCAACGCCAAGCTTTACATCTTTATATAATCGTTTAATGGCTTGGGCCATTAAATGCGCTGTGCTATGACGCAAAATGTCAAGTGCTTCTGGCATATCTTGTGTAATAATCGAAATCGTACCGTCTTCTTCAATTGGTGTGCGCAAATCGATCATGCGCTCATTTAACTTCCCTGCAATCGCTTTTTTCTTCAAGCCAGGGCTAATTGACGCCGCAATGTCTTCCGTTGTCACCCCTTTCGGAAACTCCTTTACTGCTCCATCTGGGAAAGTAATTTTCACTACATCCGCCAAAACTTCTCACTCCTTTTTTAAAAATAAAAAAAACTCGTCCCAAAAACGAGGGACGAGTTGGTTTCGTGGTTCCACCCTTCTTCCCGTCTATACAAATGCAAAACGAATGTATAAACGGCTTCATTTCGATAACGGCGCAAACCGTCAGCAATTACTAAACGGGCCATCGTCCCATTGTTCACTGCTGAAGTTTAGAGGTGGTAAGTGCATTTTTCGTGTTAGGAAGGTTTCAGCCCATGCCTTCCCTCTCTGTGAACCGTAAAAATACACCCATGTCCTCATCATCACTTTTCGCTTTATTCATTATGTATGTCATTATAAGCATATTTTTTTGGAAAATCAAGAGGTGTTCGCAGCTCGATGCGCTCTTGAAACACATTTTGAATCGTTTGAATCATCCCAATATCTGTTGCATCTGTATACATATATATTTTTTCTGGCGCCAGCGATACAAGCGGTGCTAATACAGATGTATCAATGTACATCGGCTGGCTCACCATCAATCTCCGATCAATCAACTGCTTCAGTTGTTGAGGCGACATGTAAAAAAAATGGTCATCAAAAAATTGAAACGTTTCGTTTTCATACAAAAGATGAACAACGCTCATTTGCGGCGGACGTGATGCAACGATTTCACGCAACATATGAACAAATGATTGGTATTCTTGCTCTAATTTGTATTCGTCAATGGCTAATTCGACATAATGCATAAGACGGTCATAATACGGCTTCAAACGAAAAGTCATAAGCGATTCAAACGAAAACAACCCTTCATGCAAACATTCATGCAACGATTGCGCAATTAATTGCTCGCGCGGCATATTCGTTTTTTTTCCGAGGCGATAGTCATGTCTCTCACCGTCAATAAACGAATAAGCGAGCTGTAAAATTTGTTGTTGTTCTTCTTCGTTTTCGTAAAAAAATGTGCGTGAAATGATCGATAAAAGCCAACGTGCTTCAAAAGCTCGAATGATACATGAAGTAAAAATCGGAATAAACAGTGCGCGCATATGCGCAACATTCGATTCATGAAAAAAAACGGTAATCGTCTTGTCGTCGTAAAGCAATTTTCCATATGGTTGTGGCGCTTTACTTAATTCTGCAAATAGTCGTTGTGCATCTTGTCCATTTTGAAATACGATATAAATCAACGGTGCCCCCCCTTTTTCCGAAACATGCTTGTTTTATATATATGGGGGACACCGTCTGTTTATCACATTTCGATTCGGCGATTTTTTCCTTTCATTTCGATCGGAGTAGCTAAATAGACAATTCGTTCAATGATTCGCGCTGCTTTGACTTGCTCTTCTTCACCGCGCTGCGAATGGGCAAGATGGTGAGTAAGACGTTTTAAATCGAAATTCGATGTAAAACATGTCGGCAAATGCTCAAGCATGCGATATTGCAAAATCGGCCCGAGCACCTCATCGCGCCACCAACTTGACATTAATTCTGCTCCTAAATCATCAAGCATAAGCACAGGCACTTGCTTCGCATATTCGATCGTATCTTGAAACGCGTCCGTTTGAAGTGCCGATTTTAATGAGCGAACAAATTCTGGAACGTATACGAGAAACGAGGCGATATGCCTTTGGGCTAACTCATTTGCCATTGCCGCCAACAAATATGTTTTGCCAACACCAAACGAACCGTACAAATATAGCCCTTTCATTCGTTTTCCAATTTCATATGTCGACGCAAACGTGCTCGCAAGTTCAATCGCTTCAATGCGTCCGAGATCGTCCGTCTCTAGCTGATCAAACGATGCTTGTAACATGTCGCGTGAAATAAATAAACTACGAATTAGCGACTGTTGTTTTTTTCGTTCATCATCTTGCACTTTACGAGCACACCGCTCATACTGTACGTCAATGTTTTTCCCTTGCCAAATTAAGTGAGGAGTATACCCTTTCAGCAAGTTCGGGCATTGTTCTAAGCTTTGACAACGTTCACAATGTTTGCTTTGTTGCACAAACTCATACAATTTACCGAGATGACGATTCAATATCTCATCTGTGACATGATGTCCGCGCAAAAATGTTTGAACATGCGGATCACGTAAAATTTCACGCTTCATCGCCTCATATCGTTCTTTAAAATCGTGACGATTCATCAAATGGTGAATTGTTTCCCGAATTGGTTTCATCGTTTATCCCCTAACTTTTCGGTTTTTTCAACCGTTCTTCCAACTCGCGCCGTTTTTGTTCTAACTCTTCTTCTGATTTCACTTGTTTTCGCTCAAATTGTGAATAGTCCGTCTGCAGCCAATCTGGCAACAGTTCGGTACGAATCGGTTTTTTAGATCCTTTTTGTTCTTTTTCTTTCATAAATGTTTCATATTCTCGCGCCTCTTTTTTCGCCAATTCCATCGCTTGTTTCACCGTACGTACCTTTTTTCGCGCCCATGAACTCGCAATTTTTTCAACATATTTTTTCGGCAACTTCATATCTGTCCGCAGCATGACGTAGTAAATGAGCACGTTCATGACACCTGGCGGCAATTTTTGTTTAAACATAATGTCTTCAATCAACTGTAAATCAGCTAACGCCGGTTCAACTCCACCAGAAAAGTCCATAAGCAGTTGTCGTGGCGAGACGGTTTCAAGTTGTTTCATTAAATATTCTTCTTCATTTTTTGGTTCGGCATGTGCCATCGTTCGCTCTGCTAACGGTTGCACACGATCATACAGACGCGGGAGCGCTTCCCCTCGCTCAAATTGATACCATTCTTGCGCTGCTTTTCTCAATGCTTCGATATCAATTTGTTCAGCCGGATCGATGACGCCCATCACAATTTTTTGCATATCAAGAGGACCAATGCCATACAAAAAGGCAAGCTTTTTAATTGCATCTTTCACCTTTTCTGTAATGGCGCGCCGTGGCACAAGATGATGGGACAGTCCTGCATAAAACGCATCGAAATCAAATATATCATCGCGCATTGTATACATCGCTCGTTCTTTTCCGATATACTGCTGTCCGTCTTGAAGCATAACCTCTTGTTTTGCTTCATCACTTAACTTATGAATCAACTTTTCCGGTTGGATAGATGAAAATACATCGTGAAATGAGCGAGTCACGGGCATAAATGAAGTGCGATCAATCATATGATCAGAAAAAAACTTTTTCAGCTTTTGAAATTTTGTTCTCCCTACACGGTCATACAAAAATACGTTTAAAACCCCATCATTGAAAAATTGTTCAGGTGTAAGTGGAAGGCGAAGTTCATAAATAAATACGCGCTCATCATCTTCATTCGTTCGTTTCATATACGTATTTAACAATCCAATACCTTCAAGTTTTAAGCGTTCAGCATAAATAGTCGGCAAACTACATTGCATAATCGCCATTAAACTATGATGTGTCGTCTCCTCGCTCCATAAACGCGCCTGCTCAAGTTCGCTCCATAACGTCATATATAAGCTATACGCTTGAGCACCAATTAAAGGTTGATATAAAAGTGTCAATACTTTTCGGTCTAGCTCGCTTAGCACTCCGTTCGCATGTACGATATATCGGTCGACCGCAATTAACTCTTTCCAACTATATTCCATATTATCGACCTTCTTTATATGAAAAAGAGCGCATTATGCTCTTTCTCCTTGTTCTTTTTTAATGAGTTCTTTTAATTCTTCGATAAAGACGTTTAAATCTTTAAACTGACGATACACTGAAGCAAATCGGACGTAAGCCACTTCATCGATTTTTGATAACCGTTCCATCACCATTTCTCCGATCGTTTCACTTTTCACTTCGTTCATGCCATTATTGCGCAATTCCCGTTCAATATGCCGCGTCACTTCCTCTAATTGTTCAAGCGCAACCGGCCGCTTCTCACATGCTTTAATCAGCCCGCGCAATATTTTTTCACGACTAAATTCTTCTCTCGTTCCTTCTTTTTTCACGACAATTAACGGTGTTTCTTCGACTTTCTCAAACGTTGTAAAACGAAAATGGCAACGTTCACATTCGCGCCGACGGCGAATGGAACGCCCTTCATCAACTGGACGCGAATCAAGTACCCGCGTCCCATGATGGTGACACGATGGGCATTTCATATGTATCAACTCCTGACAGTAATCTTACCCTTATAGTAGACAAAAAAAGGCGCATGCACAACTACTTCTCACTATATATTCCCGATCCGATGTATGTTAATCGTTTAGCTAATTGATCATATAAACGAATAATAAGTTGACGGCTAAATCCAAAGTCGATTGGCAACCACTTTGTTTCTGTCGTCACAGAAAAATCAATAGCTGTTTCGAACGGTCGAACAGAAATGACTGTGACGACGATAAATGCTTTTTTTCTTTTCGTTAGCGATACGCTCAGTTCTCCTCGTTCTTCTGAAATCGCTACAATATCGCAACCGTCCATTTGTTCAAACATTTCTTTTACCGCTTTTAATGCAGCCGCTTGCGTCGTTTTATAATAGCGGCTTTTTAACTGTTCATCCGGGTGACGTTCAGATGTTTCATTATGATTCGTTAATACGTACTTCCATTTCACCTTTCGTCTCCTCGCTTTGCACAAATGATAAAAAAGAGGTGCAGAATCTACACCTCTTTTTCTCTTACATTTTATTATAAAGCTTTTGCTTGTTTAATTTCAATTGGACCCATGCCACGAGGTAATTCAATTGTTTCACGTGTTTGCGCACCTAACGCTTCTGCAATATAGTCAGCAGCAATCGTTGGATCTAAATGTCCACATGTGTACACATCAATACTCGCATATCCGTGTTCAGGAAAACTGTGAATCGTTAAATGTGATTCAGAAATGATCACAACGCCGCTAACGCCTTGTGGTGCAAATTTATGAAATGCAACTTCACGAATTTCCGCACCTGACTTTAACGCTGCATCAACAAATGTTTTTTCAATAAACTCGATGTCATTCAACTTATCAAAATCGCATCCCCAAAGTTCTGAGATAACGTGACGACCCATTGTATCCATGATCGTATCCCCCTTTAATAAATTTTGAAAAAAATAAACGATGAATTTCTTTTGCTTTCTGGAATGTATAACTACCACGGGGGAAAGTTAGTCCAAAGAGGTCCTAACCCTTTAAGTAGTCACATTACCATGCGTTCAAGAAGTTCACGAAAAATAGTATACTTCGTTTATATCTTTTTTTCAATATTGTTTTTTGTTTTTTATGAAATTAGGCATAAAAAATAACGCTGGAATGCCAGCGTTATGACATCGCAACCGCTTCGTTTTTTGACAACTGTTTTGCAACAAGCTTTGTTAAATCAACAACCCGGCACGAATAACCCCATTCATTATCATACCATGCTAATACTTTTACTTTCCGATTTTCGATTACCATCGTTGATAATCCATCGACAATAGCAGAGTGCGGATTCGTATTAAAATCAATCGATACGAGCGGTTCCATCGTCACGTCTAAAATGCCTTTTAACGATCCACGTGCTGCTTGCATAAATGCTTCGTTTACTTCATCGACCGTTACATCTTTTTTTACATCGACAACGACATCAACAAGCGAAACATTTGGCGTTGGAACGCGCAATGCCATGCCGTGCATTTTTCCTTTTAAATGTGGCAATACGAGCGCCAACGCTTTCGCTGCACCTGTCGTTGTTGGAATGATCGATTGTGCACACGAACGGGCACGGCGTAAATCTTTATGCGGATTATCAATATTTTTTTGATCGTTTGTATATGCATGCACAGTTGTCATCAACCCATTTTCAATGCCGAATGCTTCATCAAGCACTTTTACAACCGGAGCTAAACAATTTGTTGTGCATGAAGCATTTGAAATAATGATATGTTCTGGAGAAAGCATATGTTCATTTACACCGATGACAATTGTTACATCTTCATCTTTTCCTGGCGCTGTTAAAATGACGCGTTTCGCCCCTGCTTCGATGTGCATCATTGCTTTCTCTTTTGCATTAAACTTTCCTGTCGCCTCAATGACAATATCGATTTGAAGCTCTCCCCATGGCAGTAGGCGTGGATCGCGGGAATTGAGCAACTGTACTTTTTTCCCATTCACAATAAGTCCATCTTCAACCGGAATGACTTCCCCTTCAAATTTGCCATGGTTTGAATCATATTTTATTAAATGAGCTAACGTTTCAGGCGGATAGCTCGCATTAATCGCTACAATATCAAAATCTTGTTCAATTATCGCTTTTCGGAACACCATCCGTCCAATGCGTCCGAATCCGTTAATCGCTACTCTCGCTTTCATTATATAGCTCCTTTCAATATATATGTTATACTATTTGTTCGTTATCTACAAAAATAGTATAACACTTTTAGTTTGTTTATGCTATAAAAAAATAAAAAAAGGGCGTCCTATTTTCCAAGAACACCCCAACGTACTAAACATGCATGTAATTGTCGTTTCGTTTCTTCTATCGTTCCGTTATTATCGATCACTGCATCGGCTTTCTTTCTTTTCTCTTCAAGCGGCATTTGTGCTTTCATGCGAGCCCGTGCTTCTTCAACCGAAAAGCCATTGCGCTCACAAAGACGATGAAGCTGAGTTTGTTCATCGACATATACAACGAGAATGCGATCAACAAGATGCTCTAATTTGCTTTCAAATAAAAGAGGAATATCGAGAACAACTGCCTTTTCCTTTTGTTTCGCATATTGTTCTTTTTGTTGTAGCATATGTTTGCGCACAAGCGGATGAACGATGGCATTTAACTGTTTTCGCTTTTGTTCATCATCAAACACGATCGTACCGAGTTTGCGGCGATCAATCGCTCCGTTTGCTTCCAAAATGTCGCGGCCGAACACTTCAACAATAGGTTTATACGCTTCACCATTGATTGCTGTGACACGATGAGCGATTTCATCTGCATCAATAACAGGAATATGTAAGTCGCGAAACATCGCCGCGACCGTGCTTTTTCCGCTCGCAATCCCCCCTGTTAAACCGATCGTTAACACTTACTATCCCCCCTATCTCATTTTAAAAATACCAAGCACAATGAGCATAATTCCAGGTAAAAACGAATATTTTTGTAGCCAGTCATACTTCCTAAACGACTTACCAATTTTTAAACCGCTAAATAAGAAGCTAAAGCTAAGCAAACAAATGAGAAATGTCGTAAACGTTACAGAATAATTTAAAAGCGCTGCGCTCACTCCTGCCCCAAACGCATCAAGAGACAAAGCAACACCTAAAAATACGGCTTCCATTCCTGTAATCGTACCTGACCGGTCAAAATCAGCCATCGTTGGCTTGCGTAAAATTTGAATAACAATACCGAGCGGACGAATTTCTACATTCATGAGAAACTTTTCTTCATTGTCGTCTCGTTTAAGGATAAATTGAATGATCATCCATAACCCTAATACGATCAATATACTTCCACCCATTGCGTTCGCAACAGCAGGTGAAAAAAACACATACATGATGCGCCCAATGCCCATCGCCACTAAAAAAGTCAGGCACGAAAAAAGCGAAATAATGAGCAATGACCGAAGCGGAATATGTACATTCCGCATACCGTACGTAATCCCGACAGTCAAACCGTCGATGCTAACAGCTAAAGCAAGTAAAAATAAAGACCATGTGATCATAAGCGCCTGCCCCTTCCTTTGAAAAACTACCATAGTATATGGAAGAGGCCTAGGCAATGTTCTTACACTATGTTTGACAATGTTTACAATAATGCGTACCGCGATTTGCGACCGTTGTTTTGACAATGGGCTCCCCGCATCGCCGACACGGCTTATTTACACGCCCATATACGTACAATTGCGTTTGAAATGTTCCGATTTTCCCTTGCGTATTGACGTACGTTCGAACCGTACTTCCCCCTTTTTCAATCGCTTCCCGTATCGTTTCAACGATTGCTTCATGTAACGCTTCTATTTCTTGCTCCGTTAACGTAGTTGCGATACGTTCTGGATGAATGGACGAACGAAATAACACTTCGTCAACATAAATATTTCCTAACCCTGCAACGATCGTTTGATCAAGCAATACCGCTTTTATTGTTCGCTTTGTTCGTTGAAGCTGATCGGTAAGCCATAAAACAGTAAACTGTTCGTCAAGCGGCTCGATGCCGATGTTTGATAAAGGTGGAACGTTTTCCCCTTTATTGAACAAATGCATCGTTCCAAATTTACGCACATCGCGATAACGAAGTTCGGTACGATCTGTAAATGTAAAAAAGATGTGCGTATGGCGATCGAATGGGGCATTTTCTTTTTCGTATATGTAGCGTCCTTCCATACGTAAATGGGAAACTAGAACAACATCGTCCAATTGAAAAATTAAAAATTTCCCCCGTCGCTCAATATCGTAAATCGTCTGTCCTTTTAATCGATCGCAAAATGTTTCTACGTCAGGATGTTGGACGATCTTTTCCCAATGTACTTTTACACGTTCAATCGTTTTGCCAACAACAAGCGGAAGAAGCGTGCGCCGCACCGTTTCCACTTCAGGGAGTTCTGGCATGTTTGTTCATCCTTTCCTTACTTCGCATCATACCACGTCGGTCCAAAGTGGTAATCGACCTTTAATGGAACACGTAATGACACTGCATTTTCCATCACATCTGGGACAATTTTTTTCAACAAATCAATTTCCTCTTTTGGGGCCTCTAAAATCAGTTCGTCATGTACTTGCAATAATAGACGCGCTTGTAACCGTTCTTCATGTAAACGTGTCGCTAAATCAATCATCGCTTTTTTAATAATATCGGCAGCGCTTCCTTGAATTGGTGTGTTCATCGCTGTTCGCTCAGCAAAGCTACGCATATTAAAGTTGCTGCTTGTAATATCCGGTAAATAGCGACGACGGTGGAGCAACGTCGTGACATATCCTTTTTGTTTTGCATCTTGTACAATTTCTTCCATATATCGTTTGACACCTGGATAGCTTTGAAAATATCGCTCAATAAATTCCGCTGCTTCTTTGCGTGTAATGCCTAAGTTTTGCGACAATCCGTAGTCGCTAATTCCGTAAACGATACCAAAATTGACCGCCTTCGCTTGCCGGCGCATATGTGCGGTCACTTCTTCTTCCTTTACATGAAAAATGTCCATCGCCGTTTTCGTATGAATGTCGAGATCATGATGAAATGCGGCAATTAAATTTTCGTCATTGGCAATATGGGCTAACACGCGCAACTCAATTTGCGAATAGTCAGCCGCAAAAATGACCCAGTCATCAAAAGATGGGACGAACGCTTGACGAATTTTTCTTCCTTCTTCAATGCGAATCGGAATGTTTTGTAAATTAGGCTCCGTTGAACTTAAGCGCCCTGTTTGCGTCAATGCTTGTTGGAAAATGGTATGCACTTTTCCTGTATCTTGGCGCACTACTTTCATTAATCCTTCTACATACGTCGATTGTAATTTTCCGAGTTGACGATAATGTAAAATTTGCTCAATGATTTCATGGTATGGCGCTAATTTTTCTAAAACATCCGCCGATGTGGAATAACCTGTTTTCGTTTTTTTCACAATCGGCAACTGTAATTTCTCAAACAAAATCGTTCCAAGTTGTTTTGGGGAATTAATGTTAAACGTTGTTCCTGCTAATTCATAAATGCGTTGCTCAATTTGTTGGAGCTGAGCGGTGAACTCTCTCCCCATGTTTTGTAAGCAATTCACATCCACCTTTACACCGTAAAACTCCATTTGCGCCAAAATGAACGTAAGTGGTAACTCTAAGTGAATAAGCAATTCAAATTGTTCATTTTGTTTTAGTTCATGAATATATGTTTCTTTTAGAGAAGCAATCGCTTTTGCCTTTCGTACGAGATGTTCAGCTAATACATTTGTCGGCGGAACCGTCTGTTTTGCCCCTTTTCCGTACACCTCTTCATCGCTTTGTACGTCTGTATATTGCTTCGTTTTTGCAACAGCTGCGATATCCCCGTTTGCATCTGTCGGATTGAGCAAGTATGCCGCTAATAATAAATCAAAATCGATTCCTTTTAATTCAATGCCGTGCCACTTTAGCGCAACAATTGCTCGTTTCGCGTCAAACACACTTTTTTTACATTGCTCATTCTCAAGCCATGCTCGAAATACAGAAGATGCAAAAGCAACGTCTGTCGGGATAAAAAAATGTCCTCGCTCATTCACAAGTGCAAATCCGAGAATCGGTGCTTGATGATAATTTTCATCAAGCACTTCGACAACAAGGGCGCTATCTTCCGTCAACATGTGCTCGTCAATCGTTTGTACCGTTACGAAAGAGATGTTCGTTAACGATCGTTGTTCATGTGAAGAATGTCCAATTTTATCCATGAGCGACGTAAAACCTAGCTCTTGAAACAATGCTGCCAGTCGTTCGACATCATATGACTGCCATGCTAATTCATCGAGCGATAGTGTGAGCGGAACGTCGCGATGAATGGTCGCTAACTGCTTACTTAGTAGCGCTTGTTCACGATACGTTTGTAAATTCTCTTTTAGTTTTTTTCCTGAAATATGTTCAAGTGATGCTAGTACGTGTTCAACTGTTCCGTACTCCTTTAACAACTTTAACGCTGTCTTTTCTCCGACTCCCGGAACACCCGGGATATTATCTGATGCATCCCCCATTAACCCTTTTAAATCAACAATTTGTGCGGGCGTTAATCCGTACTTTTCAAGCACATGCTCTGGCGTATATCGTTCCATATCTGTTATTCCTTTTTTCGTCACATGCACATGAATACGGTCAGACGCTAATTGAGTTAAATCCCGATCTCCTGAAATAATCACAACGTGAAATCCTTCTTTTTCCGCTTTTGTCGCAAGCGTCCCAATAATATCATCCGCTTCGTAATTTTCAAGTTCATATGTGCGGATGTTATATGCATCAAGCAACTCACGTAAAAATGGAAACTGTTCTGATAGTTCTGGTGGCGTCTTTTGTCTCCCACCTTTATATTCTGTATACACTTCATGACGAAATGTCGTTTTCCCTGCGTCAAACGCAACGAGCATATGCGTCGGTTTTTCTTCTTCAATGAGCTTCATTAACATCATCGTAAAACCGTAAATCGCATTTGTATGAATCCCTTTATCGTTATGTAAGAGCGGCAGAGCAAAAAAAGCGCGGTAAGCGATGCTATTGCCGTCGATCAATACTAATTTATTTGCCAAACCGAAAACCCTCCTCTTTATTCACTTACGCTTATTTTACCACGATACCCGCTAAAAAAGAAAAAAGACGAGAACATTCGTTGTCCTCGCCTATTCCAAGACAATCGGCTTCTTGGATGAAGGGGTTTTCATCTGTTATGTTACCAGTATTTTTTTAATATATGGTAAATCGTTTGTAAATATATCGTTAAAAAATCATTCATCTAAACAAGCATCAACGCGAAAATGAACAGTAAATGTCGTTCCTACACCTACTTCACTTTTTACAGAAATCGTTCCGTGATGCGCCTCCACTAAATGTTTTACAATCGCTAAACCAAGGCCTGTCCCCCCTGAATTGCGACTTCGTGCTTTGTCTACACGATAAAAACGTTCAAAAATGCGCGGAATTTCTTTTTGTTCAATGCCAATCCCTGTGTCGCTGACATGAACATGCAATTGTTTATCGTCTTTTTCAATGGAAACGGTGACGCGTCCACCTGCTGGCGTATAAGCGATGGCGTTATTAATTAAATTAATAAAAATTTGCTTTAAACGATGTAAATCTCCATACATATAACAAATCGGGGCATTCGATGTGCATGATAATGCAATTTGTTTATCGTTCGCTTTCCCTTCAAGCATGACAATGACTTCTTTTAATACGTCGTACAAGTCAACAACCGATATATTTAATGTAAATCCTTGTTGTTCAATTTTTGATAAATCAAGCAAATCTTGAATCAAATGTTGCAATCGTTCGCTTTCTTTTAAAATAATCGTTAAAAAATATTCAAGTGTTTGAGCATCATGCATTGCCCCATCTAATAACGTTTCCGCAAAACCTTTAATCGATGTAATCGGCGTTTTTAGTTCGTGCGAAACGTTCGCTACAAAATCTTTTCGCATTTGCTCAAGCTTTTTTAGCTCAGTAATATCGTGGAACACAACGATAATTCCTTTCCATTCATCGTTCGTTCCGATAATCGGTGTTCCGTATACTTCAAAATGTTTTCGCTCAATACCGACAGGAAGAAGCAATTGTTTCCGTACGTTTACTTCGGTCATAAATATTTCTTCGACAAGCGCAATAACTTCCTTATGCGGAAACGCCTCATAATATAAACGATGAACGTAGTCGGACGGATCAATATGAAACATTTCCTTATACGCGCGGTTCATGAGCGAAATGTAACCCCGTTGATCAATTAAAATTAAGCCGCTCCCCATATTTTCAATTAATGCTCGCAAGCGATCTTGCTGCATTTCTTGCATGCGCACCATCTCTTGTAAATTGCGCGCTAAAATATTAAGCGACTGGCTAAGCATCCCCGTTTCATCTTCTCGACTTTCGTACGTTCGCGCTTTATAATTGCCGCGTGCAAGTTCCATCGCCACTTTTGTTGCGGCCTCAATCGGTTTTGTATATTGATTTGTAATTTTAATACCTAATAAAAGAATAATGAAAAATGCAATACTTAAGCTGAATGTAAGCAAAATCCAAATTTGTTCATTTACCCGCTCGATCGCATCCATCGGCAAACTGAGAACAATATGCCCAAGTTGCTCATCCCGCTGCCAAAATGGGACGGCATAATAATATAAATCTTGTTCTTCTTCAAAAATAACGGAACGATCTTCTTGTTTTAATAACGTTTGAATCAATTTTTTATGACGCTTTTCATCGATGGATACGTAATTGTTTGTATCAAACATAAGCTGTCCATCTCGGTCAACAATCGTGATGCGAGCGGACAGCATGTCGCTAATGGCACGCAATTTTTGCTCAAACGACGAGGATTGGAACGATTTATTCTCTATATATAAAGCTAAAAGCTTGGCCTCCTTCTCCATCCGTTCATGGACGGTATCCGCATAAAATTTTTGAAATAATTGACCTAATAACACCCCAAGACCAAATAAAACAGATAAAATGACCGAAACGAGCCCGAGCAATAGCCGAGAGCGAAATTTATTCATCCACTTTCGGCTCCTCTAGCTTATACCCTAATCCGCGTATTGTTTTAATGTATACGGGTTTTCGCGTATCTTGTTCGATTTTTTCACGCAAATGGCTAATATGCACATCAACAATGCGCGTATCTCCAGCAAAATCATAATTCCATACGGCGCTAAGTAACTGATCGCGCGTCAATACACGCCCTTTATATTTCGCTAAATATGCTAATAGCTCAAATTCTTTTGGAGTTAATTCTAATCTTTGTTCTGCAAAATACGCCTCATAACGATCTGGGAAAATTTTTAGTTGCCCGACAATGAGCGAATCGTCACCATTTTCTTGTTTTTCTTCATTTTCATGAATAGTCGTTCGGCGCAAAATCGCCTTGACACGTGCGACAACTTCGCGTGGGCTAAACGGCTTCGTCATATAGTCATCAGCACCTAATTCAAGACCAAGCACTTTATCAAACTCATCGTCTTTTGCCGTCAACATTAAAATAGGGGTCATCACTTTTTGTTGACGCAATTGCTTACATACTTCGATGCCATCTAATTTTGGTAACATTAAATCGAGAATGATAAAATCAGGTCGTTCTTCCAATGCTTTATGAAGCCCTTCTTCCCCATCATAAGCCGTCAATACGGTAAATCCAGCTTGTTTTAAATTGTACTCTAATAGAGTGACGATCGAATGCTCATCATCGACAACTAACACACGTTTCGACATAGCCATCCTCCAACAACGTAAATTTGTTACATTTTTATTATAACGAGTTATTTTGAAAGATAAAAATAAAAAAAGAGGCGATGCCCCTTTTAAAAGTTATCTAATGCTTTTTCTTCCATAAACGGATATGGCGGAACGACACGCAACGCTCCAACTAATATTTCTTCCCCATCTCGAACCGCTTGAACCGCAATATGAATTTCATTGTTTTCTTCATCGACATGCGTTACTTCAAATAAAAACTCGACATGCTCATAATGATATACTGGTCGTTTAAATTCAATCGTTTGGGAAACGATATGGCTTCCTGGACCCGGTAAATATTTTGAAATAGCTGATGTAATCATACCTGTTAACATAATCGCTGGTACGATTGGACGTTTCAACGGTGTTTGGGATGCATAATCATGTTGAATATAAAGCGGGTTCGCATCGTTTGTCAGCCCTAAATATAACAATAAATCTTTATCTTCAATCGCTTCCGTTAATACAAGCTTCTCCCCGACCGAAATGTCCGAAATTAAACGTCCAATTTTACGCTTTTTCCCTAACATCGTCATCTCCCCTTTGTTTGACCATATACAAAAATTCGGGGAAAGATCCCCCGAATTTTTTATCATTGTAACACTTTCATCACGTTTTTCACCGATTCAACAGATTTCGCTAATGCTTCTTTTTCTTCGTCTGTTAACTGTAATTCGATCACTTTTTCGATTCCGTTGCCACCTAAAATCGTTGGCACACCTAAATAAATGCCTTCATATCCGTATTCGCCTTCTAAATAAGCGATGGCTGGAAGAACTCGGCGCTGGTCTTTTACGATCGCTTCAACCATCTCAGCAAGGGACGCAGCTGGCGCATAATAAGCGCTACCGTTGCCTAGCAAGTTGACGATTTCACCGCCACCTTTACGCGTACGTTCAACAATGGCATCTAAACGCTCTTTTGGGATTAACGTTTCGAGCGGAATGCCCCCTGCATATGAGTAACGCACAAGCGGTACCATATCGTCTCCATGACCGCCTAAAACAAATCCTGTAATGTCTTTAACAGATAAGTTTAATTCTTGTGCAACAAATGTCCGGAAACGCGCGGTATCTAATACACCAGATTGGCCGATGACGCGGTTTTTCGGAAAGCCTGATTCTTTAAATACTGTATATGTCATCGCATCTACTGGGTTTGTTAAGACGATAATAAAGCAGTTCGGTGAGTATTTAACGACTTCTTTCGTTACAGCTTTCATAATGTTTTGATTTGTCGTTACTAAGTCGTCACGACTCATCCCTGGTTTGCGTGCAATCCCCGCAGTGATGACAACGATGTCCGAATCAGCCGTATCCGCATAATCCGACGTACCAATAATGTTGGCGTCAAAACCAAGAACTGGGCTTGACTCAAGCATATCGAGCGCCTTGCCTTTTGTCGGATTTTCCAATTGTGGAATGTCGACAAGAACGATATCACCTAGCTCTTTTTGCGCTAAAATAAACGCTGTTGTCGCTCCTGTAAATCCAGCACCGATAATTGAGATTTTTTTACGTTTCATACCCACGTTCTTCCATCCCCTTTTTATTTTATTCGCTCATGTTTCGAATGAGGGCATCCGCAAATTCAGAGCATTTCACCTCTGTTGCACCTTCCATTAAGCGAGCAAAATCATATGTGACCACTTTGGATGCAATTGTTTTTTCCATAGAGTCAATAATGAGTTTCGCTGCCTCGTTCCAACCGAGATGTTCAAACATCATTACACCAGATAAAATGACCGATGACGGATTTACTTTATCTAATCCTGCATATTTTGGTGCTGTGCCATGCGTTGCTTCAAAAATTGCATGACCTGTTTCATAGTTAATGTTTGCACCTGGAGCGATACCGATGCCGCCTACTTGTGCTGCAAGCGCATCAGAAATGTAGTCGCCGTTTAAGTTCATCGTTGCAACGACATCAAACTCGCGTGGACGAGTTAAAATTTGTTGTAAGAAAATATCTGCAATCGCATCTTTGATGATAATTTTTCCTGCTGCTTCTGCTTCCGCCTGCGCTCTGTTTGCAGCCTCTTTTCCATCCGTTTCAACGATGCGATCATATTCTGCCCATGTAAACACTTGATCGCCAAATTCTTGCTCAGCTAATTCGTAACCCCAGTTTTTAAACGCACCTTCTGTATATTTCATAATGTTTCCTTTATGAACGAGCGTCACCGATTTGCGGCCGTGTTCAATCGCATATTTAATCGCCGCCCGCACTAATCGTTTCGTTCCTTCCTCTGAAATTGGCTTAATGCCGATTCCTGATGTTTCAGGGAAGCGGATTTTGCGTACGCCCATCTCATTTTGTAAGAAATCGATCACTTTTTTTACTTCTGGCGTTCCTTTCGCATATTCGATTCCAGCATAAATATCTTCCGTATTTTCACGGAAAATAACCATGTCTGTATCTTCAGGGCGCTTAACTGGAGAAGGAACTCCTTTAAAATAGCGAACCGGACGTAAGCATACAAATAAATCGAGCTCTTGGCGAAGCGCAACGTTTAATGAACGAATGCCACCACCGACCGGCGTTGTTAACGGACCTTTAATCGCAATTATGTATTCACGAATCGTATCAAGTGTTTCTTGTGGCAACCATTCACCTGTCAACTTAAACGCTTTTTCACCAGCAAGCACTTCTTTCCAAACGATTTTCCGTTCACCTTTATACGCTTTTTCAACAGCTGCTTCCAATACGCGAGAAGCGGCTGCCCAAATATCTGGACCTGTCCCATCCCCTTCAATAAATGGGATAATTGGATAATTTGGAACGTTTAATACTCCGTTTGTAACTGTAATTTTTTCTCCTTGCATCATCATACCTCCAAATCATGTAGTGTAAAAAGGTGAGAGGTGAACTTCTCACCTTTTCTAAACAATCGTTATGCGCGTTCTTCAAGCGGTACGTACACTTGTCTCATCGGTCCTGTATATTCTGCACGCGGGCGAATGAGACGGTTGTTTTCGTACTGCTCTAAAATGTGTGCAAGCCATCCAGACATACGGCTAATTGCAAAAATTGGTGTAAATAAATCGTGATCAATTCCTAAACTATGGTAAACAGAAGCTGAGTAGAAATCAACATTTGGTGGTAACCCTTTTGTCGATGTAACAATCTCCTCAATTTTCACCGACATGTCATACCAATGCGGTTCACCTGTTAACTTCGTCAATTTTTCAGACATTTTCTTTAAATGTTTTGCGCGTGGGTCTCCGTGACGATAAACGCGATGACCGAAGCCCATAATTTTTTCTTTGTTGTTTAATTTGTTGTGAATGTACGTTTCTACATTTTCAAGCGTACCGATTTCCGTCAACATTTTCATGACCGCTTCGTTTGCTCCGCCATGAAGAGGTCCTTTTAATGCTCCAATCGCTGCAGTAATGCCAGAGTATACATCTGATAAAGTAGCAACACAGACGCGCGCCGTAAACGTTGAAGCGTTCAATTCATGGTCCGCATGAAGCACAAGCGCTTTATTAAACGCTTCTTCAGCGATTGGATCCGGCTCTTTCCCTGTTAACATGTATAAAAAGTTTGCCGCAAAACTTAAATCTTTGCGCGGTGGTACAGGCTCTAATCCTTTGCGAATGCGGGAAAACGCAGCAACAATTGTTGATACTTTCGCCTGTAAACGAATCGCTTTGCGATAGTTCGCTTCCGGATTCATCGCTTCCGCTTCTTCATCGTACAATCCAAGGAACGAAATCGCTGTGCGAAGCGCTGCCATTGGATGAACTTTGTCAAGCGGATACATTTTAAAGTGATCAATGATTTGTTGCGGAATATCGGCATTTTCTGCCAACTGTTTCGTTAACGTTTCTAGCTCTTCTTTGTTTGGCAATTTGCGGTGCCAAAGCAAATAAACAACCTCTTCAAACGTAGCATGTTCTGCTAAATCATCGATATTATACCCAACGTACGTGAGCGTATCATCGATGATCGAACTAATTGTGGAAGTGGTTGCGACAACCCCTTCGAGACCGCGAGTTACTGTCATCTTACATCTCTCCTTTTCTCTTTTATTCCCCTTTTCCCATGTTGAAACGCGTCGTCGAGCGATTGCTCAAAACAGCTGAATAAAAATGCAAAGAAAATGCTTACATTTTGTTATATATTCACCCATCCGCTTAACGAAGCGAGCAGGGGAATATATACGATAGTTTCGTACATGCTCCAATACCATTATAAACAATTATCAGACTTTTGTGAACTAAAAGAAATCATAATTCAAAAATATTATTATAAAAAAGTAATAAATCACGAAAATACATCGACCATTTTCATGAGCATATACGCAATACCCGCACCAATTAACGGCCCAACCGCAACGCCTTTGAATAAAGATACAGCTAAAATCGTCCCAATGACAAGCGCAGTCGTCATATGCGGATCTTTTGCAAGCAGCGTGACGCCTCCTTTTGCTAATAAAGCGACCGCAATACCTGATAACATTGCAATCCACGCGTAAACCGATCGAACAGACTCTGCTAGCTCTTTAAAACCTATTTTTCCAGAGGCAATCGGAACTAATACAGCAATCGTAATGATGGTCACCCCAAGATTGATTCCTTTTTGTTGTAAGTAAGGGAATACTTTTGAACTTAGTCCGATGCTTTTCACAACGAGTAAAAAAAGCACTGCGACAATAAGAGAATGATTTTTTGCCATCATGCCAATGACAAGAAGAATAAATAAAAAAATAAACGGTTGCATCAAATATCACCTTCTTCTTTGAAACTTTTTCTTCTTTTGCATTGTATATTATAATAGTCATAAATGACAAAAGACGGGAGGTGAAAACGTGCCAAATCAATATGTATATCGCTCCCTTCGCTTTTTATTTGTCATCTTTGTCATCATTGCTGGGTTAGCGAGTTTATATTATGTATCAACGTTAACGTATCCGTTTTTAATTGCGTTAGCGATTGCCTTTTTCATTAATCCAGTTGTGGATGTATTAGAGAAAAAAGCGAAAATGCCGAGGGCGCTAGCGGTCATCATTGTTTTAATTTTTTTACTTGCACTCGTTGCAGGGCTTGTCACTCTTCTTGTCGCAGAAATTGTGACGGGCACACAATATTTAGCAACAGTCGTTCCAAGTCATTTTCAAAAGCTTGTTGTTTACATGGAACAGTTTGTCGCCAGCCAAATTATTCCACTATACAACCAGCTAGCTACGCTCTTTAAAAATTTAGATACATCTCAACAAGATACGATTATGGCAAACATTCAGTCGGTTGGGACGAGAATTGCTACAACAGTTGGACAATTTATCCAAAATATATTACAAAATATCCCTTCGATTATCGGATGGTTGCCTAATTTTGCGACAATCTTTATTTTTTCATTGCTCGCTACATTTTTTATAAGCAAGGATTGGTATCGTCTAAAATCGTTGTTCCAAAAACTGTTACCGAACAAAGTACAAACGAGCAGCACAAAAGTGTTTACTGAACTAAAAAAGGCGCTATTTGGCTTCCTTAAAGCGCAAGCCACACTCATTTCTATTACAACGCTCATTGTATTAGTCGGATTGCTTGTGTTGCGAGTAGAATACGCGATCACTATCGCGCTTATTATTGGCATAGTAGATATTTTGCCGTATTTAGGAACAGGTTTAGTATTCGTTCCATGGATTGTTTACACAGCAATAAGCGGGGATACTCATTTTGCCATCGGTCTTGGCGTGCTATATATCGTTGTTCTCGTACAGCGACAAGTGATGGAACCGAAACTTCTTTCTTCTAATATCGGGCTCGATCCATTAGCTACATTAATTGCTTTATTCGTTGGTTTCAAATTGATCGGGTTTCTCGGATTAATCGTTGGACCGGTATTGCTTGTCATTGGACGCACGCTACATCATGCTGGCGTATTTCAAGACATTTGGCATTTCATTGTTGGAAAAAAAGAAGCATAAGCGACGAGCTTATGCTTTTTATTTTCGAATGTATATCCAAGTTTTCGTATAAAACATCCACTTAAACAAACGGACGAGCCACGGTTTCATTTTTTCGCGCGCAAATGGGAGAAGCAAAATAAAACCTGCTGTATCAGTAATAAATCCTGGCGTTAACAATAACGTCCCGCCAACTAAAATGCAAATCCCATCTAATAGCGCATCGCTTGGGATACGTCCATTCATCCATTCGTACTTCGCGCGCTGAAGCGTGTGCAATCCTTGCTTTTTCGCTAAAAATGCGCCGATAATGCCTGTCGCCACGATGAAAGCAAATGTTGGCCATACCCCGATTGCCTTTCCAGATAAAACAAGAACGACAATTTCTAACGCTGGGATAACGATAAAAAGAAGAAAAAAGATATTACGCATACATATCCCTCCAAAATGAGAAAAGAAGGGGTTGTCCCCTTCTTATTATAGCACGCTTGCGTGACCACGATAAATGGCACCGAAACTTGCGTCTACTGTAATATCTTGTCCGTCTTTTAAAATGGTTGTCGCATTGTTTACACCGACGATGACCGGGATGCCTAAGCTTAAGCCGACCACAGCTGCATGGCTCGTTAAGCCGCCTTCTTCTGTAATGATCGCAGCAGCTTTTTCTAACGCTTTCATCATATCCGCATCTGTTGCAGGAGCAACTAAAATGCCGCCTTCAATCATTTTTTCAACTGCTTCTTCTGCTGTTTTCGCTACAACAACTTTTCCAAATGCTGATTTGCGACCAATACCTTGGCCTTTGGCAATCATATCGCCAATCATATGCACTTTCATTAAGTTTGTCGATCCTGTTTCTCCAACCGGAACACCTGCCGTAATGACGACGAGATCACCATGTTTCACAATACGTGTATCAAGAGCTGCTTCAACTGCAATATCAAGCATTTCATCTGTTGATGTAGCATGTTGAGCAACGCGTGGGTAAACACCCCAAACGAGCGCTAATTTACGCGAAACACCTTCATTCGATGTAACAGCGATAATTGGCGCTTTTGGACGGTATTTCGAAATCATGCGAGCTGTATGGCCGCTGACTGTCGGCGTAACAATCGCGGCGACATCTAAGTTTAATGCGGTGTGAGCAACCGATTGTCCAATGGCATCTGTAATCGTTGTGCCGCTTTGTTTGCTTCGCTTCGATAATAAGTCGCGGTATTGTAACGCTTGTTCTGTGCGCAAAGCAATGCGATGCATCGTCTGTACCGCTTCTACTGGATAAGCACCTGCTGCTGTTTCACCTGACAGCATAATCGCATCTGTTCCATCGAAAATGGCATTCGCGACGTCACTTGCCTCCGCACGAGTTGGACGCGGATTGCGCTGCATTGAGTCAAGCATTTGTGTCGCTGTAATAACTGGTTTTCCGAGCGCATTACATTTTTTAATTAATTCTTTTTGCACAAGCGGCACTTCTTCTGCCGGAATTTCAACGCCTAAATCTCCGCGGGCAACCATTAAGCCGTCTGCGACTTCTAAAATTTCGTCAATATTGTCTACGCCTTCTTGGTTTTCAATTTTCGGGATAATTTGAATGTGCAACGCGTGATGTTCTTCGAGCAATTCACGAATTTCAAGCACGTCAGAAGCGCGGCGAACGAACGATGCAGCAATGAAATCAATGCCTTGTTCAATACCGAAACGAATATCTTCTGCGTCTTTTTCAGTAATCCCCGGCAATTTCACTTTTACGCCCGGGACGTTCACACCTTTTTTATTTTTCAGTACGCCACCGTTTAACACTTTCGTCCGAATTTCTTTTGCCTCTTTATCGATCGCTAACACTTCTAATCCGATTAATCCATCATCTAATAAAATAGTTGAGCCAACGTGAACGTCATCAATTAACCCTTCATAAGTAATCGAAAATTTTTCTGGCGTACCGAGCACTTCTTTCATGGAAATCGTCACTTCAGAGCCTGCCTTTAACTCAATCGCCCCATTTTCCATGTTATGCGTACGAATTTCTGGACCTTTCGTATCCAATAAAATCGCTACCGTTTTTCCAGTTATTTTTGACGCTTCACGAATGTTGCGAATGCGCGCTGCATGTTCTTCATGACTTCCGTGCGAGAAGTTAAGACGAGCGACGTTCATTCCTGCTTCAATAAGTTGCACAAGCTTTTCTACACTTTCACTCGCTGGACCGATCGTACAAACAATTTTCGTTTTGCGCATAAACACCCTCCTACAAATTGCATATGGAAACGATACCATAAATATACATTAAATTGAAAGCTCTTTGGACAACTGATACATTTTTTGGTCAACTGTATGTTTTTGTGCTAACGCTTCAATGATGTCATGATCAACAAGTTGATTGTTTTGAATGCCGACGCAACGTCCGCCTTTTCCTTCAAGCAACAATTCTACGGCACGAGCACCTAAACGACTTGCAAGCACACGGTCAAACGCTGTCGGTGAACCACCACGTTGGACGTGACCTAATACGGTTACACGCGTTTCAAAGCCTGTTGCTGCTTCAATTCGTTTACCGAATTCCACACCGCTACCGACGCCTTCCGCAACAACAATAATACTATGTTTTTTGCCGCGTTCATGTCCACGTTTGAGACGTGCAACAATTTCATTCATATCATAATCCGCTTCTGGAATTAAAATGCTTTCTGCTCCGCCAGCAAGACCGGCCCAAAGCGCAATGTCACCAGCATGACGCCCCATGACTTCAATGACGTATGTACGCTCATGAGATGTCGCTGTATCACGAATTTTGTCAATTGCATCAATAACCGTATTCAATGCTGTATCAAAACCGATCGTGAAATCTGTTCCTGGAATGTCGTTATCAATCGTTCCTGGCACGCCGACGCAAGGATAGCCGTGTTCTGTTAATTTTTTCGCCCCTTGATACGAACCGTCACCACCGATGACAACGAGCCCTTCAATGCCATGCTTTTTCAATTGCTCAATTCCTTTTAACTGTCCTTCTAACGTTTTAAATTCTGGGCAGCGGGCAGTATATAACATCGTTCCACCACGATGAATAATATCGCCGACATCCCCGATTTCAAGCTTTTTAATGTTTCCGGCAATTAATCCCGCATATCCGTGGTAAATGCCGTACACTTCTAATCCATGGTAAATTGCTTTTCGAACAACTGCGCGAATGGCCGCATTCATTCCTGGTGAATCGCCACCGCTCGTAAGCACACCAATTCTTTTCATCACTCTTCACCTCTTTAAAAAAATAAAATAAGAAGTATGACCTCTTACTTTAAGATAACATGAAGGTATATGGAACACAATACATAATGAAATGTTTCACAAAACGTTGATTTTTTCACGCTACAAAAAGTTTACCCAAAGTCGCCCTTTTCATGTAATAAAAAAGGCCATCGAAATGGATGACCTTTTTTACGTAACGGACACGTGCTGTTGTGACTCGATAAAATCGCCAATCTTTTTATATTTTTCATATCGTTGTGCAATTAACTGTTCAGCGTTTAACGGAAGCAATTCACGCAACGAGCGTTGAAGAACGTCATCAATATATTTCGCCTGTTCATCAACATTTCGATGCGCACCGCCGCGCACTTCTGGAATCATTTCATCAATGACGCCAAGCTGCTTTAAATCTTTCGCTGTAATTTTCATCGTTTCGGCAGCTTTTTTCGCGAGTGACGCATCTTTCCATAAAATAGCCGCTGCCCCTTCTGGCGAAATAACGGAATACGTTGAATTTTCAAGCATATGAACATAGTTTCCGACACCAAGCGCAAGCGCACCGCCGCTTCCACCTTCACCGATCACAATGCATACGACAGGGACAGTCAATCCCGCCATTTCAAACAAATTTCGTGCGATCGCTTCACTTTGTCCGCGCTCTTCGGCAGCTTTTCCTGGATACGCCCCTTTCGTATCAATAAAACAAATAATCGGACGCCCAAATTTTTCGGCTTGTTTCATTAGACGAAGTGCCTTTCGATACCCTTCTGGATGCGGCATGCCAAAATTACGGCGAATATTTTCTTTCGTATCTTTTCCGCGTTGATGTCCGATGACTGTCACAGGCAATCCGTGATATTTCGCAATTCCTCCGACAATCGCTTCATCGTCGCCAAAACAACGATCACCGTGACATTCAAAAAAGTTCGTAAACAACCGATCGATATAATCGAGCGTTGTCGGACGATTTGGATGTCGGGCAATTTGCACACGATCCCACGGGCTTAAATTAGCATAAATATCATTTTCAAGCTTTTCAAGTCGCGCTTCTAACTTATTGATTTCATCTGAAAAATCGACGTCACGATGTTTCGTAAACTCTTTCAGTTCGCTAATTTTTTTTCGCAGTTCTACAAGCGGCTTTTCAAATTCTAATTCGTATGCCATTCGTCTCCACCTCGCGATTGGTGAATGTCTAATACATTCGTTAATTTATCTTTTAATTCATGACGCGGAATAACAGCATCTAATTGTCCGTGTTTCAATAAAAATTCCGCAGTTTGAAAATCATCTGGCAACTCTTCCCGAACCGTTTGTTCGATGACTCGTCTTCCCGCAAAACCGATCAACGCCCCCGGTTCAGCAAAGTTATAATCTCCAAGCGAGGCGAAGCTTGCTGATACACCACCTGTCGTTGGATGGGTCATGACTGAAATGATGAGCCCACCTTGTTCGCTAAACAGTTTTAATGCAGCGCTTGTTTTCGCCATTTGCATTAAACTTAATACACCTTCTTGCATGCGCGCTCCACCTGAAGCGGTAAAAATAATAAAAGGTACTGATTTTTCCATCGCTCGTTCGATGGCGCGTGCAATTTTTTCTCCGACAACTGATCCCATGCTTCCCATACGGAAACGGGAATCCATCACTGCAATAACAACAGGAAAGCCGTTTATCGTTCCTTCTCCTGTCACAACCGCTTCATTCAATTTCGTTTTCTCACGATCTTCCTCAATTTTCTCCATATACTGTGGAAAATCAAGCGGATTTTTAGAAAGAAGGTGACGATCGTATTCATGAAACGTCCCTTCATCTAACAAACACGCAATGCGTTCAGGAGCAGACATCGGATGATGATAGCCGCACGATATACAAACGCGTAAATTTTTCACTAATTCTTTCGTATACATAATTTTTTTACACTTCGGACATTTTGTCATAATGCCTTCAGGTACATCTTGCTTTGCTTGTTCAGATGGAATGGTCGCATACTTCTTCTTTTTGGAGAACAAATCTTTCAGCACATGTTTCCCTCCCCTACTTAGTCCATTTCTACTTTACTGGATAAAGACAACTTTGTTTGTCACATTGTGTCAATTCTCTTTCGACATTTTTTGCATCACGTATTGCTCATAAACGGCTGTTGCTTCTTCGCACGACCGCTTTTGGAGTGCCTTCCACATCTGTTCGTAACATTCGGAAGGGAGCTCGACCGTATATACGTGTTCAAAAAAATCGCTTAATACAAGCCAAATGCGCAACAATAAATAGTTATCGGTCGCTTCTACAATCCGTCGAAAAAATGAATGGTACATACGATCAGCTTGTGCAATGCGCTCGAGCTTCTCGTCCGTCATTCGTTTGCAAGCAAGCTGTAAGCACATTCGTTCCATAAGTAGTTTTGTTTCTATTAAATCTCTTTTTTCCCGATTTCCTTGCAAAATAAACGAGCCAAGTAGTTGAATGAGCTGATGGTCGCCAAACGGTTTCATAAACGTTCCTTCCCCGCGGCGCGTTTCGATTAGCCCAAGCAACTCTAGTGCTCGGAGCGCTTCACGAACAGAAGAGCGTCCGACTCGCAATCGATCGGCTAGCTCTCGTTCAGATGGAAGCCGATCGCCAGGTTGAAGACCTGCTTCTTCAATCATGCGATGAATTTGCCAAAACGTTTCAATGTATACTTTAGAAGTAGTCATGTTCACCCTCACCTGCAATTAGTGCTAATTGCCGTGTTCGTTTTTCTACCTCTTTTGGATCGACAATCACTTGGGCCACTCCTGTTTCCATGGCGGCTTTTGCCACTGCAGCAGCGACAGCTGGAGCGACGCGCGGATCGAGAGGAGCAGGAATAACATAATCAGCACGCAATTCATCTTCTGTAATTAAATGCGCAATGGCTTCTACAGCGGCCATTTTCATTTGTTCATTAATTTGTTTGGCGCGTACATCAAGAGCACCTCTGAAAATACCTGGAAATGCCAACACGTTATTCACTTGATTCGGATAGTCGGAACGTCCTGTCCCAACAACTGTTGCCCCTGCTTGTAACGCCTCTTCCGGCATAATTTCTGGCGTCGGGTTTGCCATCGCAAAAATGATTGCATCTCGATTCATCGTTTCAACCATGCTCGCTGTCAACGCTCCAGCAACAGACACACCAATAAATACATCCGCACCAACGATGACTTCCTGTAACGTTCCTGCTTTTTTCTCATCGTTTGTCCATTGGGCAATTTCATGTTTGATCTCATTCATTCCATATGGGCGCCCTTCATAAATCGCCCCTTTTGAATCGCACATGATGATATGTTTAACCCCGTAACAACGAAGCAACTTCATAATCGCAATTCCTGCTGCTCCCGCTCCGTTAATGATCACTTGAATATGTTCTATTTTTTTGTTCACTAACTTTAACGCATTCATTAAACCAGCAACAGTCACAATCGCTGTTCCATGTTGATCATCATGAAAAACAGGAATGTTCATTTCTCGCTTTAATCGTTCCTCAATCGTAAAACAATGCGGAGCAGCAATATCTTCTAAGTTAATGCCACCAAATGTCGGCTCAAGCAATTTGACGGTCTGAATCATTTGTTCTACATCTGATGTATTTAAACAAATCGGAAATGCATCAACCCCAGCGAAACTTTTGAAGAGCACCGCCTTTCCTTCCATGACTGGCAACGCTGCGTCTGCCCCAATATTTCCAAGCCCTAACACTGCACTCCCATTGGAAACGACCGCCACTGTGTTCGCTTTTAACGTATAATCATATATTTTGCTCGGTTCGGCATGAATGGCTTTGCACGGTTCTGCTACACCAGGAGAATACGCTAAGCTTAAATCGTAAGCATTTCTTAACGGCACTTTCGCTTTTACTTCCAGCTTCCCTTGATAACGCTCATGCATATGAAGCGCTTCTTTAAACAACGACACGACATCTTCCTCCCTAACAAGCGGCCACTGGTCTGACCACTTAACTTCTATAAAAATATAATAAAAATGAAAAATAGTAAAGCATTTTTATTTCACAACGACATTCCCATCCCCCAGCAATGCCGTTAGTTGATGAATGCACTCATCGTGTGGGGACACAGCATATTCATGAGAAAGCTGCACTTTTTTTCGTTCTGCTTCATAGTACAAAATAACAGGTGCATATCCGCGATGAGCGATTAACACTTCTTTTAACTTCTGCAATATAGCTGGCGACGCGTGCTGTTCATCAATTTTCACATAAACACATACCGGCTTCCTCACTTGTTGTACAATGAGATGCCAGCCATTTGGTCGCTGCTCTATTTTCCCTTCCATGTACAACACGCTTCCTTGTTGTAATAAAGAATGAAATCGGCTATAAATCGTCGGAAATGCGATCGCATACCATTCATCGCTATCATCACAAATCGTCACAAACGCCATTTCTTCCCCTTTTTTTGTCCGCTTTTTCGTCACCTCCTCAACGTATGCGATCACTTTGCCAACATTCGCTTTTTCTATTTCCCATTCGTACATACGTTTTGCCCCCCACATCGAATAAAAATGGGCAAATGATTCAACCGGATGGGGGGAAACGTATACGTTAAGCCATTGCTTTTCGTATTTTAATTGGTCGATGAGCGATAACGGTTCAGCATGAACATATTTTGGTCGTACGTCGAGATTAGGGGTCAGAAACTCGGCATGCTCAAGCGCCACGTCAATACTTGCATAAAGGGTTGCACGCTCCACACGAAATTCGTCAAAACAGCCAGAAAAAATAAGCGCTTCGACGATCTTTCTTTGTGAAGGCTCGATACGTAATCGCGAAACGAAATCAAAAAAATCGGAAAATGGTTGTCTTTGACGCTCCCGAATTATTTGTTTAACAAAGGCAGAACTTACTTGTTTAATCGCTAACAATCCAAAACGAATATCGTTTCCATCAACGGTAAAATGCCCTTCACTTCGTCCGACGGAAGGAGGAAGTAAACGTATTCGTTTTTTGCGAAGTTCGTGTACACATTGCATCATCTTTTCTTTTTGTCCGATGACATTTGTTAATAAAACAGCGTAAAAATCGAGCGGATAATGCGCTTTGATATATGCAAGCATATATGCGATATAGCTGTATGCTACTGCGTGGCTTCTGTTAAACCCATAACCAGCAAAACGAACGATGAGCTCATACAATTCGTTTGCGATATGGGCAGCGTACCCATTTTGCATACACCCTTCAATAAAACGCTGTTTCTCTTTTTCCATTTGTCCAACGTCTTTTTTACTTATTGCGCGACGTAACAAATCGGCTTCTGCTAACGAATAGCTCGCCATTTGTTCAGCAATTTTCATAATTTGCTCTTGATACACGATAACTCCATATGTCGATTGCAAAATCGATTGCAAATCATCATGCATGTAAACGATCGGCTCACGCCCATGTTTACGGGAAATATATGTTGGAATTTGCTCCATCGGTCCGGGACGAAATAAAGCGTTTACTGCTACAATATCTTCAAACGTTGTCGGTTGTAATTCGCGCAACACCCGCTTCATTCCTTCTGACTCAAGCTGAAACACACCAAAAGTATCCCCTTGACTGAAAAGCGCATACGTTTGTTCGTCATCAAGCGGTATATTTTCAAAACGTAAACGATGGCCTGTCCGCTGTTCAACGCTATGAATCATTTGTTCAACGATCGTTAAATTTTTGAGGGCAAGTAAATCGAATTTTAATAATCCGATTTGCTCAAGTGCATCCATCGCATATTGCGTCACATACGTTGTCGTTTGTCCGCCTTGAAGGGGGACGATGTCTGTTAACGGGCATGGGCTAATGACAATACCAGCAGCATGAATGGACGTATGCTTTGGCAAGCCTTCAATCCGTTGTACGACGCTATGCCATGGACGTGTATGATCGAATCGTCCCGTAGCTAACGTTTGCTCCATTTCTTGTTCATCTACCTCAAACACACGACCGACTTCACGAATGGCTGAACGCATTCCAAATGTCCCAAACGTGATAATTTGCGCGACATAATCTTTTCCATATGTTTGTTCAATATAACGAATGACTTCTTCGCGACGATGATCAGGAAAATCGATATCAATATCTGGAAGTGACAGACGAGCTGGGTTTAAAAAACGTTCAAACAAAAGCCCGTATTGTAACGGGTCGACTTGTGTAATTCCGAGTATGTAAGCAACGAGCGAACCTGCGGCTGATCCACGTCCCGGTCCTGTCAATATTCCTCGTTCACGCGCAAAACGCATGAAATCAGCGACAATTAAGAAATAGTCACTAAAATTCATCTGTTGAATGATTTGCAGTTCATATTGTAACCGAGTAACATATGCTTCTGGCCGATCAGGAAAGCGTTTCGTGAATTGCTCCCAACACCACGTTTGCAAATATTCGTCAGCCGTTTTCCCCGAAGGAACAGGATAGCGCGGCATAAACCATTTTTTAGACTCAAACGTCACATTGCATCGCTGTGCAATACGCACCGTCTCCTCGATGGCTTCACGATACATTGAAAATAATGAGATCATTTCGTCAGCGCTTTTGAAATGGTATTCATTCGTTAAAAAGCGTGGACGGCTCGGGTCGGCCATTTTCTTTCCGTGTTTCATCGCAAGTAAACATTCAAAAGCAAGCGCATCTTCTTTACACATGTAACGTACATCGTTTGTCGCCACGAGCGGCATGTCCCATCGTTTACTATGTTCAAGAAGTAGGGGCAACAAATATTCTTGTTCTTGTAAGCCGTGTCGCTGCACATTTATATAAAAATCGCCGCGTTGAAATAGCTTCGCGTACGTGTGAACGAGCGTTTCTGCTTGATCGATTTCCCCGTTCAGCAAATGCTGCTCCACTCGCCCATGTACTCCGCTTGTCATACCGATTAATTCGCTCGTGTAGCGGGATAAGTCACATAAAGAAATGCCCTTTCCGTCATTTAATTGAATGGCTGTAGCAATATGGACAAGTTGACGATACCCGTCGTTATTTTTCGCCAACAGCACCAGTTGATCTGTATGCCCATGCTTATCAAATACTGTCGCAATCATACCGATAATCGATTTGATTCCGTGCGCTTGACACGCCTTATAAAACGGAATTACCCCATACAAGACGTTTTCATCCGTTAACGCAACTGCTGAAAATTGAAGTTCACGCGCCCGCATAACGAGCTCCTCAATTTTCACCGTGCTACTTAATAAGCTATAACCACTTCGCACTTGTAGATGGATAAACGACAATGTGTCTCCCACCTTTTCTATTTTTTTCATTATATTCACTATATATGTTGAAAAGCAAAACATACCTTGCTTGTTTGTCCCATATACATAGTATACAGAAGGAGTGAGCGAGATGGAGATGAAAACAGCGTTTTTGCCTGCTTTTATTCAAAGCTATTTCATCGCTTTAGGTGTGTTAGTTGGAGGAGCGTTGATCGGTGGATTTGGAGCTTTTTTATCTGGAGAACCACCGCTGACAATGATGTATCGTTTTGCAAGCAGTTTAAAAATTTGGGCTTTAATTGCGGCGATTGGTGGGACGTTCGATACGTTTTATAGCGTGGAACGCGGCTTTTTTCAAGGGGAAACACGCGATGTCATTAAACAGTTTTTGCTGATTTTATCAGCGACTGGAGGCGCCCAAACAGGTATGACGTTCATTCGCTGGTTTACACAGGAGAATAGCGCATGAGAGTTCCACCATATGCACGTGATCCGGGCTGGCAACGATTTTTCGCTGGAGCCATGATTGGTGCAATCGTTAGTTGGATCGTTTTCGCACAAATTTTTGGCATTTTGCAAGAGAAACAAGTACGCCAATTAAAAACTCAGCAAGAAATCATTGCGCAGCTAAAGCATGATTTAAACATTTGGCAACAAGATTATGTTCAGCTGAATGAAGAAAATAAAAAGCGACTGATGATTCAATCGATTGATGTGAAAGTAATTAACGCCCAATCTTACGGCATCGATACGTACACAACATTTCGCATTGAAGAAAATATAAAAAAAGACATTCAACATATTACAGCGAAAGATATTGAAACAGTATATAAAAGCAAAGAGCTATTAAAAAAAGCAATTGAAAATAAAACATACGTCATTGACAATCGAACGTACCGTCTCGATATCGAAACGATTTTATTTTTCACTAACGTATCGATTGAAATAAAATTAAAGCAACAGTAGATATGTTCTACTGTTGCTTACATACTTCATTTAAGTCAGCCAATACGTGTTTTACTTCTTCCCACGAATAGATGGACGCTCCTGCTGCTAGCGGATGACCTCCACCGCGATATTTTTTAGCTACTTCATTGACGATCGGACCTCTTGAGCGAAGACGAACGCGAATTTGATCATCTTCCTCCACGAAAAATACCCACGCCTTTATTCCTTCAATATTTCCAAGCACGCTAACGAGTTGTGAAGCTTCTGTTGGCGTCGCATCGTACTGGCTCAATAGTTCCTTTGTTAATATAATGTGGGCAACGCCGTGTTCAGACAGCTCGAAATGTTGCAACACATACCCACTTAAATGAGCAATCGATAATTTTGTTCGGTATAGTTGTTCGTACAAATCAACAAAAGAAAAGCCGTACTCGATTAGCTCGCTCGCATACTTAAATGTTTTCGGATTCGTGCTAGGGAAAAGGAAACGACCTGTATCGCCAACAATGCCAGCATAAATTAAGCGAGCTGCCTCTTTCGTTAAAACAAGGCCGCGCTCTTTTCCCATTAAATATAGCTCATAAATCATCTCACTAACCGAGCTGGCACTCGTATCTACCCATAATATGTCACCGTACGGATCTTCATTTGGATGATGATCGATTTTAATAATTTTCTTTCCGAGCTTATAGCGTTGATCGCATACGCGCTCTTCATTCGCCGTATCGCAAACGATCACAAGAGCATCATGATACATTTCATCTGGGATGACATCCATTTTACGCAAAAATTCGAGCGATGGTTCGTCTTTTCCAACCGTATATACTCGTTTTTCTGGAAATGACGCTTGAATTAGTTCTGCTAATCCTCCTTGCGAGCCGTACGCATCAGGATCTGGTCGAACGTGACGGTGAATAATAATTGTGTCAAACTGTTCAATATGATCAATAATTTCCAAAACTTTTTGTTCCATGGCGCTTCTCCCTTTTTTTCTCCATTAAAACATATTTTATTATGATTCGAAAAGATGTAAAATAATCACGCAACAACTTTTTATGTCGGAGGGCTAGATATGCCAATATTTGTTATACTTATCGTTTTTTCGTTGTCGTTTTATTTGTATTACAAAATCAAATATGTTCGCAGTAAAAAGCCGATGGAGCGGAAATGGATTAGTGCTAAATCAAGCATAGCGCTCGGCTCGTTTGTATTTTTCTTTGCAATTAACCAATTTCTCATTCATCGCTCAACTGTCTCGCTCATTGTCGGCATTGTTTTTCTCCTCGTTGGTGCGGGAAGCATATGGTCAGGCTATCGCGCTCATCGCTACTATTTTCCGCTTGCGGTAAAAGAGGCGGAAGAAACAAAATAGGCTGCTACATGCAGCCTATTGTCGTTCAAGTAATTGACACATCATTAACGCCTTTCCGACAAGCGTTCCTTCATTAAATACTTCGACGTCCACCTTTCCAAACTTACGACCGATTTCTAATAATTTTGGCTTAATATCGATGACCGTATCAATTTGTACAGGTTTAATAAAATAAATTGTAATGTTTTCGACAACAAGGTCTCCACGCTTATGTAGGCGAAGAGCCCTCGTAGCCGCCTCGGTCACAATGGTTGTAAACACCCCGTACGATAACGTCCCTAAATGGTTTGTCATTTGCGGAGTAATGTTGCAGCGAAAAACACCGTCAACCGTTTCGGTTAAAAACTGGGTGGTGACAATATCATCGATCGTCTCACCGACTTGTGGCTGGCGTTGTGCGAGTTGCAATGCTTTTAATACATCTTGTCGGCTAATGATTCCTTGTAGCCGATTGTATTCATCAACAACGGGCAATACTTCAATTCCTTCCCACACCATCATATGCGAAGCGGAAGCGACAGACGTTTTTCCGCTTACTGTAATCGGATGTTTCGTCATTACTTTTTCAATCGGCACATCACGCTCGTAACCCATAATATCTTTTGCCGTCACAATACCTTGCACTTTTAATTGTTGATCAATTACAGGAAAGCGACTATGCTTCGTTTCTCGATTTAGCTCGTACCACCGTTCTACTTGATCTGTTACATACAAATATGCTGTTTTTTCAAATGGCGTCAAAATATCTTCGACGAGAACAATTTCCTTTTTAATGAGCTGATCATAAATGGCTCGGTTAATCATCGTCGCAACTGTAAACGTATCATAACTTGTTGAAATAATTGGCAATTGCCGCTCATCCGCTAATTTTTTCACATGCTCTTCCGTATCAAAACCACCTGTAATCAAAACGCCTGCGCCCGCTTCAATCGCTAGTTCGTGCGCTTTCGTCCGATTGCCAACGATCAATAAATTCCCCGCGCCTGTATATCGCATCATTGCTTCAAGCTTCATCGCACCGATCACAAATTTATTTAACGTTTTATGTAATCCTTCTTTTCCCCCGAGCACTTGCCCGTCAACAATATTGACAACTTCCGCATACGTTAGCTTTTCGATATTTTCTTTCTTTTTTTGTTCAATTCGAATCGTTCCGACGCGCTCAATCGTACTGACGTATCCTTTTGTTTCGGCGTCTTTTATAGCACGATATGCTGTTCCTTCGCTTACTCCCATTTCTTTCGCAATTTGGCGAACAGATATTTTTTCCCCAACTGGTAACGTTTCGATATATTGTAAAATTTGTTCGTGCTTCGTAATCGTCAAGTTGCCCCACCCTTTTTCGACAGTTTGTTACTTTTATTATAAGGGTGTGCTTGACCGCATTCAATGAGCGTTTTCACAGCTCAATACTTTCGCCAACATGCAATATGCGCCCCACACCCTCGATCATCTTCACAAATCGTTGCGGATCTTGTTGAATGACCGGGAATGTATTGTAATGAATCGGCACAGCTATTTTCGCTTTTAACCATCTCGCCGCAACTGCCGCATCCTCTGGTCCCATCGTAAAATTATCACCAATTGGTAAAAAGGCAACATCAATATCATTCATTTCCCCGATGAGCTTCATATCAGAAAATAACGCTGTATCCCCCGCATGGTAAATCGTCTTTCCTTCCGCGCTAAACAAAATACCGCTTGGCATTCCTGTATAAACGATCGTTTCATTTTCTTCTACATAGCTTGAGCCATGAAACGCTTGCGTCAGTTTTACTTTTCCAAAATCAAAAGAAAACGATCCACCGATGTGCATCGGGTGAACGCGAACACCTTTCCATCCTAAATACGTGGCTAATTCATAAGGAGCAATGACGAGAGCATCGTGTTTTTTCGCTAATGCAACCGTATCGCCCACGTGATCATTATGTCCGTGTGTCAATAAAATAACGTCAACATAAACATCCTCCGCTTTTAAATCCGTCGTCGGATTGCCTGTAATAAACGGATCAATGAAAATTGTTTTTCCGCTCGTCTCAATTTTAACAACAGAATGTCCGTGATAAGTGACTTTCATGTTTCGTGCTCCTTTCTTTGTTTTTGACATGATTTTGTTTCTTCATTTGTTCACTATTTCCTTCTTTTTTTGTTCATGATAAGCTGAAAAAGAAAGGATGTGAACATCATGGAACGAATAAGTAAGCTTCAACAAAAGTTGAAAGACACGAATGGATCGTGGGCATTCATTACATCAACGGCAAACGTTTTTTATTTTAGTGGCTTTTACAGCAACCCACATGAACGACTGCTAGCCATTGTCATTTTTCCAGATGAAGAACCGTTTCTTATTTGTCCCGAAATGGATGCAAATCAAGCAAAACAGGCAGGGTGGGCGTATGGAATTGTTAGTTATGATGACGTTCACGATCCGTGGCATATGTTAAGCAACGAGTTAAGTAAACGAAATGTACAAAATGAGCGTATCGGTATCGAAAACAGTCATTTAACAGTCAATCGCCTCGAACGACTTCAAACATGTTTTTTACATGCATCGTTTTTCGATTTGACCGATACGCTACATGAATTACGAATGACAAAAGATGAAAAGGAGCTGCAAACGCTCCGTCAAGCAGCTGAGCTAGCTGATTTTGGTGTCGATGTTGGCGTCCGTGCCCTAAAAGAAGGAAAAACAGAGTTAGAAATCATCGCAACAATTGAATATGAGTTGAAAAGAAAAGGGGTGCGAACGATGGCTTTTGACACGATGGTGCTTGCTGGAACAAATAGCGCGCATCCTCACGGTGTTCCAGGAACGAATCGCATCCAAACGGGCGATTTTGTCTTATTTGATCTCGGTGTCGTTCTTGATGGCTATTGTTCCGACATTACGCGCACCGTCGTATTTGGACAGCCAACAGAAGAGCAAAGACGTATATACAATACGGTGTTGCAAGCACAACAGGCTGCCATTGACGCTTGCCAAATCGGTACACCAATTGGAAGCATCGACAAAGCTGCCCGTTCGCGAATTGAACGAGAAGGGTATGGCGAGTATTTTCCTCATCGCATCGGACATGGACTCGGCATCGATGTTCATGAATACCCTTCGATGAACGAATCAAACACGACCCCTCTTCAAGCTGGGATGGTATTTACTATTGAACCTGGCATTTACGTCCCATCTGTCGGTGGCGTACGCATTGAAGATGACATGTATATGACTGAAAAAGGACCGCTCACATTAACAACATATCCGAAAGAACTACAAATTGTATAGGCTGTCATGTTGGCAGCCTATTTCCGATACCGATGAATGACATCAAGCCCCCCCGTTACTTCAATCACAGCTCCTGTAATCATATCTGAAAAATCATCACATAAAAACTCAACAACTCGTGCAATATCTTCCCCTGTACCCGGGCGACCAATAGGGGTCATCTCATCTTTCTGTTGACGAGCATACGCAATCGTTGCTTCTTTCATTTCTCCAATAATATTTCCCGGACAAACCATATTCGCTGTAATGCCATGCTCTGCTTCCTCAAAAGCGATCGTTTTTGTTAATGATACAAGTCCAACTTTGGCTGCACTAAACGCTGAGCGATACATCCACCCTGGCGCATGGTCCGCCCCTTGAAAACCGTATGTTACGATGCGACCAAAATGTTGAGCGCGCATAATCGGAACAACTTGTTTAAACAAATGAAACATCGCACTTAAATTCCCTTCAATCATCTCATACCATTCGTTATCCGTATAATCCGCCAACTTTTTCCGCTCAAATATGTAAGGACCCGCATTATGAATTAAATAATCGATGCGGCCAAACTTCGCAAACGCTTCATTCACAAGGCGAACTAAATCTTCTTTTTTCGTCACATCTCCTTGCACGAAATGAAGTCGGTCTTCACAATGGCGATATGTTTCTTTTAACGATTCAACAGCCTGGATGTCGCTTCGATAATGGACGGTAACAGCGCATCCTTTTTCCAAAAAACGTTCCGTCACTTTTTTTCCGAGCCCTTTCGTTCCTGCCGTTACAATCGCATGCCTCACTAATTATCCCTCCATCCATGCTTTGCTACGTTTATCGTACTACAAACTGACGGAGGAAAACACATTTTATGCTCGATCATAGCGATAAACAAAAGAGGCATTATCGCCTCTTTTGTTCATCGTCCTGTTCAATGACGCCGCTAATGTATGCGTCTGTAATTTGTTCAGTCACTTGCGCGATCCCTTCTTCATCATAATAAAGCTGTTCTTTTTGCTCTTTTTCTCTCATCAATATTCACTCCTTTTGTCATAAATTTTTCGACAATACGTAGTGTTTGTTTTACAAAAAATGATATACTTGAATTGGAAGGAAAATTTTTTATTGGGGGAATGGCTATGTACAAGTACAAAAAGATTTTGGTCGCCGTCGATGGCTCAAAAGAAGCGGAATGGGCGTTTAAAAAAGCGATTGAAATCGCCAAACGAAACGATGCTTCACTTGTTCTTTCGCACATTATCGACGTTCGTTCGTTTGCAACGATCGAAGCATACGATCGTACGGTTGCCGAGCGAGCAGAAAAGTTTGCGAAAGAATTATTGCAATCATACGAAAAACAGGCGATCGATGCAGGAGTGAAAGAAGTCGTCACAGACATCGAATACGGTTCCCCAAAAGTGAAAATTTCCAAAGAAGTTGCTCCAAAGTATGAAGTTGATTTAATCGTTTGCGGCGCAACAGGAATGAGCGCAGTTGAACGATTTTTCATTGGAAGCGTTTCTGAACATATTACACGATATGCTAAATGCGACGTGCTTGTCGTACGCACACCTGAACAAACAGAGGCATAAAAGCGTTTGCTTTTATGCCTCTAACATTTGTTTTACTTTTTCAATTGCTTTTTTCACTTCTGTAAATCCTGTGCCCCCCGCGCTCGTGCGGCGATTCACTGCAGTGTGCGGATCAAGCGCTTCATAAATATCTTCTTCAAATAAAGGCGAAGCTTGGCGATACACATCAAGCGGCAAATCCATTAAAAATATTCCTCGCTCTAAACATGTAAGCACAAGCTTCCCAACGATTTCGTGCGCCTCGCGAAACGGCACGCCCTTTTTTGCTAAATAGTCTGCTAGTTCTGTCGCATTTGAAAAATCTTGTTTCGTCGCTTTTTCCATCACGTCTACACGAACGGTCATCGTTTCAATCATACCCGCAAAAATTTTTAAACTACCGATCACCGTCTGAACGGTATCAAACATCCCTTCTTTATCTTCTTGCATATCTTTATTGTAAGCGAGCGGCAACCCTTTCATGACGGTCAACAACGCCATAAGGTGACCATACACCCGCCCCGTTTTCCCACGAATAAGTTCAGCCATATCTGGATTTTTCTTTTGCGGCATAATGCTGCTTCCTGTCGCAAACGTATCATCTATTTCAATAAACTTGAACTCTTCACTCGACCAAAGAATAAGTTCTTCACAAAAACGGGATAAATGCATCATCAACATAGAACTATGACTTAAAAATTCAATAATAAAGTCCCGGTCGCTCACCGCATCTAAGCTATTTTCATAGATGCTGTCAAAACTAAGAAGCTTGGCGGTCAAGTGGCGATCAATCGGGAACGTCGTCCCTGCGAGCGCTCCAGCACCGAGTGGCGATTTATTAATGCGCTTTAACGACTCTGTAAACCGTTCACGGTCGCGTTCAAACATCCATACGTAAGCAAGAAGGTGATGGGCAAATGAAATTGGCTGTGCTCTCTGCAAATGCGTGTAGCCTGGAATAAGCGTCTCCACATGTCGCTCTGCTTTTTCAACAAGCACACGTTGCAATTGCCGAATAAGTTCGATAATCTCGATAACCCGTTTTCGCAAATATAAATGCATATCTGTCGCGACTTGGTCGTTTCGACTTCTTCCAGTATGAAGCTTTCCTCCAACTGGACCGATTTCATCGATTAACATTTTTTCAATGTTTAAATGGATATCTTCATAGGCAACAGAAAAGGAAAGTTCTCCGCTTTTCGCTTTCTCTAATAACTTTGTTAACCCTTTTTTAATCGTTTCGACATCTTCTTTCGGTAAAATACCACACTCGCCGAGCATCGTCACATGGGCGATGCTTCCTTCTATATCTTCTTCAACGAGCTGTTGATCAAAATGGATCGATGCTCCGAAGTCATCGACCCATTGTGCGGCTGTTTTTGTAAACCGTCCACCCCATAACTTTTTCACACGTTCACCTTCTTTTGGCTATTGACGATGCTATATACTTTCGTAGGCAAGCCAAATAAAGAAATAAATCCGACTGCCGCTTGATGGTCAAATTGGTCCTCTGACGTATATGTTGCTAGTTTTTCATCGTATAACGAAAACGGCGATTTCCGTCCTTCTACAATTGCATGACCTTTAAATAACTTCACACGTACAACACCTGTTACATTTTTTTGTGTCTCTTTTAAGAAAGCGACGAGCGCATCTTTTAATGGTGAAAACCAAAGGCCGTTGTAAATGACTTCCGCTATTTTTTGTTCAATGACTGGTTTAAAATGAGCGACTTCTTTCACAAGCGTTAAGTCTTCTAGCTCTTTATGTGCTTTTATGAGCGTTATCGCTCCTGGACATTCATATACTTCACGCGATTTAATGCCCACAAGTCGATTTTCCACATGGTCGATGCGGCCGACGCCATGTTTTCCAGCTAACGCATTAAGCTCAAGAATAAGCGCTGCAAGCGAGTACGCCTTTCCATTAATCGTTTTTGGTACTCCTTGCTCGAAACCAATTTCGATAATATCCGGTTCATTCGGTGTATGTTCAAGTGAAGCTGTCAATTCATACGCCTCTTCTGGCGGTGCTGCCCATGGATCTTCTAAAATGCCGCACTCGTTACTTCTTCCCCATAAGTTTTGATCGATCGAGAACGGGCTATCTAAGTCAATCGGAATCGGAATGTTATGTTTTTTCGCATATTCAATTTCTTCTTCGCGCGACCATTTCCATTCACGAACAGGTGCAATAACTTTTAAATTCGGATTTAATGCTTGAATCGATACTTCAAAGCGCACTTGGTCATTTCCTTTTCCGGTACAACCGTGCGCAACAGCAACAGCACCTTCTAGTTCAGCGATTTCAACGAGCTTCTTTGAAATTAACGGACGGGACAACGCAGAGACGAGCGGATATTTTCCTTCGTAAAGGGCATGAGCCTGCAAAGCGATAAGCGCATATTCATTCGCAAATTCTTCTTTCGCATCAATCATGTATGATTGAACAGCTCCAACCTTTAACGCTTTTTCTTTCACAAACTCCAAATCTTTTCCTTCTCCTACGTCTAAACAACAAGCAACTACATCATATCCTTGTTCTTGTAGCCATTTAATAGCTACCGACGTATCTAATCCCCCAGAATAAGCGAGCACTACTTTTGGATTTGCCATGATCGTTCCTCCCTAAAGAATAAAAATACTAACAATTTAATATTTATTCATTTTGCATATTAATAATGTAACAGCTATTTTTCTTTTTTTCAATAACTATTTTGATTAAAATAAAAATTAGTAAGCAAAAAGGATGGGAGAACGAAATGAGTGCACACTTTGTATATGATGAACGCCTTGGCATTCGCTTGCCACATTTAGAGAAAGCATGGGATATGTACACAAAAGAAGAACAAGCAGAAATTTTATTAGAGTGGGAGACGATTCGTGGGAAAATTCCTGATCGAATTATTGAATTAGAACAGCAAATTAATGAAAAGCAAAGACAACTCGGAGAAGAAAACGATTTCGCTCGCTCATGCATGCTCAACTTTGAAATTGCATCTCTCGCTTCAATCATTAACGATTTATGGATTTGGTATCGAATGAATCAAACAGTAACAAACCGCATACATCAATAAAAAAGGTGCCCGTACGGACACCTTTTTTACACTAAGTTCGCTAATCTCATCACATCTCGTGCAATCATTACTTCTTCATTTGTCGGAATGACTAATACTTTTACTGGAGAATGCGGATAGCTAATAAACGCTTCTTTGCCGCGCACTTTATTTAATGCTGGATCCCAGTAGACACCCATAAATTCAAGTCCGCGCAACACTTTCGCGCGTACGACATCGCTGTTTTCACCAATGCCTGCTGTGAAAATAATGGCATCAACTCCGCACATGCGCGCCGCATACGAACCGATGTATTTATGGATTCGTCCAGCAAACACTTCGAGCGCCAACTCTGCACGTCGATCGCCTTTTGAAGCCGCATCTTCAATATCACGCAAATCGCTCGAGAAACCAGTTAAGCCGAGCATTCCGCTCTTTTTATTTAAAATATCAATAACTTCTTCTGCTGTTTTACCTGTTTTCTCCATAATATATGGAATTAACGCTGGGTCAATGTTACCGGAACGCGTTCCCATCGCTACACCGGCAAGCGGCGTGAATCCCATGGACGTATCGATCGATTTTCCGCCTTCTACCGCTGCGATACTTGCGCCATTTCCTAAATGACAAGAAATTAAACGAAGTTGCTCAATTGGACGTCCTAATAGTTCAGCTGCTCGTTGTGTCACATATTTATGTGATGTGCCGTGGAACCCGTATTTACGAATGCCAAACTTTTCATAATACTCGTATGGCAAGCTATATAAAAACGACTGCTCTGGCATCGTCTGATGGAACGCTGTATCGAATACAGCCACAGCTGGTACGTTCGGCAACACTTCACGAAACGCTTTAATGCCAACAACGTTCGCTGGGTTGTGCAATGGGGCTAAATCTGACAAATCTTCAATTTCTTTTAACGTTTCATCTGTAATTAAAACAGAATCGCTAAACTTTTCACCACCATGCACAACGCGATGACCAATTCCTTCAATTTCATCAAACGATTGAATAATGCCAAGCTCAATTAATTTATCAAGCAACATTTTCACAGCAACCGCATGATCTGGAATGGATGTTACTTCTTTTATTTTTTCCCCATTGACTGTAATATTAAAAATCGCATCTTCAAAACCGATTCGCTCAACCACACCTTTTGTTAATACTTCTTCACTCGGCATGTTGAACAATTGAAACTTTAACGAAGAACTTCCCGCGTTGATCGCAATGACTTTTGGCATTTGACTAAACAGCTCCTTTAACATCGTTCACAATTATTGTATGCAAATATGCGAATTTCATCGGTACGTTTCTCATTTTACGGGTCGTTCATCGCTCTTTTCAAGTACGCAAACGTTACGAAAACGTTTTCTTCACATATTTGTTATATTCAGAAGGTTATGAACGATTTTCTTTCAGCCATTGTTCGAGCTTCACGACCATCGCTTGCATCGCCTCTTTATTTGCAAAGCTAGGAAGTTGTGCAAGCAACGCTTGTTTTGGCGCTTTCGCATGCGCGCCTTTCTTTTGCAAAATAAAAATACTTTTCGCTGCTGCTTCATTTTTAAACATCGAAAGCGGAAGCTGCAACAAGCCTTGAATAAACATTTCTTCTTTAATCAACGCATGCAATTTTTTTGATTCATCTGATGTAAAAAGCGTATTTGGGACGAGAAAAAATAAATATCCGCCTTCTTTCGTGTAACGAATGCTTTGTTCAATAAATAAATAATGGGCATACGAATGGCCGCTTTCGGCATGTAAACGAAACGATTTGGCATGTTCATCGTCTGGATAATATCCGATCGGCAAATCGCATACGACTACATCGACCGATTCAATAAACAACGGCTTTAAGCTATCTTGATGAAAAAATTGAATTTCATGTTGTTGTAAATTTGCATTGACATAAGCGAGTTTCAATAGTAAATCGTCCGCATCTGCTCCGTAGCTTTTTACTTTTTTATTTGTGAGTTGATTCAACACAGCCGTCATTAAATTTCCCGTTCCAACGGCAGGATCGAGAAGAGAGAGCGAAAAATATGTTTTTGTAAATTCATCAACTAAATAACCGATAAATACGGATACGGCATCTGGTGTCATTTGATGATGAGGTTGTACATATTGTTTCATTCCTTTTAACATCGCTAATTGTAACGCTTTACGAATATGTTCATTGTTCCAATCATGTAACCGAACGGATGTGTACGCTTTTTTTAACCGCTTTTTTAACAACTCGTTCACTTCTTCTTGCAAAACATCTCCGTGAAATAAGTTTTCACCTGTTTCTGCGACAGCTTCTAAATACGAACATTTTAACTCCTCTTGCAACAATGTCGCCGTTTCATCGATGACTGTAAATAGCTTTTCCAATGTGTTTCACTCCTTTCTGTCCGACATTTTATTTTAGGAAATTTAAACGAAAAAGGCTATCCCTTTTTGAGATAGCCTCAAGCAATTATTGTTGAGCCGCTTGTTTTGCTGCTTCGATTGCCGCTTCGTAGTTTGGATGATTTGTTGCTTCTGATACGTACTCGACATACGTGACGCGATCGTTACGATCAACGACAAATACAGCACGAGCGAGTAAACGTAACTCTTGGATAAGCACACCGTATGCTTGACCAAACGATACATCGCGATGGTCAGATAACATAACAACGTTTTCTAATCCGTTTGCCGCGCACCAACGTTTTTGAGCAAATGGCAAATCGACGCTAATCGTCAACACTTTTACTCCTTCAATGTTTCCTGCTTCTTCATTAAAGCGACGTGTTTGTGCATCACAAACGCCTGTATCAATCGACGGCACAACGCTAATTAAGCGAACAAATCCTTTTGTATCATCTAATGTCACCGGCGATAAGTCGTTAGCAAGCACCGTAAAATTCGGAGCTGCATCACCGACTTTTACTTCGTTACCGACTAATGTGACCGGGTTTCCTTTAAATGTAACCTTCGCCATAGTAAGCCTCCTCTTTATATAAGATACAGGCTCATCATAACGTAATTAGATGAAAAATTCAATTATTTCGATTGAGACTAAATATCAAAATCTGATACTTCGTTTTGTTGTTGCTTCGGCTTTTCTTTTTTCTCGAACATTTGTTGAATTTTTTCGATCGCTTGCGGGGCGAGATCTAAAATTTTCTCATATAAATGCGTACTTTCATCTACATGTAGTAGCTTCACACCTGAACTGTTCACAATTAAAAAAGCAATCGGTGTAATCGATACACCCCCACCACTTCCGCCACCAAACGGATGAGCTTCTTTTTGTTGTTCATTTCCATGATTCAACATAAACTCGCTACCGCCGGCCGCAAAGCCGAAACCGACTTTCGATACAGTTAAGATGACGCTTCCATCCGGTGTCTCGACAGGATCACCGATGATCGTATTGACATCGATCATTTGCTTTAAATTTTCCATCGCTGTCGTCATTAACCCTTCAATCGGATGTCCATTCATTTTCATTCCTCCTAGCAACTTTTGCACCTTTTTTCCAATGTTTGACGATCTTCAGTCCTGCTAATATAGCATAACCGATTCGAAATCGAATCATACATGTAAACGATGTACGCGATAATGCGCCTTGAAAAAAAGGGGCAATAAAAATGGAAGGAGCGCTACAAACGTTCATATATTTGCTAATGATTGCTACCATATAATATTTAACTGACCAGCCAATCCCAACGAGCATCGCTGTTTTTGCCGCATCTCCCACACCGATTTGCGTATGCCATTGAAACTGTAAAACGGAAACGTTTTGTAAAAATTTTTTTATAATCGTATGTAAATGAACGATGTCATTTACCCACTGTTTGATTTGTGCTAAACGTTGGCGCGCATCAGCAACGGTAAATGTCGTTTTTTCATCTTTCCCCATATTCGTTTTCTCTTCTGTCACCAATCCTGCTTCTTTTTTCGATATTTCAATGAGCGGAATCGTAAAACGATAACGAAGAAAACGAAGAAGGCGAATATGTATTGTTAATTGATCATCGTCTTGGGTATGTTGAAATTGAATGGTGATTCGCACATATAAAAAAGGAATAATCGCTAAGAAGGTAATAAAGATGATGGCAATCACGAAAATCATCGGTTTTTCACTTCCTTCCCGATGACATTTTCGACAAAAATGAGCAAAATTAAACGAATAAATTCGCTATGAATGGAAAATAAATGATAAAATAAACGTGAGGACATTTTAACGGAGGGAAAACGATGACTGAACGCCGTAATCGCATGTACTTCTTTCATAAACATGATGAAGAAACGACGAAACAAGTTCAACCGCTCATTGAACTCGCCAAACAGTATGAATTTGAAGTCGTGGATAATGCAAAACATGCAAACATTATTGTAAGCGTCGGTGGAGACGGTACGTTTTTGCAAGCGGTAAGAAAAACCGGATTTCGTGACGATTGCTTATATGCTGGCATTTCGACATTAGGCTCATTAAGTATGTATTGTGATTTTCATATTCACGATACAGAAAAAATGATTGAGGCGATGACAACGGAACAAATCGAAGTGCGTAAATATCCAACGATTTATGTGACAGTCAATGATTCTACGTCATTTTATTGTTTAAATGAATGCACGATTCGTTCAAGTATTATTAAAACGTTTGTCATGGACGTATTTATCGACAATTTGCATTTTGAAACGTTCCGAGGCGATGGAATGATCATTGCTACACCTACTGGAAGTACAGCTTACAATAAATCGGTCAATGGGGCAGTCGTAGACCCGATGCTTCCGTGCTTTCAAGTAAGCGAATTAGCGTCACTAAACAATAATCGTTATCGCACGCTCGGTTCATCATTTATTTTAAGCGGGAATCGCAAGTTGACATTAAAAGTGGTACAAGACGGAAACGACTATCCAATTATCGGTATGGATAATGAAGCACTAAGCATTCAACATATCGAAAAAATTGATGTTGCATTAAGTGGAAAAGTGATTAAAACAGTCAAACTGAAAGATAACTCTTTCTGGGAAAAAGTAAAGCGGACATTTTTGTAAAAAGAGGCATTACGCCTCTTTTTACCATTTTCTTTGGTCGATGAGACACCGCTCTCCGTCATTTACACGATCAACGGAAACAAATGTCGGTGTAACACGAATAACGTTTTTTATTTTTTGTTTCGCTTCTTCATTCAGCTCTTTTTCGATGTAAATCGTCAATTGATCATGACCACCTTCATTTGTTACGACCGCTTGAAATAGCGGGCATCCTACCTCAACCATGACTTGCTTCAACTGTTGTTCGTGCACAAACATCCCTTTCACTTTTACGCTTGTTCCAACACGTCCAAGCACACCAACGATACGCTCGCCTTTATACCCATCGACCCAACGTGACACATCTCCCGTGCCAAATCGAACAAGCGGATACGTGCGATCAAATATCGTAACAACTATTTCTCCCTCCTCATCAAGCGGTACTCCGCTAATCGGATCGCACAGTTGGACGATAGCTCGCGAACTAATTTTTAAACCTGGACCTTGATGATCTTCAAATGCAATGCAACCGCAATCAGCCGTCCCATATCCTTCAAAAACATGAATACCCCGTTGTTCAAACTGTTCGCGCATGCTTTCTGTTAACTTTTCTGCCGTAAAAAACGCCTTTTTCACCGTGACATGTATTCCTTTTTCATCCGCATACTGCAACAATAAATATAAAAAACTTGGTGTTCCAACATACCCAGTCACTTGCAAATCATTCATGAGCTGCACTTGCAATTCGCGATTGCCTGGTCCTGCCGGCACGACGGTTGCACCGATACGACGAAGAGCGCTATCAAACATAAAACCTGCTGGAGACAAATGATATGAAAACGTGTTCTGTACAATATCATCGCTTGTAAATCCAGCCGCTCGAAGCGCTTCTGCAAATCCCCAATCATCCTCTTCTTTTCCTTGCGGATCGTAAATCGGTCCTGGGGACATAAAAATGCGTGCCAATTCATTCGATCGTGTTGTAATCATATTTCCAAATGGCAACTCATGTTTTTGTAAAAGAGGTAATTGTTCTTTTTTCAATACCGGAATGCGACTCAGTTGCTCAATCGTTTCTAATTCATGTGGATTAATGTTTTCAGCGTCTAATCGCTCGCGCAATGCCGTAGACCGCTCATACGCTTCAATCAAAAACGATTTCCATCTTTCCATTACAACCACCGCTTTCTCCGTTTATACGACTTCACTTCTCGATAATTTTTACGCCCTTTTTCGCTCATCCCGAGGTAAAATTCTTTTACATCTTCATTTTCAAGTAATCTCTCGACAGGACCGTCCATTACGATGCGACCGTTTTCCATAATATATCCGTAGTGCGCAATCGATAATGCGATGTTTGCATTTTGTTCGACGACGAGAATTGTCGTTCCTTCTTCTTCATTAATTCGCTTAATAATCGAAAAAATTTCTTTCACAAGCAAAGGGGCAATTCCTAACGATGGTTCGTCGAGCAGTAAAATTTTTGGTTTTGCCATCATGCCACGACCGATTGCTAACATTTGCTGTTCTCCACCCGATAAATATCCTGCTTGGCGATGGCGTAACATATGAAGCTTCGGAAAGTAATGATACACTTTTTGTAAATCTGCTTTAATATTGTGGCGATCTTTTCGCGTATGAGCACCGACGATTAAATTTTCTTCTACCGTCAAATGTTCAAACACGCGTCTTCCTTCCATGCACTGAAAAATCCCTTTTTTCACAATTTCTTCTGCATCTTTTCCCTCGATTCGTTCTCCATATAGCTCAATATATCCATCTGTTACTTCGCCATCTTCACTTCTTAGTAATCCCGAAATGGCTTTTAACGTTGTTGTTTTTCCTGCCCCGTTACTGCCGAGCAACGCGACAATTTTTCCTTCTGGAATAACCATTGACATACCTTTTAACACGAGAATAACGCGGTTATACATCACTTCCACATTGTTTAACGTAAGCATTCGTCTCCCCCTTTCTGAAAGCGAAAGGGTGCTTCCTGTTGAAAACACCCTTTCATTCACTTTAATATCCGAAGTAGTCTGTAAACACCTTAAACTGTCCGTTTTCAACTTTCGCTAAACGAATTTGATTCGTTCCCGCATGATTATCAGCCGTAAACGTAACTGGTGCAGCTAAGCCGCCTAAATCAAGATCTTTTAATTTTTCTAATCCTTGACGAATGCCTTCTCCCGTCGTTGGATCATCCGCTCGCTTAATTCCTTCTACTAAAATTTTCGCTGTAACCCATCCTTGAATAAATTTTTGGTTTTTGTCCTCTAATTTTTCACCCTTGCTTGCTAAATACTCTTTCACTTCAGCCATCCCTGGTAAATCTTCATATGGAAACGCATGTGTCACCACTCCGATAAACCCTTCTGCCGCATCCCCTGCAATCGGGATCAATCCTTCACCAGTTGTCCAGTTTAAACCGATAAATTGCGTGTCAATGCCTAATTTTTTCGCATCTTTTAAAATCGTTGCTGTCGCGCCCCATGTTTGTTGAATAATCGCATAATCCGGCGCTTTTTTCTTCATGTTCAATAGCTGGGATGTCGCATCAAGCGCTTTTAAGTCAACAATTTGTTCATCCACAATCTCTACACCAATTTCTTTCGCAAAGTCTTTTGCATCTTGAATTGGTGATTTTCCAAATGCCGTGTCATTATAAATAAGCGCAACTTTTGGCGTGCCACCTGTATGATTTTCTTTAATCCAACGAAGCACTGAGCGTGCCTGGTCGGAATACGACGCCGCTGTCAAAAAGTTGTATGGGCTTTCTTTTATATTTTTTAAATTTTCTGAATAAGAAGCTGAGAAAAATGGTATTTTATCTGCTGCAACTTGTTGCCGCAACGCTTCCGTATCGGCTGTTCCCCATCCTAAAATCGCTGACACTTTATCGCTCGCTTTATATTTTTGATACAACTTTTGCGCTTCAGGAATTTTATAAGCGTAATCTTGCCCGACAAGCTCAATTTTATAGCCGTTTACCCCACCTTTTGAGTTAATGTATTCAATATACGCTTTTTCTCCTTCAGCATACGGTGTACCAACATCTCCCGTTGCGCCTGTAATATCAAACAATGCACCAATTTTAATCGTTCCCTGCTCTTTTTCTCCTTCTTTTGCCGGTTCTGTTGCTGTTTTGTCACCTCCTGAACACCCGAATAACATGCTTGCTCCGAGAAGCCATGTAGCGAGTAGTACACCTTTTTTCTTCATTCATTCATCCCCCTTATGTTTTTTGTTTGTATATAAAGCGGATATGCCGCTTTATACTACTTCGTATAAGAAAATGGCCAAAGGCGGAAATAATTTTTTATATTTGACCAAATTTTATTTAACCCATCTGGCTCATACACGAGAAATAAAATGATCACAACTCCAAAAACGACTTCCTTCATCCCAACAAGCACTCCCTCTAATCCAGGAAACGTGCCGCTCAATACATCGACAACGCTTCGTAGCACAACGGGCATAAGCGTAATAAACACAGCCCCATACAATGAGCCAAATACACTTCCTAAACCACCAACTAAAATCATGGCCAAATATTCAATTGAAACAGAAATGCTGTAAAGCTCAGGGCTGACAATCATCGTGTAATGACCAAGAAGCGCGCCAGCAATGCCGACGAAAAACGAGCTAACGAAAAAGGCAAGCACTTTATATTTAAACAAATCAATACCCATTACTTCTGCAGCAATATCGCGATCGCGAATCGCAATGAACGCCCGCCCGACACGCGTGCGAAATAAGTTGAGTGAGAAGACGATTGTGATCAGTAAAACAACGAACATTAAATAGTAATAGCTCGTTTCACTCATAAACGTAAACGAACCGATTTGGGGACGATTCAATACGAGCCCAGCTGTCCCCCCCGTTAATGAGTCCCACCTTGAAATGACAAACAAAATGATGACTTGCGCCGCCAATGTAGCAATGGCTAAATATAACCCTTTTAAACGCAAAGACGGGATCCCAAACAAAGCACCGACAAGCGCAGTAGTTAACCCAGCAAGCGGGAAAGCAACCCAAAAGCTAAGCCCTAATTTCGTTGTTAAAATCGCTGATGTATAACCTCCTACCCCTAAAAATGCGCCAACCCCGATTGAAATTTGGCCAGTAAAGCCCGTCAAAATATTTAATCCGATCGCACCAATAGCTGCAATCCCACATAATGTCGCTAAACCGACTACATAGTCTGTCGCGACCATAGGAAAAAGAGCAAATAGCGCTACAATCATAAAAATACGCCAACGCACGCGAGCAATTTTCCAAATGGCCATATCTTGCCTATAATCAACATGAAATTCACCACATTGCATCACAAACGGATTTCGCACCATTTCTCACACCCTTTCGATTTCTTTCTTTCCAAATAGCCCATACGGTTTAACCATTAGAATGATGACGAGGATGACAAACGGGATCACTTCTTTCAACCCCCCACCGACAAGCGGGTCTAAATATCCTCCTGTCATACTTTCAATAATCCCGATTAAAATACCGCCAATGATCGCCCCGGGGATGCTGTCAAGCCCACCTAAAATAGCGACAGGTAACACTTTTAATCCGATTAGTGAAAGCGAAGAGTTAACTCCGTTAATATTTCCTAATAGCACCCCGCCAACAGCTGATACGATGGCTGCAATCGCCCAAGCAATCGCAAAAATTGTTTTGACGCTAATCCCCATAGACAAAGCCGCTTGTTGATCATCTGCTGTCGCTCGCATTGCAATACCGAATCGGGAATATTTGAAAAACAACGTAAAAATCATGAGCCAAATCATAACAATGACAAACGACCATGCGTATACAGGTGCGATAATGACTTCACCAAACTGCAACGGTTTTTCTGAAAAAACAGGTGGATATACGCGCGTTTCGTGCCCCCAAATAATATGGACAATCCCTGCAAGTACGCTCGATAATCCGATCGTTGCCATAATCATAGAAATGACTGGCTTTCCAATGAAAGGACGCAACACAACTTTTTCTACGCTCCAGCCAAGCAACGCACTAAACGCTAAAGCGAGCAACAAGGCAGCAATAAATGGAACGTTATAGCTAGCCACAAGCGTCAAACAAACGTACGTCCCGATGAGCAAAAATTCACCTTGTGCAAAATTAATAGCGTCACTCGATTTGTAAATGAGAACAAACCCTAGCGCAACGAGCGCATATACGCTTCCAACGACGATACCAGTGACAAGCATTTGCAAGAAAAAAGCCATTTACGCTGCTCCCTCCCCTTCATCAATCGAGACGACTTTTAACGTCGTTTTAATGACTTGTTCTTTGCCATCACGATATTTAATTGTTCCTTCTACATCAATGTGATCCGTTTCTGAGTACATCCCTTCAATAAGTGAGGCATATTTTTTAGCAATAAATTGCCTGCGCACTTTTTTCGTTCTCGTTAATTCTTCATCGTCCGCATCAAGCTCTTTATAAAGCAAAACAAACTTTTTCACACGCGCCTTCTCTGGCAACGATTGATTAATTTCATTCACTTGTTCTTGAATGAGTTGAATAACTTCTTGTTTCGCGGACAAATCAGAATATGTCGTATACACAAGCTGATTTTTCTCTGCCCATCGTCCGACATTAGCCATATCGATGTTAATGATCGCCACAACGTACGGACGATCGCGCCCAATGGCAACCGCTTCTTGAATGTATGGGCTAAATTTCAGTTTATTTTCAATAAACTGTGGCGAAAACATCTCACCTGTTTGTAAGCGAATGACATCTTTTAAACGATCAATAACATACAAATGACCTGATTCATCTATATACCCTGCATCGCCTGTATGAAGCCAGCCGTCTTCAATCGTCTCTTTCGTCGCCTTTTCGTTTTTATAATAGCCACAACACACACTCGGGCTTTTTAATAAAATTTCGCCTTGCTCAGAAATTTTTACTTCTGTTTCTGGGATTGGTATGCCAACGCTATCTACTTTAATGTCCCCATCGCGATGAACGATCGCAATTCCTGATACTTCTGTTTGACCGTAAATGCTTTTTACGTTCACCCCAATGCTATGGAAAAAGCGAAACACATCTGGACCTAACGGAGCGCCACCTGTATATGCTCGCTTTAAGCGCAACAACCCAAAATGGTCACGAATAGCGCTAAAAACGAAATAATCAGCAAGTTTATACAAGCATTTTGTCCAAAAGGAAACATCGCTTTTCGTAAAATGAGCTTCTGCTACTTTTTCACCAATCGGCTTACACCATTCATACATTTTTCGCTTAAACCAACTTGCGTCTTGAATGCGCACTTGAAATTTTGAAACGATGTCTTCATAAATGCGCGGTGGTGAAAACATGACGTGTGGTCCGATCTCTCGTAAATTTTCAAACACCGTTGAAGGTTCTTCTGGAAAGTTCACAACAATGTTGCAGTGGAATGCCATTGAAATGGTCATCATTTGTTCGCCTATCCAAGCGAGCGGTAAAAATGAAAGGTATTCGTCTTGTTCGTCAAGTGGATCGATTTTTGCGAGGTTTTTTGCCATTTCGAATAAGTTGCGATAAGAAAGTTCCGTCCCTTTCGGATTGCCCGTCGTTCCAGACGTATACGATAAAATGGCGATATCATCATAACATCCTTTTTGCACTTCATCATCAAAATATGTCGGGTGCATTTGTTCAAATTGGCGACCGAGCGTTTGTACATCTTGAAAATACAATAATTTATCGTGCTTATAGTTTCGCATACCGCGCGAATCGTAGTAAATGATATGTTTCACTTTCGAAAGCTCTTGTTCAACTTCTAACACTTTATCAACTTGCTCTTGATCCTCAACAACGACAAACGTCGCATCGCAATTGTCGATAATATACGCTAATTCGTTTGGTAACGACTCTTGATAAATGCCAACGGAAACGCCTCCTAAACTTTGAGCTGCGAGTTGGCTAAATACCCACTCAGGTCGATTATCGCCGATAATAGCTAATTTATCGCCGCGTCGAAACCCGAGCGAAGCAAGCCCTAATGCGAGCGCTTTCACTTGTTCGTAGTAGTCTCTATATGTGTATTCGTTCCAAATGCCGTAATCTTTTTCGCGCAGAGCGACTTGCGTTGGTTTTTGTCGCGCACGAGCGGCTAATAGCTGTGGAAACGTCATTTGTTCCATAAAACTCCCCCTTTATCCCGCATGTTCTTCTCCTAAATATGCTTCTATGACGCGCGGATTTGTTTGCACTTCTTTTGGCGTTCCGTACGCGATCAATTTTCCGAAATCTAACACAGCGATATGATTGGATAAATCCATCACAACGCCCATATCGTGTTCAATTAAAATAATTGTCGTCTTTTTTTCTTCATGAATATCGATAATATAACGCGCCATGTCTTCTTTTTCTTCGTTGTTCATGCCAGCCATTGGCTCATCAAGCAATAGTAAATCAGGCTCCATGGCTAATGCGCGACCGACTTCTACCCGTTTTTGTAGACCGTAAGATAGCGTACCAACAGGCACATTGCGCACATGTTCGAGCTCTAAAAAATCGATTACTTCTTCGACTTTATAACGATGCTCTACTTCTTCTTTTTGCGCTTTCCCCCAGTACAATCCACCTGCAAGCACTCCTGTTTTCATGCGCACATGCCTGCCGAGCATAAGATTGTCCAATACAGATAAATGGGGAAATAACTCGATATTTTGGAAAGCCCGTGCAATGCCTAAGGCTGCTCGTTTATGCGGCTTCACATGTGTAATGCGCTCATCTTTGAAAAAGATATCGCCCTCTGTCGGTTTATACAGCCCGCTAATACAGTTCAACATACTCGTTTTTCCTGCTCCGTTTGGGCCGATCAATGAAAAAATTTCCCCTTCTTTCACTTCAAAGGAAACCGAATCAAGTGCCAATACACCGCCGAAGCGAATGGACACGTTTTGCACTTTCAATATACCCACTTCATTCCCCCCTTTTTCTTTATTTCTCTCTCTTTCGATAACACTTTATGGACGTTTTTATATCTTTATGACTTTACACAACGAAAAAACAAAAATGTAAGCGTTATCAAAAGAGTTCATAAAAAACATTTCTTAATTTTAAGAAAATTCTAAAAAGAATAGTACACAATTTTTTTTAGTCCGTCAAGCTTTTTTTCCGCTCCGAATGAATCGGAGCGGAATATGTTATTTTTGCATCGCTTTCATTTCACGTTCGCGCAATTCAACACGACGAATTTTTCCCGAAGTCGTTTTTGGCAGATCGTCGACAAACTCGATTTTGCGCGGATATTTATACGGTGCTGTGAGTTGCTTTACATGCTCTTGAAGTTGTGGAATTAAATTCGGATCATTTTTATCTACTCCTTCACGCAATACAATAAACGCTTTAACAACGTGTCCCCGAATTTCATCTGGACTAGCGACAACAGCACATTCTTTCACAAATGGATGTTTCACTAGCGCATCTTCTACTTCAAACGGTCCAATCGTATAGCCGGAGCTAATAATAATATCATCGCCACGACCTTCGAACCAAAAATAACCATCTTCATCTTTTTTCGCTTTATCACCAGTAATATAATATTCCCCACGGAACTGCATCGCTGTTCGCTCCGGATCCTTATAATAGCATTTAAACAAAGCCGGTGTGTCAACATGAACAGCAATATCGCCAACTTCTCCAACGGCACAAGGCTCACCAAACTCATTAATAATTTCGACACGATTTCCTGGCGTTGGCTTCCCCATCGATCCCGGTTTTATTTTCATTCCTTTCATAACCCCGACAAGCAATGTATTTTCTGTCTGTCCATATCCATCGCGAACTTGAACACCAAAATAGCGCTCAAACGTATCGATCACTTCACGATTCAACGGTTCGCCAGCAGATACAGCGCTATGCAAATGCGGTAATTTATATTGGGAAATTGTCGGGACTTTAGCCATGAGACGATATTCTGTCGGTGTGCAACAAAGCACGTTAATGTTATATTTCTCTAATAACTGTAAATATTTTTCTGGCTCAAACCGACCGTAGTACACAAACCCTGTCGCTCCAGAGCCAAGAGTCGATAGAAATGGACTCCACACCCACTTCTGCCATCCAGGGCTTGCCGTTGCCCAAACGAGGTTTCCTTCTTCAATACAAAGCCAATTTTTTGCTGCTGTTCGTAAATGGGCATATGCCCAAGCGTGCGTGTGCACTACACCTTTTGGATTTCCTGTCGTTCCCGATGTATACGATAAAAACGCCATATCTTCTCGCGACGTTTCTACAGCCATGAATGTATCGCTTTGCTTTGCCATTTCGTCATGCAAATCGAGCCAGCGCTCAGTCGAACCGCCGACAGAAAACGAAACGATATTTTCCATACCTTCAATCGAAGAAAATTGTTCAATATATGGAAAATACGCAACAACTCCTTTTACTTCCCCATGAGAAATGCGATATTGTAAATCTTTTGTGCGCAACATTTCAGAGCTCGGAATAACGACAAGTCCTGCTTTCAATGCTCCAATATATACTGCATATGCCTCTAACAAACGCGGAAGCATAACGAGTACTTTATCCCCTTTGTGTAACCCGTGTCTAGCGAAAGCGTTTGCAATTTTATTCGCCTGTTTCATCAATTCAACATATGTAAGCTCTTTTGTTTCTCCTGCTTCACTTTCCCATTTTAAAGCGATTCGGTTTGGATCATCTGCATACTTTTCAAATTCACTTGTCAAATTATACTTTTCTGGTGCGATTAAATTCATTTCCCTCTCCCCCTTAACCATATGGTACAAGAAAATTATACAAAAAAACCGAATGATTTTGTATAACTTTTCTAAAAATTTTTAAAAGATAAAAAACTCGGTAGGACGCGCTACCGAGTTTTATTTATTATTTATTATTTATTTTGACTACTTAGTTGTTGTTCTGCCATCTTCACGAGACGTTTTGTAATCTCGCCACCAACAGAACCGTTTGCTCGTGCAGTTGTATCTGGACCTAACTGCACACCAAATTCTTGAGCGATCTCGTATTTCATTTGGTCAATCGCTTGTTGCACACCAGGGACGAGCAATCGATTTCGATTTGCCATTCGTTTTCACCCCCTCGCATCTATATGTTGTGCAAAACGAATGGACTTCATACGTCATCTAAAAGAGCTCATCCAATGGTTGATCTGGTTTTAACGTAATCGTTTCGACGCGAGCGACCGTCTCCGCAATCATTTCGTCTAAAGGTAAAAACTGTTCATATTGAATAATTTTCTCTTTTTTCGGTTTCGTTTTCGGTGCTTTTGGAGTAAAAATTGTACAACAATCTTCATATGGACGAATGGAAATATGATGTGTTCCAATTCGTTCAGCAATTGCAATAATCTCCGTTTTATCCATTGAAATAAGTGGTCGAAGAATTGGTGTCGTTGTTACATCGTTGACAACAACCATGCTTTCAAGTGTTTGGCTAGCTACTTGTCCTAAACTTTCTCCCGTCACGATCGCTAGTCCATTTTCCCTTTTGCGAATTTCATCTGTAATGCGCAACATCGCACGACGAGTGGAAATGAGGGAACAGTTTTCTGGCACCTGCTTATAAATGGCTTGTTGCAACTCCGTAAACGGCACGATATGAAGGCGAATCGTTCCGCCAAATTCCGTCAAACGTTGAGCTAAGTCAATGACTTTTTGCTTTGCTCGTTCACTTGTAAACGGCGGGCTAAAAAAGTGAACCGCTTCAATTTGCAAACCGCGCTTCATTGCCAAATATCCCGCTACAGGGCTATCAATTCCACCAGAAAGCATGAGCATCGCTTTCCCACTCGTTCCAACAGGCAAACCGCCCGCTCCCGGCACGTCGTACGCTGTAATGTACGTTCCTTCTTTTCGAACTTCGACACGAACATCAATGTCGGGATGATGGACATCGACCGTTAAACCTGTTGTATTTTTTAACACATAACTCCCAAGCTCATAGTTTAATTCATTTGTTGTGATCGGGAATTGTTTATCCGCTCTTCTTGCGGATATTTTAAACGTTTTCCCTTCATGCGGAAATTGTTTAACAAAAAAAAGTGTCGCTTCCTTTATTTTTTCCAAATCGCTCTCCGTTTTTAACGCTAAACTTAACGATTGAATCCCGAACACTTCTTGCAATTTTTCAATGACAGGTTGCGGTGGTGTATGATGTAAACGAACGTACATCCGATCGCGCAACGCTTCAATTTGAATGTTTGGAAAATGTTTTAATTTTTTCGCTATGTTTCGTTTTAAGCATCGTACAAATTGCAAACGGTTTTTTCCCTTTGTCGACATTTCACCGTAACGAATTACAATATGATCGTACGTCATTTCGTTCCCCTCGCTACTATTTTTAATCGTTCGTATGCTCGTTCAATAGCTTCAACTATTATTGGAATGTGCTCCATTTGTTGTTCATATGATAAGCTTATGCGAATCGAGCGCTCCGCTCGCATTTTTTCAACTCCCATAGCTAACAATGTTTTGCTTGGCGCTTTTTTCCGAGATGAACAAGCTGATGTTGTTGATACATATACATGTTGTTTTTCTAATTCATGCACAAACGCCTCTGATTTGACTCCTTCTAAAGAAAAATGGATAATATGCGGAGCCGATTGTTCAAACGGGGTATGAACAACAATGCCTTCAATCGCTTGTAAACGTTCGATAAGCGCTCGCTTCATTTCTCCGAGGCGAGCAGAGGATTCGTGATATTTTTCAACAGACAATCGCAACGCTTTCGCCATCGCTACAATGGCAGCGACATTTTCTGTTCCAGAACGTAACTGCATTTCCTGTGCCCCACCAGATAAAAGTGGAGAAAGGCGTACACCTTCGCGAACATATAATACGCCTGCTCCTTTTAAACCGTGAAATTTATGAGCGGAGATCGTATATAAATCAACATTTGCGCGCTTTAAATGAAGCGGCACTTTCGCCGCACCTTGTACTCCATCAACGTGAAAAAGCACTTTCGGATATTTTTTTAACAACATACCAATTTGTTCAATTGGCTGAATGGAACCTACTTCATTATTGACATGCATCACAGAAACGAGAATCGTATCGTCACGCAACGCTTGTTCAATATGTGTTGGAGAAACGATGCCACGCTCATCGACGGGCACATATGTCACTTGAAAGCCAAGTTGTTCAAGCTGCTTACACGCTTCGGTAACGGACGGATGTTCAATCGCTGTTGTAATCATATGACGCCCGCGCTGCTGGTGTTGCCAAGCAACCCCTTTAATTGCTAAATTGTTTCCTTCCGTCCCACCTGATGTAAAAATCACTTCGGTCGGTTTCACCTCGAGCAGACGTGCGATTTGTTCTCTTGCTTGTGTAAGCAATCGCTCTGCCTGCATGCCTAATCCATGTAGCGACGACGGATTCCCGAAATAATCATTCGCTACTTTCATAAAAGATTGCAACACTTCTGGAAACGGTTTTGTTGTGGCGCTATTATCTAAATACATCATCGCCCTTGCCTCCATATACGTTCATATACAAACAGCCTTCTTATATTATCACATCTTTATTCAAAAAAGAAATGATCAAAGAATATTTTAAAGATTGAAACTTTTGATAAAAACGACAAAATTTTTATTTTATATGGTAGTATATAGGCTGGTACGGAGACAACAAAGGAGGATCAACATGTCGAAAAAAGATTTAATCGCTGTCGGTTTCATGTTATTTGCTTTATTTTTCGGCGCTGGCAACATGATTTTTCCTCCTGCTCTCGGACAAGCAGCAGGAGAAAACGTATGGATTGCTATTGCTGGCTTTTTAATTACTGGCGTCGGATTACCCGTTTTAGCCGTAAGCGCCATCGCAAAAACAGGAAGTGATTTACAACAATTAGCTAGTCGAGTACATCCTGTATTTGGTGTTATCTTCACAACGATCATGTATTTAGCGATCGGCCCATTTTTCGGTATTCCACGTACAGGGACTGTCTCGTTTGAAATTGGGGTGACACCATTTTTACCTGAAACAGCCGATCGTTCTATCATGTTAGCCGCGTATACAGTCATTTACTTCATTGTATCGCTTTGGTTGGCGTTAAATCCATCGAAATTAGTTGATCGCATCGGTAAGTTATTAACGCCGCTTTTACTTGTCGGTCTTACTTTGTTTTTTATCAAAAGTATATGGACACCTATGGGCGAGATCCAAAAACCAACCGATGCCTACGCACATGCTCCGTTATTTAAAGGGTTTATTGACGGATATTTGACGATGGATGCCATTGCTGCGCTCGTTTTTGGTATTATTGTCATTCAAGCTATTCAACAAAAAGGAATAACAAACAAAAAACAACTGACAAAACTTTGCATTCAAGCTGGGCTCATTGCTGCCTCTGGACTAACGCTCGTTTATTTATCGCTCGCTTTCATCGGCTCATCAAGCGTGCAGGCGATTGGTTATCGCGATAACGGCGGAGAAATTATTAGCCAAGCAGCCACTTACTTATTTGGGCAAGCCGGGACAGCCATCTTATCGGTTATTATTATGCTTGCGTGCTTAACGACATCTGTCGGTTTATTATCATCGTGCGCAAGCTATTTTTCGAAAATTTCGCCAAAGTTCTCTTATCGAATGCTCGTCATCGTGATGAGCGTCTTTAGCGCGTTCATCGCAAATGTCGGTTTAACAAAACTTATTTCGTTATCCATTCCTGTGCTTATTATCATTTATCCGTTAGCCATTACTCTTGTCGCTTTATCGTTTTTACATGACTATTTTGGCGGGAAACAAACGGTTTACATCGGAGCGATTGCTGGTACATTTCTTGTTAGCGTCGTTGATGGGCTAAAAACAGCGGGATTTGATGTATCAGCCATTTTACACGTATACGAAAAAACATTGCCTTTGTTTGAACAAGGAATTGGTTGGCTCACACCGGCGCTCGTCGGTGGCTTGATCGGTTTGTTGCTAAACAAAACAAATCATGTCACACGTACCGAAAGAAAAGCAAGTTAAAAACGAGTGAAGGGATTCCCTTTCACTCGTTTTCTTTTAACCACTCACGAATACGTTCAAACGCTCCTTCCTCCACTTGCTCTACCGTAGCAATCGCCTTTTGTAAGGCTAATTCGTATTCGTATCGTCGGAACAACTGCTCCGCTTCCTCTAATCCTTCTTTCACCGCTTGGAAACGACGACGGTAACGGTTTCCATACTGAATGACTTGTTCAGCCAATCGAGCTTGTTCAATCATTTCTTTTGTTTGGTCACATACATGTTGCACAAACAAGATCGCCTCGTCTAGCGCTTGATGAACGGCCTCCATATTTAACGGCTTTCCGTCTAATGTAAGCGACACACGCGTTAAGCTTTCACGCGCCTCGCTCACTTGCAACATATAAGATTCCGGTAACCCAGGAAGTTTGCTTTTTTTCACGAGCCGAATCGCTTCAGACAATTGTTTTTTCATTTCTGCTAATTTCTCACGCGCTGCTAATTCATCTTTCCTTAGCGCATATAAGTGCTCTCGAAACTGGGCGTGCTTTTCTTTCACCGCAGCAATTTGCGCTAAAATTTCCTCCAACTCTTCACGAATAAGCGAGTAAGCTAAACGTTCCTCAATCATTTTCGTTTGAATTAACATAAATCGCTTCATCAATTGTTGCACTTGCTTTTCAATGTGTCGATATTTGTCAAGATCACTTTGTGATAAATGATAGCTTTGCTGAACAAACAACGTTTCATCGCGCGTTTCTTTCGTTTCTTCTTCTAACTCGTAAAGCGTTTGCTCAATTTTTTCCGTTTCATCATGAACGAAGCGTTCCGCATACACTTCTTTCTCTAACAAATCGTACAACGTGTCAACATCTTCTTGTGCTTCTCGAAGAAGCTTTTCTGCTTCATCGACAGCAAGCGTTTCTAACAGCGCAAGCACTTCTGACACTTTTCCGCGGATCGCCTCCACTTCTTTGTCAACTGGAAGATGGTCAAGCACATACCCTTTTTCTAACAGTTCACGATACCCTTCGACAATATTGTCAAGTTGTGCTGGAATTTCAACTTGCGCATCGCTAAGTAAAAGCGGAATTTGTTCAATAAAACGATTCAACTCATTTAATTCATTTTGAATGAGCAACACTACTTCACGGGCAGCTAAATAATTCCCTTCCGCCGTTAGCTGTTCAAATGTTTGAAATTGTTGTTGAAGAGTATTTAATCGCGATTCAAGCGCAGTTTCCGTGCGCCCGAATGTATGACGTTGAGTAAGCATCGCTTTTTTTACTTGGCGATACTTTTCCTTTAACTGTTCAATTTCTTCACGATTTTTCTCTTCACTTCCAACTAATTCTTGTAACTCTAATAAAATGCGTTGAATGCTCCCTTCAATTTCTTGAAGCTGCTGTTTTGTTTGCTGTAACGCATCTTTCGCTTTCATAAACCGATATTTGACCACTGCTTCCTCAATATCAAACAACTTCTCTTCTATGTTTGGCAGTTGAACAGCGACAATATCATCCCATTCGTTCCGCCATTTTTCAAACAGCTGCTCTGTTTCCCCCATCATATTTAATGCCTTAATTTTCGCCATTTCTTCTGGTACGGGGCGATTCATTAAAGAAATTTTCCATTGTTCTAATTGATCGATTTGTTTATATAAACGTTTTCGGTACACGTATGTATATGTAAGTCCTCCAATAAAGAGGAGCGCACTAATCGCTACAAATTCCATAATGGGCCTCCTTGTTGTCAAGCTTTCTTTTTTATGGAGAAGGCATTTTCTTTTCAATGATTTTATGATACCATGTTAGCAACATTTTTTGAGCAAAAATTTTAATTTTTTTCCTAAAAAAACGTGATTTTGTCGAATTTTGCGCCAAAAGAGGTGAAAAACGTGCGTGACGGGCATATTCATACACCGTTTTGTCCTCACGGAAGTGACGATGCGTTGCATGAATATATCGAAAAGGCCATTTCGCTTGGTTATACAGATATTTCATTTACCGAACACGCACCGCTTCCGAAAGGATTTATCGATCCAACCCCTTATCAAGATAGCGCGATGAAAGAAGAACAACTAGCGTCGTACGTATCAATTTTACAATCATTAAAAAAACAGTACGAAAGGCATATTCGTATTCATGTCGGATTAGAAGTTGATTTCATTGTCGGATATGAACAAGAAACGAAAACATTTTTAAATAAAATCGGCCCACAATTAGACGATAGCATTTTATCCGTTCATTTTTTGCACATTGACAATCAGTACATGTGTATCGATTATAGCGAGGACATGTTTGGAAACATCGTTGCATCGTTTGGTTCAGTTGAACGAGTGTATGATGCGTATTATAACACCGTTCTCGCTTCTGTTGTTGCCGATTTAGGACCATACAAACCAAAACGTATCGGACATATCACGCTCGTTCGTAAGTTTCATCGAGCATACCCGTGTGAATATGATGACAACAAAATCATCACACGTATTCTAGATGAAATGAAAAATCGTCAACTAGAACTTGACTACAACGGTGCCGGCACAACGAAACCGCTCTGCTTAGAGCCGTATCCGCCTCATTGGGTCGTAAAAGAAGCGTTAAAACGCGGCATTCCGCTCGTGTACGGTTCAGATGCTCACTCGGTTGCTGGCCTTCACCAAGGAATTGAACATATGTTGATATAAAGGAGTGGAATACATGTTTCATGCACAAACATACACAGGGACAAGAGAAGAAAATTATGCACTTGTCATCGACCAATTGAAAGCATTAATTTCAGATGAAAAAAATGTTGTAGCGAACTTAGCCAATGCTTCTGCTTTATTGAACTACTTTTTACACGATATTAACTGGGTCGGTTTTTATATGACAGAAGGAAATGAACTTGTTCTCGGACCGTTTCAAGGATTGCCCGCATGCGTGCGCATTCCATTTGGCAAAGGCGTATGCGGAACAGCAGCGGCCGAAAAACGAACCGTGCGTGTGGCGGACGTTCATACGTTTCCAGGTCACATCGCATGCGATGCTGCATCTCAATCTGAAATTGTCGTTCCGATGATAAAAAGCGGCCGTGTCATTGGTGTGCTTGATATTGACAGCCCAATCAAAAATCGTTTCGATGAGGTAGACGAACAGTATTTACAACGTTTTGTTGAAACGCTTATTCAATATGTTAACATATAAGAAAGAGGCCGAAATATTTGGCCTCTTTTTAATATTCTTGAACAACGACGCGGTTTTTTCCTGTCCGTTTCGCTGTATATAACGCTTCATCGGCACGATTAAATAGCTCTTTCACAGAGTCCGCACGATTTTTCTTCCAGTACGATACCCCACAAGAAATCGTCACCGGTGGGCTTGTTAACTCACGAACTTTTTGTACTAAGCGGTTCGCAATCGATAAACCTGCATTAATGGACACTTTCGGTAAATAAATGGCGAGTTCTTCTCCTCCCCATCGAGCTCCGATGTCATTTTGGCGAATGTTTGCTTTAATAATATTTGCTACTTGAATAATAATTTCATCCCCTACTTGATGCCCATACGTATCGTTTATTTTTTTGAAATTATCAATATCTATTAAAATAAATGTACCTAATCCATCCTCTTCCATCGAACGTTGAATACGTTCATCTAAATAATGACGTGCATATAAATTTGTTAGCCGATCTGTAATGACCATTCGTTCAAGCTCTTCACGCAATGCTGCGTTTGTAAACGCCAACGTGGAATGATGGATAAGTGATTGTAACAATTTAAACATATCAAACGAAAAGTGGTACGCCTCTTGATGTAGCACGATCGCTACACCTTTCATCATTCCGCGCATCATCGGTACGGCCATAAGCGAACGAAAACGTTTCGCATGATCGCTATGAATTTTTACATCACCTAAAAATAAATTATCCCGCGGATGTTGAATGCGGTGGAAAACGAAATCTACATATGCCTTTGCTTCGCGTGATTGGAAAAATGCCGTACTTCCAGGAAGTACTTTACGCTCTTTTTCTTGCAAAATAATAAAACCGACTTCTTCCGCATCAAATGACGTTTTAATTTTTTCAATCATAAACTGCAAGGCGTCTTGGAAGCGTAAGTTCGTGTTTAAGTGGTGAATCGTCTCGTTAATGAGTTGTAAATCAGCAATTAATCGTTTTGATTGTTCGTATAATTTTGCATTCTCTAATGCGCTGCCAGCTGTATTTGCTAATAAGGAAATAAAGCGCATTTCTCGTTCTGGCAACTCCATAATTGTCGGAGCAATCATTTCGATCACCCCGTAAATGCCTTGGGCTCCTTTAATCGGGGCATAAATTACAGACTTTTTATGAACGAGCGAATCGTGAAGCTGAATTTGTCCAGTAACATACGCTTGCATTGCCCCCATGTGCTCATCTTCATTTTCAAATGTAAGTAATTTAATCGGCAAATCTCGGTCTGTTGTGCTGTCATAAGATAAAAACAAATGAAACGTAAACGTCGGATACACTTCTTTTAACGTTTTTACAATTTCTTCAAGTACATCCCCAATATTCATAGACGCATGAATTTTTGTTGCCGCTCGATGCAATTGTTCATATCTTTTTTCCTCACTTAATACTTCAGACACTTTGCGAATGCGAGCAAACACTTTTAAAAAGTCTTGTCTCATTTGTTTAATTAACGACCTCGGTATCATATCTCGCACATGAAGCTGAAAACGAATAAGACCGAGTGAATCTTCTGAAAAATGTATACCAAACTGAACGGTTTTGATTTCGCTTTCATCATCGATGACGACAACATCATCAAACTGTTGTTTTAGCTGATCATCAAATGGAATCATATATTTTTCTTGTTGCTGTTCAATGATGTGATTTGTCGTTACTTCAGGTTCAAAAGCGTGTTTAAACGGGTTAAGCACATAAAACGTGACGTCTAACAAGTGAAACTCTTTTTGCAATAAGGTGATCAGCGCTTGGATGATGCGAGGTAAATTCGTAAAATCTTCTTCTGTTAAAAACCAATCGAAAAACTTTTGTTTAAATATGGCGTATTGATCGTGTTCTTGAATGTTCATTTTTTTCACTCACCCGCACATACTTCCTCTCTATTATATGTATGAACCATATAAATAAAAAAATGAGAGTTTCTGTCATATTTCTAAAACTGAGGACCTATCAATTATATCATACCATACTCCTTATTATAAAGACTATACAAAAATTGTTGACTTAGACGCGAAAAAAAACTATAATAGCCTTTGTGTAAAATATTGCAGCCTTTGTGCTCACATTTGTATGTCCATTTTGTTCCCCATAGAGAGCGTCATTCTCTAATTGGAGGTTGTATCGTGTAACTCTCAGCTGCTAGGGCGAGGATACATGAAAACAAAATGGCGATAAATGGTGAGGCACGACTGTTTTTATTTTACCAAAAATAAAAACAAAGGAGGAGCATTTATGGCTCGTTATACAGGTCCAACATGGAAAATTTCTCGCCGCCTTGGCATTTCATTGAGCGGTACAGGTAAAGAATTACAAAAACGTCCGTACCCACCAGGTCAACATGGTCCAGGACAACGCAAAAAATTATCTGAATATGGTATGCAGCTTCAAGAGAAGCAAAAACTTCGCCATATGTACGGTGTAAACGAACGCCAATTCCGTAAAACGTTCGAAGAAGCTGGTAAAATGGCTGGTAAACATGGTGAAAACTTCATGATCTTGCTTGAATCTCGTTTAGACAACCTTGTTTACCGTTTAGGTTTCGCGCGCACTCGCCGTCAAGCTCGCCAATTAGTTAACCACGGTCATATTTTAGTTGATGGCAGCCGCGTGAACATTCCATCTTATCGTGTAAAACCAGGTCAAACGATTTCTGTTCGCGAAAAATCTCGCAACCTTCAAATTATTAAAGAAGCGCTTGAAGTAAACAACTTCGTACCTGACTACTTAACGCTTGATGCGGACAAATTAGAAGGTACTTACACTCGTTTACCTGAACGCTCTGAATTGCCTGCAGAAATTAACGAAGCATTAATCGTCGAGTTCTACTCACGTTAATAAAAAATCCTCTCTGCCGAAGCAGAGAGGATTTTTTATGCATAACGGATTAAATAATATTTTTTCTTGCCGCGGCGAATAATCGTAAAGCGACCTTCGATGCGATTTTCTTCTGTCATGATTTTATTTACGTCTTGCATGCGCTCGCCGTTCACGTAAATCGCTCCATTCGCTACGTCCTCGCGCGCTTGACGTTTCGATGGACAAATGCCACTCGCTACGAGCAAATCAACAAGCGCCACTTCCTTTTCATGACATACATACGATGGTACATCTTTAAAACCTTGTTCAATCTCATTTGCTGTTAATTTTTCTACTTCTCCGCTAAAGAGTGCTTCAGAAATGTTCATCGCCTGTTGCAACGCTTCTTCCCCATGAACGAGACGCGTCATCTCCGCAGCTAATGCTTTTTGTGCTGCCCGTTTTTCCGGCGCTTCAGCTGTTTGTTTTTCTAATTCCATAATTTCTTCGTGCGATAAAAACGTAAAGTATTTCAAATATTTTACAACATCACGGTCATCTGTATTAATCCAAAATTGGTAAAACTCATATGGGGACGTTTTGTCAGCATCAAGCCATACCGCTCCACCTTCTGTTTTACCAAACTTCGTTCCGTCTGCTTTTGTTACGAGCGGAACAGTTAATCCAAACACTTTTGCATCTTCTTCTGTTTTTCGGATTAGTTCTAGCCCAGCCGTAATGTTCCCCCACTGGTCACTTCCACCAACTTGCAACTTGCAGTTATACATTTCATACAGTTTCAAAAAGTCGTATGCCTGCAAAATCATATAACTAAACTCTGTAAAAGAAATTCCTGTTTCTAATCGCGACTGTACAGATTCTTTCGCAAGCATGTAGTTAATTCCAAAGTTTTTCCCGACATCACGCAAAAATGTAATAACATCAAGCGAACCGATCCATTCGTAGTTATTTGCGATAATCGCCGGATTGTTTTCATTGTCAAAATCTAAAAAGCGGCTTAACTGTTGTTTAATCCGCTCACTGTAATGAGCGACCGTTTCTTTTTCATTTAATTTTCGCTCTGCTTTTTTTCCACTCGGATCTCCAATCAATCCTGTTGCCCCACCGACGAGCGCAATCGGCTGGTGACCAGCTTGTTGGAAGCGACGTAACATTAAAATCGGAAGCAAATGACCGATATGCAAACTATCTGCCGTTGGATCAAAACCGCAATATACTTTTACACTTTCTTCTGCTAGCAATGCTTTGAGTCCATCCTCATCTGTCATTTGATTAATTAAACCGCGAAATTGTAAATCTTGAAGCAAATCCATTTGAACCACCCTTTCCGTTTGTTATGGAAACAAAAAAACCCGTCCTTCATATGAAGGGACGAGTTTCATCGCGGTACCACCCTACTTAGAGAACATATATGTCCTCTCGCTTCATTGATATAACGGCTTATACCGTCTTTTGCTACTTTCGCACAAGCTGTTCGCAAAAGATGCTCACGGAGGTAATTCATGCTTACCTGTACGCTAGTTCGCACCAACCACTAGCTCTCTGTCAGCAGGGAGATAAGCACTACTCGTTCCGCTCATCGCTCGATTATTCACATGTCAATATACCCTCTTTTATCATAAAACATCAACTGTTGTCAAGATCTTCAAACAAATTTAGACATTTTCCGATACGGAAAGACAAATTATGATATAATGATGAAAATACAATTCGGATGGGAGGTCACTATGTCAGAAAAACAAGTCCGATTTTCATGGCAAAAACTATGGCGCCATTTCACGATTACATACGAAGTCATTTGGAATGTATGTTTAATTATATTGATCGCATGTTTATGCGCGTTCAGTTTTGCCTTCGGTGTCGGTGCGGGATATTTCGCCTCGCTTGTGAAAGATGCTAAGCCGATTCCTTACAAAGAAATGAAAAAAGATATTTATAACTATGAAGAAACAACCCATATTTATTTTGCCAATCGTGAATATCTTGGCTATTTCCGTTCAGATTTAGAACGCGATGAAGTCAAACTTTCACAAGTTTCCCCTTACTTCATTCAAGCGGTCATCGCTACAGAAGATGAACATTTTTATGAACATAAAGGGGTTGTACCAAAAGCCATTATACGTGCCATCTTCCAAGAAGCGACAAACTCCTCGACGCGTAGCGGAGGGAGTACATTAACACAGCAGCTTGTAAAAAATCAAATTTTAACAAGTGAAGTGTCATTTGAGCGAAAAGCAAAAGAAGTGTTGCTCGCTTTACGGCTTGAGAAGTTTTTTTCTAAAGATGAAATTTTAGAAGCGTACATTAACGTTGTACCTTTCGGGAGAAACGCATCTGGGCGAAATATTGCCGGCGTCCAAGCCGCCGCAAAGGGTGTTTTCGGCATCGATGCAAAACAATTAACATTACCGCAAGCGGCTTTTTTAGCAGGGCTACCACAAAGTCCGTTTCGCTATACACCGTTCACTAGCGAAGGCGAGTTAAAAAGCGATTTATCTCCCGCGCTAAATCGGATGAAAACGGTATTAACGCGCATGAAAAAAGCTGGATACATTTCAGAAGAGCAATATAAAGACGCACTAGCATACGACGTTACGAAAGATTTTGTTTCTTCCTTGCCATCCCCAGTGGAAAAATATCCATGGCTGACGTTTGAAATCGAACGTCGTGCGAAAGATATTTTTATTGATTTACTAGCAAAAAAAGATGGATACGATCGGCAAGATGTGCGCTCAAACGACCAGTTATATAAAGAATATGCGGAAAAAGCAGAAAAGCAATTACGTCAAAACGGCTATACGATTTACACAACGATCGATAAAGACATATATGAACGAATGAAAGCGATTGTTGAAAAATATCCGTACTTCGGAAGCGATACAGTTGTTCGAAAAAGAGACGAAAAAACGGAACAAATCATTTCCGTCCGTCAGCCGGTAGAAGTCGGGGCGATTTTGATCGAAAACAAAACCGGACGCATCATTAGCTTTGTCGGTGGACGAGATTATAAACGGGAACAACTGAATCACGCAACTCAAGCATACCGTTCGAACGGTTCAACGATGAAGCCGCTTCTCGTTTATGCACCAGCGATGGAAATGGGCATTATTCAACCGGGATCTGTCATTCCAGATATTGATTTAGAAATTCCAACGCAACAAGGTCCATATCGCCCCAAAAATGCGGATGGTAAAACACACGGCTTAACATCTGTTCGTCACGCGCTAAAAAAATCGTATAACATTCCTGCCATTCGCACGTATGCTCGCATCATCGATCAACGACCCATTTCATATTTAGAAAAAATGGGCTTCACAAGCTTAACGACGGGAGACGGATATAATTTATCTCTTGCGCTCGGTGGGCTAACAAAAGGGGTAACGATTGAAGAAAACGTCAATGCATACGCAACGTTTGCAAATGGTGGGAAATTCATCGACGCGTATTTAATTGAAAAAATTGTTGATAAAAATGGGAACGTTGTATATGAACACGAGCCAAAACCAATCGAAGTGTTTTCACCTCAAACAGCGTATTTAACAATCGATATGATGCGCGACGTCATTCGCTCAGGTACAGCTTCTTTTTTAAATGGCAAGTTAAAATTTTCAGCAGATTGGGCGGGAAAAACAGGGACGAGTCAAAACACAAAGGACGCTTGGTTTGTCGCGACAAATCCGAATGTCACGTTAGGCACTTGGATGGGATACGATACACCAAAACCGCTTGAGAAAAGCTATAAAGGGCTATCATATTCCCAAAGAAACTTATTGCTATGGGCGCAACTGATGAATGGGGCGTACGATATTCGCCCAGAACTAATCGCTCCGAAAGAACGATTCCATATGCCTGGAGGAATTGTTCAACGCTCATATTGTGCAATTTCTGGATTGCTCCCATCAGAAACATGTAAACGATTCGGACTGATCGAAAGCGATTTATTCAATACGGCATTTGTGCCGAAAACAGAAGATACGTATTTGATTAGCGGAGCTTTCGTTGAATTAAATGGAGAGCGATATGCCTCTTTACCGACAACACCGAAAGAATTTACAAAAGAAGGCGTAATGATTGACGCTTCGTTACTTGAACAGTGGGGCATTCAGCATATAAAAGATTTGAGCAAATTACTCCCGCAAAACGATAAATGGAAACATGTATTTGTGGCAAAAACGCTTCAAGAAAACGGGAAAAAACCGGATCCACTAGCTGCGCAACAAAAAGGAACGGCACTCGTTTGGAACGAACATCATGAACAAGACGTCATTGGTTATCGAGTATATTATGCGGCATCCGAAACAGCTACGTTTCAAGTTATCGCAACAATACGTAAAGGCGAACAAAAAAACATACCGTTAAAACAAGGAATATATTACGTGACGGCTGTTGATATTGCTGGATTGGAATCGAATCCATCTAATATCATTCGCATGTTGCCTGCTATACAACCTGAGCAACCAACAAATGAGCAACCAGCAGAAGAACAGCCATCAACAAACTAAAAAATCGGGCCATGCCCGATTTTTTAGTCTTCCATTGTTGATAAATCGCCTGTCGGTAAGTTTAGTTCCCAAGCTTTCAAAACGCGGCGCATAATTTTTCCACTTCTCGTTTTTGGTAACTTATCACGAAACTCGATTTCACGTGGTGCGGCATGCGCAGCTAAACCTTTTTTCACAAAGTTACGAATATCTTCTTTTAATTCTTCTGATGGCTCGTACCCTTCGCGAAGAGCAACAAACGCTTTAATAATTTCACCGCGCACCGGATCTGGCTTTCCGATGACACCTGCCTCTGCAACTGCAGGATGTTCAACGAGTTTGCTTTCCACCTCGAACGGACCAACACGTTCTCCCGCTGTCATGATGACATCATCAATTCGTCCTTGGAACCAGAAATATCCATCTTCATCCATATATGCCGAATCGCCAGATACATACCAATCACCCGGTAAGAAGTACGACTCATATTTTTGTGGATTGTTCCAAATCGCGCGCATCATCGAAGGCCAACCTTTTTTAATCGCCAAATTGCCCATGCGATATGGCGGTAACTCATTTCCTTGATCGTCAACGATTGCAGCTTTTACTCCCGGAATTGGTTTCCCCATCGATCCCGGTTTAATTTCCATACACGGATAGTTACAAATGAGTTGTGCCCCTGTTTCTGTCATCCACCATGTATCATGAATACGGCGATTGAACACTTTCATTCCCCAACGGACGACTTCTGGGTTTAAAGGTTCCCCAACGCTTAAAATATGGCGAAGTGAGCTTAAATTAAACTTTTTCACTAATTCATCGCCAGCCCCCATCAACATGCGGAAAGCTGTCGGTGCACTATACCATACCGTCACGCCATAATCTTCGATCGTTTTATACCACGCTTCAGGATTAAAGCGGCCACCTACAATGACGTTTGAAGCCCCACAAAGCCATGGACCGAAAATGCCGTACGATGTTCCTGTCACCCAGCCTGGATCAGCCGTGCACCAATACACATCATCTTCTTTTAAATCTAATACCCATTTTGCCGTTTGATAATGTTGAATCATCGCGTTATGCACATGCAGTACGCCTTTTGGTTTTCCTGTTGAACCAGATGTATAATGTAAAATGAGTCCATCCTCGCGTCCGACCCATTCAATCTGAAAATGTTTGCTTGCTGCGTTCATCCGTTTTTTCAAGTCAAAAAACGGTCCTTCTTCTTTAATGTCATCTCCAACTAAAAATACGTACTTTAATGCTGGTAGCTCATTGACAGGTACACGTGGTAAAAGCTCAGGTGTCGTAATAATGACTTTCGCCTCGCTATCTTCTAAACGGTCACGTACTGCCCCTTCCATAAACGCTTCAAAAAGAGGTCCGACGATTGCGCCAAGCTTAATCGCTCCAAGCACAGAAAAGTACAGTTCAGGCGAACGAGGCATAAAAATGAAGACGCGATCACCTTTTTCTACATCGGCCACTTCTTTTAACACGTTGGCTACTTTGTTTGAAAACTCCTTCATTTCTTTAAATGTGTACTTTTCTTCTCTTGTCGCGTCACGATAATAAAGAGCCACTTTGTTTTTTCGGAACGTTTCTACATGACGGTCAATCGCTTCGTACGCCATGTTTACTTTTCCTGTTTCATACCACGAAAAATGCTTTTCTGCTTCAGACCAGTCAAACGTTTTATACGTTTCTTCGTAGTTTTTCAAGTTGAAATCCCCTTGAATGACTGGTAGCGTTTCCACCTTAATCATCCCAAACTCCCCCTTGTTTGAAAGTGTTTACATTCGTATTATATTATACTATAAACAATTTCTCAATTTTTAAAAAATTTTCATTAATGTTTATTATGAAAACGATTTAATTTTTATTTTTTTATGTATAATTGAAGTGAGATTATTTCAGTAGGCGGTGGGGCAATGGAGCATAAAAAAACATATAACGCAAAACAATTAAAAACACCGAAAGGAACGTTAATTATTGAAGGGCCGATTTCCCCAGAAAAGTTGGCTAGCTATGAATTTCATCATGATTTAACAGCGTTTCGGCAACCGCACCAACAACATCAAGCGCTCATTGAAATTGCAGGCCTTCCTGAAGGGCGAATTATTATTGCCCGCCACGGTCACACGATCGTTGGCTACGTCACCTTTTTATATCCTGACCCCCTTGAAAGATGGTCACAAGGGAAGATGGAAAATTTAATTGAGCTCGGGGCAATCGAAGTCATTCCAGACTTTCGAGGGTGTGGTGTCGGGAAAAATTTATTGAAAGTGGCTATGATGGACGATGCGATGGAAGATTACATCATTATTACGACCGAATACTATTGGCATTGGGATTTAAAACGAACTGGTTTGAACGTATGGGAATATCGAAAAGTAATGGAGAAAATGATGAACGCGGGCGGACTTGTCTGGTATGCAACGGACGACCCTGAAATTTGTTCACATCCGGCTAACTGCTTAATGGCGCGTATTGGGAAGCGCGTCGATCAACAATCAATTCAAAAGTTTGATCAACTTCGCTTTATGAACCGCTTTATGTATTAAAACAAAGGGGATGGGGAAATGATTGTCGAACAAATGATGAAAACGGATGTCATCGCATTAAAGCCGTCAAATACAATTGCCGATGCGCTAAGCATTGTGAAGCAAAAAAACATTCGTCACTTACCAATTGTTGATGATGAATATCATGTCATTGGAATCGTCACCGATCGTGATTTACGCGATGCAAGTCCATCGATTTTCCATGCCAATGAGCATCTAGAAGATTTACAAAAGCCGTTAAGCACCATTATGAAAACAAACGTCATTACAGGTCACCCGCTTGATTTTGTCGAAGAAGTGGCGGCTTTATTTTACGAACATCGCATCAGCTGCATGCCAATCGTCAAAGAAAATAAACTTGTCGGCATTATTACAGAGAGCGATTTGTTATATACGCTCGTACAATTAACAGGGGCTCATCAGCCCGGTTCGCAAATTGAAATTAAAGTGCCGAACCGAACGGGGATGTTAAGTGAAGTCACTTCCATGTTTCAAAAAAGAAACATTAATATTTCAAGTGTTCTCGTATATCCTGATCAAGATGAAAAGTATAAAGTGCTCGTGTTTCGTATTCAAACAATGAACCCGATGGCGATTATTGAAGATTTAAAAGCGCAAGGATACGACGTATTGTGGCCAAACTTGCCGGGGGTTTCATCATGAGCAAAAATAGCGTATTCATTTATTCCGATGCGTTTCAAACGTATAAATTCCATGATCGCCATCCGTTCAACCAATTGCGCGTCAAACTAACGTATGACTTATTACAAACGGTTGGTGCGCTCCACGATTCACAAATTGTAGCACCGCGTCTTGCCACAGATGAAGAACTAGCTCTTGTTCACGATATGGATTATATTGAAGCAGTAAAAAAAGCGGGGAAAGGACTACTTTCAGAAGAAATTGCAATCAATTATGGCTTAGGAACGGAAGATACACCTATTTTTCCAAACATGCATGAAGCGAGCGCCCTTCTTGTTGGGGGAACATTAACAGCCGTTGATTACGTGCTTTCTGGAAAAGCTGAGCATGCGCTCAGTTTAGGCGGAGGGCTTCATCATGGATTCCGCGGCAAAGCATCCGGATTTTGCATTTATAATGACAGTTCTGTCGCCATTAAATATATGCAAGAAAAATACGGTGTCCGCGTCTTATACGTCGACACAGATGCCCATCATGGTGATGGGGTACAATGGACGTTTTATGACGACCCAAATGTTTGCACATTTTCCATTCACGAAACAGGACGTTACTTATTCCCTGGTACAGGAAATGTGAATGAACGTGGACAAGGGAAAGGATATGGCTACTCATTTAACATTCCTGTCGACGCATTTACAGAAGATGAGTCTTGGCTAGCAGCATATAAGGACGCACTCATGGAAATCGCCGACTTCTTTCGGCCTGACGTCATTTTAACCCAAAACGGTGTGGATGCTCACTATTACGATCCGTTAACTCATTTATGTGCGACGATGCGCATTTATCGTGAAATTCCAAAACTCGCACATCAAATTGCTCATCAATATTGCAACGGTCGTTGGATTGCAGTCGGTGGCGGAGGATACGACATTTGGCGCGTTGTTCCGCGTGCATGGGCGCTATTATGGCTTGAAATGACAGAACAATCCGATATTTCTGGGCCTTTACCGAAAGAATGGATTGCTCGCTGGCAACAACACTCCCCTGTTTCTTTACCGCTCGAGTGGGATGACCCGGACGACTTATATCCACCCATTCCGAGAAAGGCAGAAATTACAGAAAAAAATGCCCAAACTGTCATGAAAGCACTTCAACCAATTCGAAGCAATAAGCAACGATTAAATTTATAAAAAAAAAATCATAAAGAGGCTTCTGCCTCTTTATGATTTTGTCGAATCGCGATATTCAATTCGATGTGGTAATACAACAATGTGATTGTCCACATGTTCTTTGTTCATATATTTTGTTAATAAACGCATCGCCACCGCACCGATATCGTACATTGGCTGTACGACTGTCGTCAGCTTCGGGCGAACCATTGTCGCTAAACGAGTGTTATCAAAACCGACTACTTCTAATTCATCTGGAATGCGCACACCGCGGTCTTGTGCTCCATGAATGACACCGAGCGCCATTTCATCTGTCCCAACAAAAACCGCTGTTGGTCGCTGGGCAAGTTCGGCTAGTTTTTCATACGCTTCCATTCCTGAATCATACGTGTAGTCGCCTTCAACAACAAGTTCATCATCATAAGCAATATTCGCTTCTTCTAAAGCGCGGCGATAACCAGCTAATTTTTTCAGTCCGTTAATTGGATCATTTAACGGTCCTGTCACATAAGCAATCCGTTTATGTCCTTTTTCGATTAACATATGTACTGCATCATATGCAGCTTGCTCATAGTCAATATTGACGGACGGAATAATATTGTTTTTTTCAATCGTTGCAGCTAATACAATCGGTACATCTGACTTTTTAAACTGCTCGACATGCTCTTCCGTGACATCGCCACCCATAAATAAAATGCCATCGACTTGTTTCGCAAGCATTGTATTTAATAAATGCAGCTCTTTTTCTTTATTTTGATCTGAATTGCTTAAAATAATGTTATACTTATACATTGTTGCAATATCTTCGATGCCGCGAGCCATTTCCGCAAAGAAAATGCTTGATATATCTGGAATAATGACTCCGACCGTCGTCGTCTTTTTACTTGCCAATCCGCGCGCCACCGCATTTGGACGATATCCGAGTCGCTCAATGACTTCTAATACTTTTTTGCGTGTAGAAGGCTTTACGTTTGGGTTCCCGTTTACTACACGTGAAACGGTCGCCATCGACACGTTTGCTTCTCTTGCTACATCATAAATTGTTACATTCATCACATACACACTCCTTTTCAGCGCTCTATATATCGAAAACTGTCGTACATCGCAATTTTATGTAAAAATATCATACGATAAATGATTACCTAAGTGCAACGTTTTCACAAATAAATTCATAAGAAAAGCTGGCGAACAAATCACCAGCTTCTTCTCGTTATGCTTTTACAAATTGTTTTTGAAATGATTTTAATTCTTCCATAAACTCATTGAATTGGTCAATATCCATCTGTTGTGCGGAATCAGATAACGCCACAGCAGGATCAGGATGCACTTCAGCCATGACGCCATCCGCTCCAATCGCAAGCGCTGCTTTCGCACAAGGTAAAAGTAAATCTCGACGCCCTGTCGAATGTGTCACATCAACAAAGACAGGTAAATGCGTTTCCTTTTTCAAAATCGGCACTGCAGAAATGTCAAGCGTGTTGCGCGTCGCTTTTTCATATGTGCGAATGCCACGTTCACATAAAATGATTTGTCCGTTTCCTTGCGACATAATGTACTCTGCGGCATGAATAAATTCTTCAATCGTTGCAGCTAATCCACGCTTTAACAACACCGGTTTGTTCACTTGCCCAGCCGCTTTCAGCAACTCAAAGTTTTGCATATTGCGCGCCCCGATTTGAATGACATCAATATAGTCAAGCGCTGTTTCAATATCTGCAGGCGTCACAATTTCACTAATAACCGCTAAATCGAATTCATCTGCTACACGTTTTAAAATTTTTAATCCTTCTACTCCAAGACCTTGGAAGTCGTACGGTGATGTGCGTGGTTTATAAGCTCCCCCTCGCAACAATTTTAAACCGTGACGCTTGATTGCTTGTGCGACTTCCGCCACTTGTTCATAGCTTTCAACGGCGCATGGTCCCATGACAAAATATTGATTGCCATCGCCGATTTTTTCCCCTTTCACATCGACAATTGTATTTTCCGGCTTTTTCTTTCTTGATACGAGCAATGCTTTTTTATGATCGTCTTCTTGTAAATCAAGGCCTGCTTTAAAAATTTCTTTAAAAATATGTTTTAACGTCGCCGTATCAAACGGGCCATCGTTATGTTCTAAAATTAAATCCAACATTTTTCTTTCACGAACAGGATCATAAAAATACGTCCCTTGCGCATCTTTAATTTTCCCAATTTCTTGAACAAGACGTCCACGTTCATTAATTAACTTTAACAACTGTAAGTTTAACTCATCAACCTTTGCTCTCAGCTCATCTAATCGTTCGTTACTCATTCATCTCATCCTTTCTTTATATAAGCTAAAAAATGTGGTACATTTCTATATAATTAGAGATTATTATAAACGAAGTGGATAAAGTTGTCACCCCTTTATTTATAAAACGCGTTTAAGCAATAAAGAATTTTTTAATTTTCAAAAAAAGAAGGTGGGAAGCTTGATTTTTGCATTAGATATTGGCACTCGTTCAGTAGTTGGCATTATTTTAAAGGAAACAGACGGACAATATCAAGTTGAAGACATTGTCATCAAAGAACATGAAGAACGGGCAATGCTTGACGGGCAAATTCATGACGTACTTGCTGTTTCAAAAGTCATTATCGATATAAAAAAAACGTTAGAGGAACGTCATGGGCCTCTTACACGTGTATGCGTCGCAGCAGCAGGTCGTTCATTAAAAACAGAAAAAGGAAAAACGACGATTTCAATCAAAGGTAAGCCGCTTTTAACTCATGAAGATGTGATGTATTTAGAACTCGCCGCCGTTCAACAAGCACAAATGACGTTAGCGGAAAAATCATCGAATGAAAAAAGTCATCATTATTACTGCGTCGGTTATTCGGTGACGCGCTATGAAATTGATGGCGAAGAAATCGGTAGCTTAATTGATCAACAAGGAGAGGAAGCGAGCGTTGAAGTCATCGCCACATTTTTACCGAAACTTGTCGTCGAGTCGCTTCTTGCAGCACTGCAACGCGCCCACTTAGAAATGGAGGCGCTAACACTCGAACCGATCGCTGCACTCAATGTACTCATCCCTCCGACGATGCGGCGATTAAATGTTGCGCTTGTAGATATTGGTGCAGGGACGTCCGATATCGCGATTACAGATGGCGGGACAGTCATTGCTTACGGGATGGTACCGATGGCGGGGGATGAAATTACAGAAGCGATTTCTGATGCATATTTACTCGATTTCCCCCTTGCTGAACAGGCGAAACGTGACTTACATACAAAAGAAACGATAACAATTACAGACATTCTCGGTTTTGAAACAGAAGTGCCTCGCGAACAAATGATTGCAACTATTTCTGAGGCGATTGATCGACTTGCTGATGCGATCAGCAAAGAAATTTTACGATTAAATAATCATCAATCGCCGAAAGCAGTGATGCTTGTTGGAGGGGGAAGCTTGACGCCAGAACTCCCAAAGCGGCTCGCTCAAAAGCTCCATCTTCCTGAAAATCGCGTCGCTATTCGCGGCATTGATGCCATTCAAAAGTTGCACATCGATCGGGAAGAAATGAAACATCGTCCAGAGCTCGTCACCCCTATTGGCATTGCAATTGCTGCAAAGCAAACACCGATTCAATACGTAACGGTAGAGGTAAACGGACAATCGATTCGTTTGTTTGATATGAAACAACTAACGATCGGTGATGCGCTATTAGCTGCAGGGATTCAATTACATAAACTATACGGCAAACCCGGATTAGCTTGCGTCGTTACGTTAAACGGAAATACAATTACTATTCCAGGAACACATGGAGAGCCGCCAATCATTATGAAAAATGGTGAGACGGCAACATTCGATACACCTATTAAAAACAGTGACCGTATCGTTGTTGAAAAAGGGAAAGATGGGAAGCAAGCAACCGTTCAACTTCGTGATTTGCTTGAATCATTGCCGACAAAACAAGTGACGATCAATGGGCAACAATATACGATTGAACCGCTTGTGTTGCGAAATGGAGAACCCGCTTCCCTCGATGCTGTTTTATGTGATCGTGACGACATTGTTGTCCATATGCCAGAAACGATGGAACAACTTTTGCAAGCAACAAAAAATGACGATCTCCTTCAACAGCTTGAGCCATTTACGATCACGTTAAATGGAAAAAAAATAAAATTTTCTGAATGGTGCGCAACGATATATCGAAACGGAATGGAATGCCCACGCTACGCACCGTTTGAAGACGGCGATCACATCATCGTTCATCAACAAAATGAACGAACAGTTGCCCAAATAGCTGAAGCAAGACAGCTGAAACTTCATTACTCGCTTCCAATTATATTTAACGGTGAAACATTAACATTAACAAAACAAATTGGTGCGTTTTATCGTAACGGTGAACAGCTTCATGGGAACGATCTCGTTCAACATGGAGATGAGCTTCAATTTAGCGAGCGAAAAATCGAGCCGTTTATTTTTCAAGATATATTTCAATACGTCCAAGTTGATATTCCTCAAGGAGCGTCAACAACATTTACATTACTAAAAAACGGAAAACCAACAACATTTTACGAGACGCTTGCCCCAGGTGATCAACTTGAAATTGTTTGGCAGAAGAAAAAGCAACTATGAGCAGTTCATAGTTGCTTTTTTCTTTTATTTTAAGTTTTCTGGGTTTAATGGTTGTAACTCTGGAAGGACAAAACGTCCATCTTTACGAATAAGTACACCATCAAAATATATTTCACCGCCACCATATTCTGGACGTTGGATCATAACCATATCCCAATGGATGTTCGAATGGTTGCCATTGTACGCTTCATCGTAACATTGACCCGGTGTGAAATGGAAGCTACCGTCGATTTTTTCATCAAATAAAATGTCTTGCATCGGATGTTGAATGTACGGGTTGACTCCGATCGCAAATTCACCGATGTAACGCGCACCTTCGTCTGTATCAAAAATTTGATTAATCCGTTCTGTATCGTTTGCTGTTGCTTCAACAATTTTTCCATCTTTAAATGTTAATTTGACATTTTCAAACGTAAATCCTTGATAAGGTGAAGGCGTATTAAACGAAATAGTACCATTGACCGAGTCGCGAACAGGAGCCGTATACACTTCTCCGTCTGGAATATTCATTTGCCCTGAACATTTTACTGCAGGAATATCTTTAATGGAGAACGTTAAATCTGTGCCTGGCCCTGTAATGCGCACTTGATCCGTTTTATCCATCAGCTCAACAAGCGCATCCATAGCTTTATCCATTTTACCGTAGTCTAAGTTACATACGTTAAAATAAAAATCTTCAAACGCCTCTGTGCTCATTTTCGCGAGCTGCGCCATAGACGGATTCGGATAGCGGAGCACGACCCATTTCGTTTTCGGTACACGAATGTCCCGATGCACTTTTTGCATAATCGTTTTTCCGTGAATTTTCATTTTGTCAGCTGGCACATCCGCAAACTCGTTAATGTTATCCCCAGCACGTAATCCGATGTAAGCATCCATTTCTTTCATGACATTTGCTTCAAATTCAGCCATCATGCTAAACTGCTCTTCTTGCGCACCAAGTAGAAGTGCACGATCAACTTGATGATCTTTTAATGAAACAAACGGATACGCTCCTACAGCATACGCTTCACGCACAAGTGCAATGACGAGCTCCCGTTGCAAACCGAAGTTTTCGATTAATACTTTTTCTCCTTTTTGCAGACGGAGCGAGTAATGAATTAAGTTTTTCGCCAACTTTTCAATGCGCGGATCTTTCATTTTGTATTCCTCCATTCCATCGTATGTACATGTATATTGTAACCGATCCACAAAAAATTTGGAGTTTTTTGCAGGATTTTTTCTCTTTTTGTCGAATAGATCACAGGGTAGACAGAAAGGAGTTTTTTACAATGGACATCATTTTGTATAGTAGCATTGCACTCATTGCGATCGCTTTTCTTACTTTAGTCATTTATGTCGTCCAAACATTAAAAACACTTCAGACGACGTTACAACATGTCGCGAAAACTGTGGAAGAAGTTGAAAAACAAATGCATGAAATCGGGAAAGAAACGGCACAATTACTACATAAGACGAATGCTCTCGCAGATGACGTGCATAAAAAAGCAGAAAGCTTACAAAGCGTATTCGATGCAGTAAAACAAGTAGGTGTTACCGTTCAAACATTTAGCGACTCGATTTCTAAAACGTTAACAACAAACGAAAAAAAAATTGCGCAGGCGATTCAGTGGGGACAAACACTCATTGAAATATGGACAAAATGGAAAGAGAAACGAAAGTAAGGAGGCATTCATATGGCGAAAAACGGTTCTTTTCTACTCGGGGCGATTGTTGGGGGAATTGCAGGTGCAGCAGCAGCACTCTTTTTGTCGAGCGAACGCGGAAAGCAGTTATTAACCGAATCAGCACAACATGGAAAACAACTGTTGAATGATTTCAAAGAAAGCAATATAAATGAATGGAGAAAAAGTGAAGAAAAAGAAGAACCGATAAAAAGCGAACAAGAGAAATCGCATTCCATTTCATCTATCCCGATTCCGCTTCCTTCATCAGATGTGGAACAGTTATTAAAAGAAACCGAACAAGCGGTTCATGATGTCGAAAAACGTTTGAATAAAGGAACTGATGCACATGGAGAAAGTTGAAACAATTGAACAATTTGAGCAAATTTTCTTGTCACATCGCCCGTTTTTATTTATGAAACATAGCCTTACATGCCCAATTAGCCATCGGGCATGGCTAGAATTTGAACGGTTTACAAACGATTTTCCACACATTCGCGCCTATTACTTACATGTACAACACGCTCGTCCGTTGTCACAGCATATCGCAGAAGCTCTCCAAGTAAAGCATGAATCTCCTCAAGTGTTATGGGTGACTGAACAAGGAGTAAAGTGGCATGCTTCACATTGGAACGTCACATACGAACAAATGAAAAAAGCAACTATGAGCGCATCATAGTTGCTTTTTGCTTATACGTGAACCGATTGTTCGTATTTCTCTTGAAATTTTTGAATATCGCCTGCTCCCATAAAAATAAGGACAGCGTGATCATGCTGTTTTAACACGTCAACTTGTTCCTCATGCAACAGTTTTGCCCCATCAATTTTTGCACGCAAATCCTCGATGGATAATTTCCCTTGGTGCTCGCGCGCTGAGCCAAAAATATCGCACAAATATACCGCATCAGCAAGCGATAAACTTTCAGCAAACTCTTGTAAAAATGTTTGCGTCCGTGTATATGTGTGCGGTTGAAAAATCGCAACAATTTGACGATCTGGATACTTTTGTCTTGCCGCCTCGATCGTTGCCCGTATTTCCGTCGGATGATGAGCATAATCATCAATAAGCACTTGTGAACCAAACGGTTTCTCATGGAAGCGACGTTTCACCCCAGGAAACGTTTTTAATCGTTCTTGAATAATGCTCACATCAATCCCTTCGTAATGGCAAAGCGCAATGACAGCAAGCGCATTAAGCACGTTATGATCGCCATATCGTGGAATATGAAAAGAAGCGAAAAACGTATGGCGCACAAACACATCAAACGATGTACCTTCCGATGTTTTTACAATATTTCGTGCTTGGAAATCGTTATCTTCACCAAATCCATAAAAAACAACAGGAACTTTCGCTTGGATTTTTTGTAAATATTCATCATCCCCACAGGCGATAATTCCTTTTTTCACTTGCCATGCCATTTGTTGAAATGCTGAAAACACATCTTCAATATTTGCAAAATAATCTGGATGATCGAAATCAATATTTGTCATAATCGCATAATCAGGAGAATAGGCTAGAAAATGGCGACGATACTCGCACGCTTCAAATACAAAATACTTACTTCCTTCTCTTCCCTTTCCCGAACCATCCCCAATCAAATATGACGTCGGTTGCGCTCCTTGCATCACATGAGCGAGCAATCCGGTCGTTGACGTCTTTCCATGGGCGCCAGTCACAGCGATACTAGTGAATTTTTGTAAAAATTCACCTAAAAATTGATGGTAACGAATGACGGGTACACCGAGTTCGCGAGCGGCTACAATTTCTTCATGAGTATCTGGAAATGCGTTCCCTGCAATCACAACCATATCTTTTTGAATATTTTCAGCACTAAATGGGAAGATAGGAATTCCTCGTTCTTCTAAAGCTTCTTGCGTAAAAAACCGCTTATCGTAATCTGAACCTTGCACAGCACATTTCATATCATGTAACACTTGAGCAAGTGCGCTCATTCCAGTTCCTTTAATGCCGACAAAATGGTAAGTAGTCATAAAAAAACCTCCACCAACTATCGTTGATCTATATAGCAGTATATGACACAAATTCCGTTTTGCTATTTTCATCTTATGTAACAAACTTCATTATACCATCGTTTCACCGCGATGATAAGAAAAACTGATAGAAGCATCATTCTTCTATCAGTTTTTCCGTGTTACTGACCAGTATACTCCACTTTTTCGAGACGTGGATTTGGACGGTAACGCCGCCCTGCTTTCGCTTGATGTTTTCCGTTTAATAACACGTTATCACCAGTAAAACCGATATGTACTTTTAACAAACTACTTCCTACACCGTACATATCAACCGGCACACCTTGCTTTTCGAACTCAATAATGCGCTGTTCGTTGAATCCACCGCTAACAACGATTTTCACATGCTCAAATCCTTCGCGATCAAGTGCCTCACGCAAAGCGAAAATAAGTGGTGGATTGACACCGCGCGGATCAAATGTGCCAAGCACTTCTGGGTGACGAATAAAATATTGATCGATCATCGTTCGAGACGTATCGACGCGAACAGCCTTTAACTTATCACCAAACTCTCGCGCCACTTTCAGCGCATCTGTAATACAGTCATTGTTATAATCAACAAGAACAATTAAATCATCGTCTGGATATTTTTCGTGATACGCCTTTGCCGCCGCAACAACATCCCCATCAAACAATTGAATGAGCGCATGCGGCATCGTCCCCATTCCTTGTTTTCCCCACCATTCGTTCATCGCATGTGTCGCTTGTGCAGTTGAACCACCAATAAAAGCAGCATATCCGTCACCTGCTTGCATCATAAAATGGTCATCACGATCTCCCATAAAAATGACCGGTTTTTGTACACCAGATAAAGCTGCTGCTTTAACAACGTTATACACGTTTGTTGCTACAGATGTTCGCCGCGCTAAAATTCCATCAATAATGCCTTCTAAATATCCGAAATTTTGATACGGACCGGTAATAGTGAGCACTGTCTCAAACGGACTAATTTTATCTCCGTCTTTTAATGAATAAATTTCTAATTTTTCTGGCTCATCCGCAAACGTATGCAATAAAGCAATCACTTCATCCGTTCCGCATAAAACGGCATGTTCTTTTTGAAAAAACTGCATCGTGACAATATTATTTGGGCGAAATTGTTTTACAATTTCACGCGTTTTCAAAAAATATACAGCTGAAAACCAGCCATCTCGCACACGCTCATCAAATTTAAACGTTTTATTCGTTAGCCGTTTAATCTTTCCTTGTAGCTTTAATTCGATTTCTTTCATTTTGCTTTCCCCTTCAACCATCGTTTTCACTTATTTAGCATAGCATGTTTTCTATTTCACGACCACTTGATCTAAATCGTATCTTGTAGTTGCTCAAGATCTTGCTCATCAATTAAAACATCACGCGGCTTGCTTCCTTTCGGAGCGGATACGATTCCGCGTTGCTCCATCATCTCGATTAAGCGTGCTGCTCGGTTGTAGCCAATGCGAAAGCGACGTTGTAAACTTGATGTGGAAGCTCCACCCTGTTGAACAACAAATTCACACGCCTCGTAAAACAATTCATCATCTTCATCAGCTTGTACATGTTGTTGCAACAGCTCGTCATGTTGGAATAAGTAAGACGGTTCCATTTGCTGACGCACATGGGCGACAACGCGCTCAATTTCTTCATCAGATACGAAATTTCCTTGTAAACGAATCGGCTTCGCCGTTCCATTTTCTAAAAATAACATATCGCCTCGCCCAAGTAACTTTTCTGCGCCGTTTATATCGATAATCGTGCGTGAATCAATTTGCGACGATACAGAAAAGGCAATGCGTGTTGGAATATTTGCTTTAATTAAGCCGGTAATCACGTCCACCGATGGCCGTTGTGTAGCAACAAGCAAGTGCATACCGCATGCTCGCGCTTTTTGAGCAATACGACAAATCGCTTCCTCGACATCAGCGGGCGCAACCATCATTAAATCCGCAAGCTCATCAATAACAATGACGATATAAGGTAAATGTTGTTCCGTCTTTTGTGCTTTTCGTACTAAATCGTTGTAACGAACAATATCACGCACACCCGTATGCGCGAATAGTTCGTATCGTCGCTCCATTTCAGACACAGCCCATTTTAACGCTGCTGTTGCAGCTTTTGCATCAGTGATGACCGGGCTCACTAAGTGTGGAATATGATTATATGGTGCAAGCTCGACCATTTTCGGATCGATCAATAGCAACTTCACTTCATGTGGTGTTGCTTTATACAACAAGCTGACTAACATCGCATTCATACATACACTTTTTCCTGATCCTGTTGCCCCAGCGATCAATCCATGGGGCATCTTTTTTAAATCCGTCACAATTGGCCTTCCTGCAATATCTAATCCTAAAGCAACAGTTAATGGAGAGTCTGACTTCTGAAACGCTTCACTTTGTAACACTTCGCGAATAAAGACCGGGCGACTTGATCGATTCGGCACTTCAATCCCTATCGTGTTTTTCCCTGGAATAGGTGCTTCCATACGAATATCGACAGCTGCTAAATTTAATTTAATATCATCTGCTAAATTCGTAATTTTATTCACTTTCACACCAAGTTCCGGCTGTACTTCAAAACGAGTAACTGTCGGACCTTTCGTTACATGAACAACTTTTGCTCCAACGTTAAAATTTTTAAACGTCTCGTTCAATCGCTCCGCTTGTTCTTTTAACCATGTTTCATCGTCTTCTTGACGGATGAGTGGTGGATGCAGCAATGATAAGGACGGAAACACGTACGTTGACTGTTTTTTTCGCTCTTCCCATTTTTCCCGATCTTGCTTTAACATCATCACATTGTATGGCACACCACTTCGCTGACGTACTCGCTCCTCTTTTTCTTCTAATCGCTCCTGCTCTTTATTTTCTTGCGGCTGTTTTTGTTCCGTTTTTTCTTCAACAATTTCTGTTTCTTCTTGCTTTTCGTCTTCCTTTTCATGAACAAAATCGTCCACCTCATGACGAAGTGGCTCACTCTCCTGTATATGCGCATGTTCGTTTGTCTCAGCAACAAAATGTTCTTCTTTTTCTATCGATTCAGTTGCCTCTACATTCACGCATTCGTTTGTTTCGACTTTTTCAACACTCGGAAGTTCAAATTCAACCATTTGTTTATGTTCATTTTTTCGTTCTACACGTTCCATTCTTTGATAACCAAATACAGGTGATGGGACATCCGTTGGGCGAAATGCGCGTGATTCACCCGCTTGACGATCGAGACGATATACTTTTTTCTCAAATGAACTCGTTTGTGACAACGGTTCAGCTGTTCTATCTTTTCTTCTTTCTGTCGGTTCATCCGGAATTAACGGAAAGCGAAACTTTCCTTTCGGATATTCATAAACGACTTTTGCCTCCATCTCTTTATGTTCGTTTTTTGGCACAGATGGAGGGTGTTTTCGCGTCTCTTTTATCTCATCGTTCCCCCCAAATAAATAACGAAATAATGCCTTTAACCAACCCATTCAGTCCTCACTCTTTCTTTGTACATTCAGTTTTATTTTATCACAAAAAAAGCTGACTGCCGCAACGGAAGTCAGCTGAAAAATGGTTGGCCTACTTCGTACTCATCATTTAAAACGAGAATGCCCTTCTCTTGAGGAGCGTTCGGTAAGTTTAGTTCGCGTGCCGAGCAAATCATTCCGTAAGATTTTACGCCACGCAGCTCTGCCTCTTGAATGACAAGACCGCTTGGCATGACTGCGCCAACTTTTGCAACAACAACTTTTTGCCCAGCGTCAACGTTTGGAGCGCCACATACAATTTGCAACGTCTCCGTACCGACATCGACTTGACAAACGCTTAACTTATCAGCATTCGGGTGTTTCTCTTTTTGTTTCACGTAACCGACGACAAACTTCGGTGACAAATCAGCCGCTACTTGCTCATCTACACCATTTTTTTGCAGTATATCATTAATTGTCGCAATCAGTTGTTCTGTTCGTTCGACGACACCATTTCCTTCAAATGTGCCGTATGTAGACGCGTGAAAAATATTGTAACCGACTGTCTCACCTGTCTGCTCATTGAAAATGCGCACGACATCTCCTTTTTTCTCAAAAGCTCGCACTTGCGGATCAACAGCTTTCAATGTAATAAGTAACGTATCTCCGATCCCTTCACGATTGTAAAATACATTCATTGTGTCTCATCCTTTCGACGATTTTTTCCGAGAATAAAAATCGGTTGAAGTTGCCCATCTTCGTATAAAAATGAGAGGGCGGTAATCGGCACTCGACCGCTTGCAAAAAAACTCATCGTCAACTGCGCAAGTACATCATATCCGATTTCGTTCTCAATGTCAGCAATAATAAGCACATCTTGATGAGGAACGGCCAATAACATCGTTCCTTTTATTTTTTCAGAAAACTTTTTCAAAAAAGCATCATTTAATATGCGACTTGCATCATACCCATCGTTTGTATTTAAAAAGTAAAACGTATTACCTGCAACACGGTCTTCTTTTACCGTTGTAGGCAAGGAACGCACATTAAAACGCGCAATTTCTTTTAATTGTTGCACATCCCAACGCTCCGATTCAACTAACCGCTCATCAATAAGCCGATACGTTGTTCCTAAATCAAGTGCATAATAAATGCGCGTTTCTGCCGTATGCTCATCATAAATAAACATCGCTCCTTCGTTCATCTTTGTCGGAAACGAAGTAGAGCGAATAACCGGATATACGTGCTTTTCTTTTCCACGCAACGGTGAATCATCATGTAATGCGTTCAATGTTTGTTCTACATAATAAACGACTTCATCAATGGCGCGCTCTTTTTCTAGTTCCCATTTCGCAATAATTGGAGGCAAGGAGATCGTCACTCCTTTTTTCGTTTCGCGATGTTCAATGCGGAGTGTATCTTTTTTTCGATCCCATTGAAACTCCCATGGATAATGACGTAACCGCTGTTGAATATGCTCGCTTATTTGTTTACTATTCATCCCGCTCACCTAAATGTTCAATAAAAGCGACGATTTCTTCTTTTGTTTTCCGATCTTTGCTGACAAATCGGCCTCGTTCTTGCCCGTTTTCATACGCGATAAAGCTTGGAATGCCAAATACGTTATGCGCTGTAAACAAATCGAGCAATTGATCGCGATCAACCGCATAAAACGTATAATCCGAAAACTGTTCTTCGATTTCTGGCAAAATCGGCTTGATGACTTGACAATCAGGACACCAATCAGCCGTAAACATCATAATGACTTTCCCATGTTGAATGACTTCGTTATATTGCTCCATACGTTCGATTGTTTTCATCTATCTATCCATCCTTTCTTTTGATGTTCATACTGTCCTTTTAACAGATGAACAATATGTGTATACATCGTTGTTCGATCGATCGCTCCGTTCGTCAAAATACCAATCGCCCCTTCATTTGAACGAACGTCGCGGCGATTTGCGTATTCATCCATCACTTCAGCTAATTCTTTTCCACCTCTTAATTGTTCACCGATTTCAGCGGGGAGGGGAATACGTGCCCCTCCTGCCACAACAACAACTCCATCGCGATCAACGAGCGCCCCCCAATTACATAACCAAATTCCCCCGTTTTGTGCGATGAACACGCCACCTTCTAAACCGATCCCGATATGTGCTTGTTGTTTACAAACAGCTAACGTCGCTCGCTCAATCGCACCTTGCAACGTTTCTTCATCGGAAAACGGCTGTTTTGACACGCTCGGTTGCACATCACTCGAAATAATCGTATAGTGTGCCTCATGAAACACAGCCTTTACCGCTTTTACTTTCGTATTATTTTTCGTTCCAACAGCTATGTTCATCTCTCGATCTCCTTAAGCGTTACGACGAATCGCGTCTACTGTCGCGCGGTCACATCGTTTCACAAGAGCGACTAATAATTGTTTTGCCGCTTCATAGTCATCCACATGAATGATGGAAGCATGCGTATGAATATAGCGTGCACAAATGCCAATCACAGCTGAAGGGACACCGCTATTCGCGATATGTACTCTTCCTGCATCTGTTCCACCGCCCGGTGAAATAAAATATTGATATGGAATGTTGTTCGTTTCTGCGATATCTAAAATAAATTCACGCATGCCGCGATGCATAATCATTGTACGATCATAAATGCGCACGAGCGCACCTTTGCCGAGATGCCCAAACTCTTTTTCGTCTCCTTTCATATCGTTCGCTGGGCTAGCATCTAGCGCAAAGAAAATATCTGGTTTAATCATCGTGGTTGCTGTTTGCGCCCCACGAAACCCAACTTCTTCTTGAACTGTCGCTCCAGAATATAATACATTCGGTATCGTTTCATCTTTTAACTCTTTTAACAACTCAATGGCTAAACCACAGCCGTAACGATTGTCCCATGCTTTCGCCATAATTTTTTTCTCGTTTGCCATCGGTGTAAATGGACAAATAGGCACAATTTGTTGCCCTGGGCGAATGCCCATGCGCTCTGCATCATTCCGATCGTCTGCCCCAACATCAATGAGCATATTGTTTATATCCATTGGCTTTTTTCGCTGCTCTTCGTCAAGCAAATGAGGAGGGATCGAGCCGATCACACCAACAATCGGACCACGATCTGTTATAATTTGTACACGTTGAGCTAACAATACTTGATTCCACCAACCGCCAAGCGGCTGAAAACGAATCATTCCTTGTTCTGTAATGGCGGTGACCATAAAACCTACTTCATCCATATGCCCTGCAACCATCACGACTGGACCATTTTCTGTTCCGCGCTTCACTCCAAAAATGCTCCCAAGCCGATCTTGCACAATATCATCAGCATATTTTTGTAACTGTTCACGCATAAAGGCACGCACCGCATGTTCATTCCCCGGTGCCCCCGGCAATTCGGTTAACGTTTGAAACAACTGCAAATCCATCGTTTTTTCCCCTTTCTTTGCTCGCTATTTGTCATTGTAGCGAATTTTACATGTAGTTTCCACTCGAACAATTCGGTATACTAAAAGAAAAAGTGGAGGAATGGATTATGCGCGTCAAAACGTTTCTTACTGGGATCGTTGTCGGTGCAACAGCAGCATACATATGGAATGAGTGGCAACATCAACGTTTTATTTCATCTGAACAAGCGCTCCAAAAGGCGAAAGACGCCTTTCAACAAACGGGTGACATTACAGGATCGTGGATCCAAACGACCGTTGAAACAATTGAAAAAAATGGGCTACGCTACAACGTCTATCGAGGTGGCATTACGCGTCCAACTGGCGCATATGAGTGTCTCATTGATGCAAAAACAGGAACAATTATTGAAGCGCGAAAATTGTAAAACCCAAGCAAGCCGCTTGGGTTTTTATTGACGTTTAATCGATTCAACGATTTGAAACTCGTCATTCCAACGGACAGCACGGTAATACGCATCGTGATAAAACGTAAACCATGCATCGTTTTCCATTCCATAGGCGAGCCATTTTTGTTTAGCGAAAATGGACGTCATCGGATAATCATCGTATGCCATCACCCAAAGCGGATTTTGATGTGCATGTGTCGGCATTAAATCACCGAGATGAACAGCCGTTTCTCCTTCAGATGTAATAATAATAATGGCATGTCCATCGCTATGACCGCCTGTATGAATCATCGTCACACCAGGAACGACTTCTAACTGCTCAGCAAACGTATCAACTTGCTCTACAATGGCTTCCCAGTTTTCTTTCCAGTACGTATTGCGCGAACGAATATTCGGCTCTTTCATCTCCGCCCATTCCACTGCCGATGTAATAATGCGCGCACGAGGAAACGTTGGAACGAGCTTATTTTCTTCCCATTTTGTTAACCCGCTCGCATGATCGAAGTGCAAATGCGTCATTAATACAAGATCGATGTCTTCAGTAGTTAAAGAAAGAAGCGCCAACTGCTTTTCTAAGTCAGACTCTTCCGTAACACCAAAATTTCGTTTTTGCTTCTCATTCAATTTTCCTTTTCCAATGCCTGATTCAATGAGTATGTTTTTCCCATCCACTTGCAATAAAATCGGATCCGTGCGAAGCGGAATTTGATTTTGGTCGTTGCATGGATATTTTTTCATCCAAAGCGGTTTTGGCACGACACCAAACATCGCTCCCCCATCTAAATGTGTAATTCCTCCATTCAACCACGTCATCGTTATTTGACCGATCGTTAATTTCTCCATCTTCTCTCCCCCTCTCATGCTCTATTTTACCATTATAAAAATATTCAGAAAAGGAAAAAACCTATGTCCAATTACGACATAGGTTTTCGATATTTTACTTCACAGCGATAAATTGGATTTCCTTTTTCAGAAAACTTTTGTTCATACTCTGTCATGACGTTTCCTTCCACATCGCTTCGATGAAGATCGAGGCTAACATATTGAAGAACTAAACCGTATTGTGAAAAGCTGACAAGGGAATATTCAAACAATCCTCGGTTATCGGTTTTAAAATGAATTTCCCCTTCATCGACTAAAATGTTCTCATACAACTCTAAAAATGAACGATATGTTAACCGTCGTTTTTCATGTCGCTTTTTTGGCCACGGATCAGAGAAATTCAAATAAATGCGCTCGACTTCTCCCTTTGCAAAAATGTTCGTTAATTCTTTCGCATTCACATTTAATAAACGTAAATTTGGCAAATCGTTCTCAATCAGCTTATCTAGTGCACATACAATGACGCTTTCATATAACTCAATACCGATATAGTTAATATGCGGATGCATTTTTGCCATTTCCGTAATAAAACGACCTTTTCCTGTCCCAATTTCTATATGAATAGGATTGTCGTTTGCAAACAATTCATGCCAACGACCTTTATATTGTTCCGGTTGCGGAATAATATATTGTGGATATGATGCAATTTTTTCTTTTGCCCAAGGCTTATTCCGTAAACGCACGTCTCATCCTCCGTTTCTTTGCATATAAAAAGATAAAAATGGCCATATTATAAAACGAATAGGGGGATGAACATGGCCATTAATCATGAGCATCAATTAACTGTGTTAAAAGACATTTTATCAGAGCATCAACTTGATCGTTCAGGGACAGTAGCCGAATGTGAACAAATTGAACGGCTCGCCAAATCGTTAATCGCAAACGATGCTGTCCATTCTGAACTCAAACAAACATTATCCCATATTTACACGTACAGTCAAAACGGAAAAAACGCAACTGATCTTTCTTCACACATCGATCAACATGAACAACAACTCGCTGAATGGATGGATCAATTAACGTAACACATGCTCGAGGAAATGCAACAATCGTTGCATTTCCTTTTCATTATTCCGCCCTCTATGCCATGCAAGCAACACGATCGTTTGAGCCAACGTATACCATTTCATGCGCAACAGCAATTGATCATTGAACGGTAAACCGTATTGCTCTAACCAGCTTTCCCATTGTTCTCTTGGAATGTAAGCATACAACAACACCCCGATATCAATGGCCGGATCAGCAATCATCGCGCTATCCCAATCAATTAAATAGAGCTGGTTATCTTCTGTTAACAACCAATTGTTATGATTCATATCACAATGACAAACGACATAACCCTCATGATACACATCATTTACATGTTTCTCTAAAAACGCAATAGCCTGTTGCACGACAGCATTTTCTTTTATGACACATTCGTTTTTTTTCACTTCCTCTAGCAAACGATTCGGCAATAAAGGTTTTTTACCGAGCCGTTCCATCATCGCTAACAATTCTTTTGAGCGATGAATTTTTCGAAGTAGTTGGGCAACTTGTTTGCTAGTCATATCGTGCGGCTTTAATTCGCGCGCTTGTAAAAACTGCTGGGCTGTAATCACATCCCCGTTTTCCATTCGTTTCGTCCAAACTAATTTTGGAACGATTCCTTCTGCCGACAAAACAGCTAAAAATGGAGAAGAGTTGCGCTTTAAAAACAACTTCTTCCCATCATGCTCCGCAATATATGCATCCCCTGTCGCACCGCCTGCTGGGGAAATTTCCCACTCCTTACCTAGTAACTGTTCCAAGTGAGCTCACCTTTCGACTTAGTCAAAATAAAAATAGCGATTGTCATCTTACTAGATTTTATCTTTCTGATCGTTTCCACGTCAACATTCAATTAATACCCACGTACCAATTCCATTTATTTCAACAAACTGTTCGTATATTTTTCCTATTTCTTCTTGATTTGAACTAAAAACGACTTTCCATTCCCCTTCAGAAAGAGGAAACGTCGTTTTCTTTTCTTCATTATGGTGAACGACAACAATTTGTTCCCATGGACCGTACAGTCCAACATCAACAAGCTGATAAGCAATGACAGATGGATGTGTATCGTAAAACTTCATATGCCGTCGAACTTGATCAGCAGTCAAAAAACGAAACGCACCATGTCTTTTACGAAGCGCAATGAGAAGCATCATTTCCCGCACGTCTTCTTCCCAATCATTTTTGCGTTCCCAATCGATTTGGTTTACTTCGTCAGGAGCATTATAGCTATTTTCAATCCCTCGTTTCGTTCGATAAAACTCTTGACCGCTATGCAAAAAAGGAATGCCTTGAGATAATAAAACGATCGCTGTCGCTAGCTTTTGACGTTTCCGTCGAATATATTCGCTCTCATGTGCATTGGCAATCATCATTTTATCCCATAGCGTATGGTTATCGTGACATTCGACATAATTCACACTTTGCCTTGGCGAAAAGAAAAGATGAATACTTCCGCGAATCGCTTCCATTACTGCTTCTTTATATGAGCAATCCCCTAATGCAAATCCTCGATCACGAACTTGAAACGTGCTGCCTTTTACATAGTCGCGAAATCGATCATTAAAATAAGCGATGCGTGGGGTATGTTTTGCGTTCGCAATCATCGTCTTTTTTTCGCGAGATAACGGAGTGGCTAGCTCCCAACCTTCCCCGAGCACAATGACTGTCGGATCTATTGCATCAATCGCTCGACGGACGTCATTCATCGTATCTATATCTAAAATGCCCATTAAGTCAAAACGAAATCCGTCAACACCGTATTCGTTTAGCCAATGCATGACGGAATCAATAATAAATTTACGTACCATTTTCCGCTCAGATGCTAAATCATTTCCAACTCCTGTCCCGTTTGACGGATAGCCATTTGATCCGTATCGAAAATAATAACCAGGAACAAGATGTTCAAACGACGATGTTTCTCGAATATATACGTGATTATATACAACGTCTAAAATAACACGAATACCTTCGTTTTGAAACGCACGAATCGCCTGTTTTAACTCAATGATGCGCGCGTATGGATCGGTTGGATCGGTTGCGTAACTTCCTTCTGGGGCGTTGTAATGAACGGTGTTGTATCCCCAATTGTACATTTGAAGGGGCTGAAGTTCATCCACTCCTTCAAAATCTTGCACAGGCATGAGTTGAACATGTGTCACACCGAGCTGTTTCACGTACGAAAGACCTGTCACCGTTTCGTTCGGTCCAAATGTATCTCGCTCCGTTAAACCGAGATATTTCCCTTTATGTTTCACCCCACTTTTAGGATGAATCGTGAAATCACGCACGTGCATTTCATAAATGATCGCATCCGTCATAGAAATAAACGGAGGCATGGTCGGTTTCGGGATATTTGTCTTCGTCAGGTCAACGACAACACCATATGTGCCGTTTACTGAAACAGCTTTTGCATAAGGATCAACCGCCTCACGCCAAACAAAATTCACATACGTCATATACGTATAAAAAAATCGTTCAACATTTTCATAAATGGTATACGTCCATACCCCTTTTTGTTCTCGTATCATTTCATAAGTTGTTTCTTCTTTCGTCGTTGGATGAATAAGCTTTAGTAACACGTTTGTAGCAGTTGGCGCCCACACTTTAAACGTCGTTTTTTCCGGTTTGTACATTGCACCGAGATCGTTCCCGTCATATGCATATAAATCATCGAACGCCTTTGTTCGCATTACTGCCCCTACTTGTAGAGGGGCTTGCCATCCTTCTTCTGTATAAACAACATATCGTTTTCCTAATTCAACAATAAAAGGGACAGTACATTCATATTTTGTAAATAAGTGTTGTCTTTCTGTTGAACGAATCGTTAAACGGTATGCTGTTTGTTCTTTATCACATAAAAAAAATAGCGGTGCACGCTCGTGAACAACATCGTTCGGTATTAAAATTGTAATGACTGTCAGTTCATCTAAGTAGGCTTCAAACGGTTGTTGTTTAAACATTGTCGGTCACCAACTTCCACTTTTTAAATGAATGGTTTTTGTTGTAAAATGGATAAATAGGGGGGAGAAATGATGTATTCATGCATTTCATGTAGCGTTCCGTTTCCACTTTTACCATCTGGTTACTTACTTATTATGCAAGAACAACAAAAAAAGTATTTAATTGATCTTGTTATTGCCATATACAAAAATTCAAAAAAGAGGCTGACCGTTACTCATCAGCCTCTTCAAATTGTTCTACAACGAGCGGATCGTAGTAACGCGCATCACAATATGTCAGCAATGATTGGGCTGCCTTCAACTGCATATGCTTCAGCGGCATCGTCAATTGTCTTAGCGACATAAACCACGCCTCATAATGTCGCCGATCAATGATTTCAAGATCGCTTGGTGCATAACGATAATCAATATATCCTTCACGATTGATTAACACTTTTTTTATCGGCATATCGACGGCAAATTGTTTATAAATCGTTTGAACAACTTTTTCTGTTCGGTGAAGGGAAATCATCGGATTGACGATTTTTCGTTCCACATCGTCAACCATCTCCGTCCAAAATCGTTCAGCCGAGCCGACAATAATGTTGTTTTTTCGTTCTTCTGTAAACGCAATACACCAAGTCGTTGTCGGACTAATTAAAATCGTATTTAGCTCGACAGGGGCTTTTTTCAATAAAAATACAGGTTTATACATACATAAGTATGTATCAGGAAAACGTTGCAAAAAATATTTTAATTGTACATCATAATAATATTTCGGATCAATAATAGATTCTTCCGTTAATGTTGAACTTGCCCAACGAATTTGCAGTTGAAACAGCTTTTCTAAAAATAATATTTTTAACTCTTCAAGCGTTCGCGGCTCAGACGTAATGGAAACGACAAATTCTTCCTCTTCGTTCGGCTGTTCGTTTTCATTTTCTATGTCTTTTACTTTTTTTCGTTTCCATAGTTGTTTCACTTTATCAAAAAGCGATGGCTCTTCTTCAAGCCATTTCCACGATTGTTGTGAATGTAGCTCCGTCCGCATCGCAAGTTGACCCGTCTCCCACGCCTGCTTCATTCGTTCCCATTGTTTTTTTTTCAAACGAATGAACTCGCTCGGGTAATGATAAATATCTAGTTCGTAGCGCGAAATATAGTCTTGAAGCTTAATGAGCTGTCCCACACTGTAACCTCCAGCAACAAATAGTTACTTTCATTCTACAACAAAAGCAACAACGGGCAAAGAAGAGAAGCAAAAATTGCGCTTAACGTCATAGCAACGGAGCTAATCGCTGCTTCTTTTCTCCCGATTTCAAGCGCTTTTGCGGTACCGATACCGTGAGAAGCTGCCCCAAGACCGCTTCCAATCCCTAAAGCTGTTGTAATGTGCAAACGTTGAAAAAGAATCGGACCAAACATTGCACCAAAAATTCCCGCAATCATGACATATACAGCAGCAAGCGTCGGTATACCGTCAATTAACTTCGCAATATCCATCGCAACAGGCGATGTGACCGATTTCGGAATGATGGAACGAACAATTTTTTCTGGCAAATGAAAAAGACGCGCGAACAATAAACCGCTTCCCATTCCAATGATTGTGCCGAAAAATGTGCTACATAAGAGCGTCCATAAAAACTGTTTTAACGTATGCCGATGTTGATAAAGCGGCAAAGCGAGCGCAACAACAGCTGGACCAAGCAAATGAACGAGCCATTTTCCTCCGATCATATATTGGTCATACGACAAGTGAAAAAGCGATAACGTCATAATGATGACTACCGTGCTTGTTGCGACGGGAACGAGCAACGGAAAATAAAAGCGAGCATACAATTTGCGCATCGCTATATATACGACGATCGTCCATATAAGCAAACTAACGCCAATCATGCCCCTTTCACCTCACGCACTCGCTTCTGTTCACGTGTTTGTGCCCATTGCCCAATAAAACCAGCAAACAACATAACCATCATTGTGCTGACGATCACAATGACAATGGACCATATTCCCCTTCCTGAAAAAAGCTCCACATAGTCCATTACCCCAACTGTTGCTGGGATAAATAAAAGCGTTAAGTGAGATAAAAGCATATTTGCCCCGCGCGAAATCCACTTCTCTTTTACGATTCCGGTCATTAATAATAAAAATAACAGCAACATGCCAATCATACTCCCCGGAATTGGAATGTGTAGCAGTTGCTGAATGAACGAACCGATCATATACAACATATACAATCCCCCGATTTGAATGACCGTAATCCCCATCTTTTCTCCCCCTCTTATTGAATTATGAAAGAGGAAAACGCATCAACGGCTTATATTTCGGCGTTTGATCCATATGTGTTTCGTATAACACAACGTCATGTACGAAAAAGTGAATGTCTTCTCCTTCCATTTTTCTCGGATATGTGTCAAGCGAGAACGGAAACGATCCACTCCATTTTTTCGCCAACGTAATATGCGGTGTAAACGGTCTTGAATCAAGCGAAAAACCGATGCGTTGGCACACGTTATACACATCTTGACGAAGAGAAAACAAACGCGGTTCCTCTTTCACCCCATACCATAAAATACGAGAACCGAATGAGTACACCTCGCTCAGTTGTAACGAAAATGACTGATGTTTTTTTACTACATCTGGCATCATCTCTGCAATTTGCTTTCGCTCTGTTTCGGTTGCCCGACCTAAAAACGCAAGCGTTATATGATAATCGGCTTCATGAACGAACAACCGAAATGGCGCTCCCCATTCAGAAATAAAAGCATGCAGCCGCTTTTTCACCTCGTTTGGTAGAGGAATTGCCAAAAAGTAGTGCATCTATCGTCCCACCTTTTAATTTTCTAAATTTTATCAAAATTCATATAGTTTTCGCAACGTCTTTTTTGACTGCCAAGCAAAAATCACCATGCCACCAAACGTCAACAATCCGAAAAATAAATATACATGCTCAATTGTCCAACGTTCTAATATATATCCTCCTACAAATGTACAAAACCAGCTCCCGAGCCCGTTTCCAACTGTAGCATAAAGCGATACAGCTGTTGTACGTACGTGTGCAGGAGTGACGTCCCGCACGTATTGTAGCGCAGCTGGAATAAATAAACCGACAGACGCCCCTTGTACAATTGTCGTGGCATACACGATCATTAACGGTGGTTCAAAAAAGTAAAATAACCAACGAGCGCAAGATAATGCTGTGGCAACGAATAAAACGTTCATCATGCCAAACTTTCGCACGACCCCGTCAGCAAATTTCATAAACGGCGCTTCGCTTCCTGCTGCTAATAAAAAGGCAATGCCGACTCCTGCAAGCGTTCCACCTAAATCAGTAATCAAAATGCCAAAATAAAAATTGTTGGCATAAATTGGACCAAAGACAAGAAACGTCGTCAACAAAAACAAAAGAAACGGTGGAATGCGAACTAACTCTTTCATTCCTTCACGAATGTTCACTTTCGCACTTGACTGCTCTTTTGGCAACTTCCATGCAAGCACACTCGACGTAATGAGTAAAGCAACGAAAATGTAAAAAATGAAGCGAAGATGAAACATCTGAGCAATTTGTCCAGCAATCGGGACAGCAGTCGCAAACCCAAGCGCTCCCCAAAGGCGAATCGAGCCATACCGTTCGTTTGCTTTTTGTACGTAATGAAGCGTAATACTATCAGATAATGGAACAATGCCACTTTGCATAACAGCAAGTAGTGCGGCAATAACAAGCAACCACATATAAGAATGAACGAGCGAATACATAAAACCAAAAAAAGCTGTTCCTAGTAAAGATACGATTAACACTTGAACCGGTTGACGCGTATAATCGCTTACCATTCCCCAAATTGGTTGAATAAAAATCATAACAATAGGGCTAATGGACATAATCATCCCGATTTCTGTTCCTGACAATCCAACTTCATCTTTTAAATACACAGATAACAACGGAAAAAGCGATCCAAAACTAAAAAACTGTAAAAAGTAAAAGATGCGAAAAATACGTGTATACACAAAAATCCCCCATATCAAATAAAATGACGAAAAAGTACCGTCATGAGCGACGGCACTTTTCATTATAACATATTTTTGGAAATTGTCATTTTGCTAATTCATAAATCGCTTGGGCATAAATGGCTGTTGCTTTAAGCAAATCATCGATAAACATATATTCATCTTTTTGATGCGCCACATCTGGACGATTCGGGAATAACGGACCGAACGCTACTCCTGCTTGTAAAGAACGCGCATACGTTCCACCACCGATCGCAAGCAATGATGCTCGTTCGCCCATCTGCTCTTCATATACGCGTTGCAACGTTTGAACGAGCGGATGATCTTTTGCGACATAATGTGGTGAGGAGTTCGAAAAGTTGTTTAATACGAACTGATGACGTTTAGCTACTTGCTCAATGATTTCTTTTGTGCGCGTCATATCGTTCGTGACAGGGTAACGTAAATTGAGGCCCATCTTTCCGCCACGTTCGTTCGTATACGAAAGAACACCGACGTTAATCGTTAAATCACCAAGTTCCTCGTTTGTATGCGCAACACCTAATCGCTTTCCGCGCGTATCTCCATAAAAAAATTGCGACACAAATCGAACAAATTCATTAGCTTGTGCATCTAGTGTTTCATTTGCTAAAAATTTCGCGAGCCATATGCCTGCATTCACCCCATTGTTCGGTTCCATCCCATGTGCAGAAACACCACGAAGGCGCAACGTAAGTGTGTCACCATCCCCATGTGCTTCCCCTTCAAGCGCATGCGTACGTAAAAATGTAAGAAAACGCTCTTTCATGTCGTTTTCATTCGTTAACTGCAATATAGCTTCTGCAAAATCTGGAACCATATTGTATCGCTGACCAGCTTGAAACGAAAGAAGAAGATCATCATGCACTTGTTTATTCATTGGTTGCTGAATGAGATCAAAATCAGCAATTCCTTTTTCAGCATATATAATTGGAAAATCGGCATCTGGCGCAAAGCCAATTGTCGGCATTTGTTCCGTTTGAAAATATCGTTCGACACATTGCCAATCGCTTTCTTCATCTGTTCCAATAATCATGCGTACGCGCTTAGAAAGCGGCAACTCGAGCTCTTTGACAATTTTCATCGCATAAAACGCAGCAATTGTCGGACCTTTGTCATCTAATGCGCCGCGCGCATAAATTTTTCCATCCACAATCGTTGCCCCGAACGGATCAAACGTCCAACCGTCACCAGCAGGAACAACATCAACGTGACATAATATGCCAACAATCTCTTCCCCATCTCCCATTTCAATATGCCCTGCTAATCCATCAACATTTTTTACGGCAAATCCTTCTTCTTCCCCTCGTTTTAACATATAACAAAGCGCTTCGTACACTTCTTTTCCTAAAGGTGCTTCTTGCGTTGCGGTCTGCTCATTTCGTACGCTCGGAATACGCAAAAACGTTTGTAAATCTTGTAAAAATATCTTTTCTCGTTTTTTCACTTCTTCCATCCAATTGATGTTCATCGTCACTTTCCCCTTTCTTTAAGAAAAATATGGTTTTAATTGTGTTAATATTGTGTAAAATTCAGCAAATTTATAGCATTTTTCTTACGTTTTCGTGTAAAATAAATAGTGAGACATCTAGTTTTTCATCTTTGTTGTACCATGCGAATGATGTGACGATAGGGAGTGATCATTTGAAACCATCTACCGATCGCATGCTAACCCGTATTAAGTCCGTCTACATGTTCATTAGCGAAAGAGGAACAGTGACAACGCAAGAGCTCGTGGACGAATTCGGCATTACTCCACGAACGATTCAGCGGGATTTAAACGTGTTAGCATACAACGACTTAATTCACAGCCCTAGCAAAGGTAAATGGACAACAACTAAAAAAAGAGTAAAGATGTCATCATAACGAAATGCATATAGACGGAACCTGATTAGTGCAGGTTCCTATTTTTTGTCTTCTCCTTTTAATAAAGCAATTTCTTCATCAGTCAACTCACGATATTCCCCCGGTTCTAACGTTTCATCGAGCGGAATTGGTCCCATTTGTATGCGTTTTAAGTAAATGACACGTTTACCAACTGCCTGAAACATTCGTTTAATTTGATGAAATTTCCCTTCTGTAATCGTGATGCGCACATCTGAACGCAAACCGGAACGAATGATGACAAGCTCTGCTGGCTTTGTTTCATATCCGTCATCAAGCACGACACCGCGCCGAAATGCTGCAATATCATCTTCTGTCACTTCCCCATCAATAATTGCTTCATACGTTTTCGGTACATGCTTTTTTGGTGATAATAGCTGATGAGCAAGTTGACCATCGTTTGTTAACAACAGCAGCCCTTCCGTATCTTTATCAAGCCGTCCGACTGGAAATGGATCAAAAATACGATCTTCCTCTTCTAGTAAATCAACGACTGTTTCCTCCACAGCATCCTCTGTTGCTGAAATGACCCCTTTTGGTTTATTCATCATTAAATAAATAAACGGTTTATACTCTACTTCTTCTCCCCATACGGTAACGACTTGTTCTTTCGGATTGACGTGTGTTTTTGCATCTTTCACCGTCATCCCATCGACTTTGACAACCCCTGCTTTCAATAATTTTTTCACTTCTTTTCTCGTTCCATATCCCATGTTTGCTAGCAGTTTATCAATGCGCAACATAAAAATCCCTCCAAATGTTTTTCTTTTTTAGGCGTTCGTCCATACACCTATGTCAACTGTCACATATACTGCCTACGTAACAATTAAAGCGAAAGGAGTTTTCCAAATGGACGAACGCCAACAACAGCAACAAATGCCGGGCATGCCTTATTACGGAGGCTCTCCATTTACACCAGGATTCCCTGGTGGATTTCCGGGCACACCAGGATTTCCTGGAACACCAAGTTTTCCAAGCGGCTCCCTTGAACGTCGAGTTGATCGCCTCGAGCGCATCACAGAACGCCAACAACAACAAATTAACAACTTAAATCGACGTCTTCAACGCGTTGAACGTCAACTCGGATTCCCATTTAGCAGCGACTTTTAATACAAAGAAGAAGGCTATGACAAAGCCTTCTTTTCTTTCTTTTTTAAAAATGAAAAGCGATTTCCAAATAACGCATATAACAAATTCGAACGTTCACTTAAATAAAAGTAAACAGTCGCTCCGATCAATCCGCCGAGTGCGACGATGATGACCGATTGGATCATGCTACCGTTGTAATGAAGAAAACGATCCATCAGTTTTGCGACCGGCCAGACGACAGCACACATTATTGTTGTTAAAATCCCCATAAACAACATACGCTTGGCAACAAAATGATAACGATAATTTGTATACCGTTGAATGACCCATAAGTTTAAACTAACCGACAAAGCGTATCCAATCGTCGTTGCCAAAATAGCTCCTACCGTTTCAAACGAAACAATGAGTATGTAGTTAAAAAATAATTTAAACAATAATCCGATACATAAACTAATGACGGTAAATTTTTGTTTATTAATCCCTTGTAAAATGGCCGCCGTCACAGAAAATAAAGCAAAGAAAATAGCGGTCGGTGCGTATGCCCGCAACACCTCTGTGCCAAGTGGATCGTAGCTGTAAAAAGCGGCATATACATATTCAGATAAAAGCGCCATGCCAATGACTGCCGGCAACGTAATAAACATAACGACTTGAAACGTGTCATTTAAATATTTTTTTAGTTGCTTGCTCTCTCCTTGCACATACGCTTTTGTAATCGTCGGAATGAGCGTTAAGCTAAATGACGTCGCTAATGTTACTGGGATAATGACAAGCTTTTGTGCCCATACGTTGAAAATGCCGTATGCGTCCTCTGAAATGGCACCGAGCCCGATGCTTGCCATCGCTTTATTAAACGTAAATTGGTCAATGAGTTGATATAAAGGCATTGCTAAGCCAACAAAAGCAAACGGGGCAGCATAGGCAATCAATTCTTTATACATCTCTTTTAATGACATATGGATCGTACCGCGATCTTGCTTTAATAGTTCATCTAAAAACGATTTTCGCTTAAACCAATACATGAATAAAACAGCTAGTCCACCAACGGCACCGATAAATGCTGCAAACGTCGCCACTTGAATAGCCGTCACAAGCGAGCCGTCGAAGATGCGTAAAACGATGTAACTCCCTGCAAGCAAAAAGATGATGCGGACAAGTTGCTCAACGACTTGCGACAACGCTGTCGGCCCCATCGATTCATGACCTTGAAAAAACCCTCGAATTAAACTCATCATCGGCACAAGTAATAAAGCGAAACTAACTGCGCGAATGACAGAAGCAACATCCGCAATCGAGTTGCCGTGTCCGTCATCATTGACGACAAACGGGGCTAATAACGGGGCACTCATATATAAAATGAGCCAAGCGAGAAACCCTGTGATCGCCATTAACGTCATACCTGAACGAAACAATTTTCGTCCAATCGCATATTCGCCAAGTGCATTATATTTCGAAACAAACTTTGATACAGCTAGCGGCACCCCCATCGTTGCTATACTAATAAACAACGTATACGGAACGTAACCGTACGAATAAAGCGCTCCCCCTTGTTTCCCAACAAGTTGATAAAACGGGAAGACGTATATAAGTCCTAATATGCGCGATAAAAACACGCCTCCCGTTAAAATAAATGTGCCTCTTAACAACTTTGATGATGACATATTATCCCTTCCTTAACGGATTCATTGCTCCACCTATTTTAGCACACTTTTTTCTTTTCCATAAAATCATTATAATCATAACAGAAAGGACGTGAAAATGATGACATATGATGTCGTAGTCATCGGCGGGGGGCCGTCAGGATTAATGGCAGCGATCGCTGCTGGTGAACAAGGTGGACGCGTTCTCCTTCTTGATAAAGGAGATAAACTCGGACGAAAATTAGCCATTTCAGGCGGAGGCCGTTGTAATGTGACAAATCGACGACCAGTCGATGAACTCATTCAACATATCCCAGGAAACGGTCGTTTTTTATATCGTGCCTTTTCTATGTTTAATAATGAAGATATTATTCGCTTTTTTGAACGGCTTGGCGTTCCATTAAAAGAAGAAGACCACGGACGCATGTTTCCGGTAAGCGACAGCGCACAATCTGTCGTACAAGCTCTTCTTCGTGAATTGAAACGATGGCGTGTCGACGTTCGGGTTCATACCCCTGTAAAAGACATTGAATATAAAGATGGAGCAGTGTATGGCGTAACGCTGCAAACAGGGGAGATGATCCGGACGAAAGCGGTTGTTGTTGCCGCTGGAGGGAAATCTGTGCCGCATACCGGTTCGACAGGTGACGGTTATGCGTGGGCAGAAAAGGCTGGACATACGATTACAGAACTGTTTCCAACGGAAGTGCCTATTATTTCACATGAACCTTTTATTCAAAATCGGACGTTACAAGGACTATCATTGCGCGATGTGGCATTAAGCGTATTAAACGAAAAAGGGAAACCAATCGTCACACATCGGATGGATATGATTTTTACACATTTCGGTATTTCAGGACCAGCGGCATTACGATGTAGCCAATTTGTTGTGAAACAGTTAAAAAAACAATCGTCTGTGAACATGACGATTGATGCGTTGCCAGATGAAAAAGGGGAAATATTATTTCAACACATTGTGCGCACCATGAAAGAAGAGCCGAAAAAAGCAATAAAAAATATTGTCAAAGCAATCATGCCGCTTCCAGAACGATATGTACTATTTTTGCTTGAGCAAACAAAGATCGATCCACAAACGGTCGCAAGCACATTAAGTCACGACAAAGTGCGCACATTTATTGCGGCATGTAAAACATTCACTTTTTCTGTTCACGGAACGTTACCGCTTGAAAAAGCGTTCGTCACAGGCGGCGGTGTATCGGTCAAAGAAGTACATCCGAAAGAAATGGCATCTAAACTGATGAAAGGTTTATATTTTTGCGGAGAAATTTTAGATATTCACGGTTACACAGGAGGTTATAACATTACTGCAGCGCTCGTGACTGGTCGGCTTGCTGGCATGCATGCCGCGATATATGCGAAACAATAAGATCGTAAACGAGCGATCTTATTGTTTCTAAGGCAATCATGACATTTCAATTACTCAAGTTCGCCGTCCCAGCCGAGCATCCCGTCAATAACGTTACATACATCATAACCATGCGCCTCTAAATAACGACACACATGCTCACTACGAACACCAGAACGACAAATAATGACATACGTTTCATTTTTGTCTAGCTCGTTCATTCTTTCTGGAATATCCCCCATTTTTATATGTGTCGCTGATGGAATCATTCCAAAGGCGACTTCTTCGTCTTCGCGCACATCAATAACATGAACGCGCTCACCTGTTTGTATCATTTGTTTTAATTGTGCTGCTGTTATTTCTTTCATCGATCTCTCCCTTTCTTTTAACGAAAGCCTCTCACCGTATGTGCGAGAGGCTTGTTTGTAATTAATTTGCAACAATGTTCACTAGTTTTCCTGGGACAGCGATCACTTTACGTACAGTTTTTCCTTCAATTTGTTCTTTAATTTTTTCGTCCTCCATTGCCAATTGCTCAAGCTGTTCTTTTGTTGCATCAGCAGGAACGTGTAGTTTCGCACGCACTTTTCCGTTTACTTGAATGACGATTTCGACTTCATCTTCAACTAATTTCGCTTCATCGTATGCTGGCCAAGCTTCGTATGCGATCGTATTGTTATGTCCAAGCTTCTCCCATAATTCCTCAGCAATATGTGGACAAACTGGCGACAGCAACTTCACGAATCCTTCCATATATACTTTCGGTAATACAGGCGCTTTATATGCTTCGTTAATAAACACCATTAATTGTGAGATCGCGGTGTTGAAACGAAGCGCCTCGTAATCTTCTGTTACTTTTTTCACCGTTTGGTGATATACACGTTCAAGCGTATCTGTTCCTGGATTGTCAACGATTTTCGGATTTAATTGACCGTCTTCTTCAACAAATAGACGCCATACGCGATCTAAGAAGCGACGTGCACCGTCAAGCCCCTTTGTCGACCATGCGATCGACGCTTCCAAAGGTCCCATAAACATTTCATATAAACGCAACGTATCGGCTCCGTGACTTTCCACAATATCGTCCGGATTGACAACATTTCCTTTCGACTTACTCATTTTCTCATTGTTTTCTCCAAGAATCATTCCTTGGTTAAATAGCTTTTGGAACGGCTCTTTCGTTGGCACAACGCCGATATCGTATAAAAATTTATGCCAAAAACGTGCATACAATAAGTGCAACACCGCATGTTCTGCCCCGCCAATGTAAATGTCGACCGGCAACCATTTTTCAAGCTTTTCAGGATCAGCTAATTGCTTATCGTTATGTGGATCGATGTAACGCAAATAGTACCAACAACTTCCTGCCCATTGCGGCATCGTATTCGTTTCACGGCGTCCTTTTTTACCTGTTTTCGGGTCAACGACGTTCACCCACTCTTCGATGTTCGCAAGCGGTGATTCACCTGTTCCTGATGGTTTAATTTCATCTGTTTTCGGCAACACAAGCGGCAACTCTTCTTCTGGCACTGGCGTCATCGTTCCATCTTCCCAATGGATGATCGGAATCGGCTCGCCCCAATAACGTTGACGGCTAAATAACCAATCGCGAAGGCGATACGATACTTTTTTCTCTCCTTTTCCGTTTGCCTCTAGCCATTCAATCATTTTTTTCGTTGCTTCTTCTTTATTCAAACCGTTTAAGAAATCAGAGTTCACGTGTTCGCCGTCTCCTGTATATGCCTCTTTTGAAATGTCCCCACCAGCAACAACTTCTTTGATTGGCAAATGAAACTTTTTCGCAAATTCATAATCACGCTCGTCGTGTGCTGGCACCGCCATAATTGCCCCTGTGCCGTAACTCATTAGCACGTAATCAGCGATCCAAATTGGCAATTTCTCACCATTGGCTGGATTGATTGCATACGCCCCCGTAAACACACCTGTTTTTTCTTTCGCTAAATCGGTACGTTCGAGGTCGCTTTTACTTTGAATTTGTTTTAAATACGCATCAACAGCTTCCTTCTGTTCCGGTGTTGTAATTTTTTCAACGAGCGGATGTTCAGGGGCTAACACGGCATAAGTGGCACCGAATAACGTGTCTGGACGCGTTGTAAACACCGTAAACGTTTCATTATATCCATCGACTTGGAAATGAATGTTTGCTCCTTCCGAACGACCGATCCAGTTGCGCTGCATTTCTTTAATGCTTTCTGGCCAATCAAGTTCTTCTAAATCTTCAAGCAAACGATCCGCATACGCTGTAATGCGAAGCATCCATTGCTTCATCGGCTTGCGAATGACCGGGTGTCCCCCGCGCTCACTTTTTCCATCGATCACTTCTTCGTTCGCCAATACCGTCCCTAGCGCTGGGCACCAGTTCACCGGCACTTCATCCATGTATGCTAATCCTTTTTCATATAACTTTAAGAAAATCCATTGTGTCCATTTGTAATAGTTCGGATCAGTCGTATTCACTTCACGATCCCAGTCATACGAAAAACCTAATGATTTAATTTGACGGCGGAAGTTGTTAATGTTTTTTTCCGTAAATTCGGCCGGGTCATTTCCTGTATCTAGCGCATATTGCTCAGCTGGCAATCCGAACGCATCCCACCCCATTGGATGCAATACGTTATATCCTTGCATGCGCTTCATACGTGCTAAAATGTCCGTCGCTGTATATCCTTCTGGATGACCGACATGCAATCCTGCACCAGATGGATACGGGAACATGTCAAGCGCATAAAACTTTCGCTTTCCGTCATCTTCCGTCGTTTTGAACGTTTTATTTTCTTCCCAATACTTTTGCCATTTTTTCTCGATTTCACGATGATTAAAACTCACGTGACAAACCTCCTTTTTATCCATTTTAAACAAAAATGAAAAACAAAAAACCTCCCATCCCAAAAAGGGACGAGAGGATTCTCCCGCGGTACCACCCTTGTTAGCGCACGAATGGTGCACTCACTTTCATCATTAACGCAGATTCACGGCGCATGCTACTTCATTCGCACACGCAACTCCAAGGCGAGTTCGTAAACAAACTTCGGTTGACTCGCACCGTCCGTCAACTCTCTGCCGACCATTTGTTTACTACTACTCCTTTTCACCGTCATTTTCCATTATTTCATTATACACATTATTTTAAAAAATTTACGCCCTCGTTGCAAGTGTATTCATGTTAGTGAATCATATGTAAGATACATATATGATGTTAAAAAGAAACACTCGTTCCACTGAGATGCTATGAAAAAATGTTTATTGTACAAACCTATTCCTCGATCTTCGCCCACATTTCTTCGGGATTTAATTCATAAATACCGTGTCCTCCCTTCATTTGATATGTGTCTAATTAGATGAAGCAAGTCGAACAAAATCCACTCGGAGCATCTCCGAGTGGGGAAATTATGTTTCGTTATGATATTCCGCTTTCGCTTCTTGCCCTTTTTTTGCATTCCTTTGTTTCACTTCTTTTATCGGATCACCGAAATCTTTCGCATGCAACGTTTTTTGTTCTGGATTGTTTTGTTTCGAACGTTTTTTCATCTGTTTCCTCCTAATGACGAAGTAAAATCATATCGTTTTGTAGTTGTTCAAGCTGTAGACGCATGCGGTGTAATTGTTCGCGCTGTTGGGCGTTACAGCTTAACGAAAAATGCGCCAAATCGGTCACCGCATGTTCAAGCATTTGCTGAGCTTTTACATATTCTGTATCGTTATAATGTTCAAGCTTGCTCGCTTCTGTATATTGTTCTTTTGCATAGCGAAGCACATCTTCACAATGTTGCAAAAACTCGTCCATCGACTGTCTTGTCGCCATACGCATCCCTTCCTTTCTTCCTTATCGCTTTATAGTTTGTACATTTTCTTGTCATTTATCACAGCGCCATTGAGTTTCCCGCTTAAATCGTGCTACAATGCTAAAATGATGCGAGGTGATGAACATGAATCCTTTTCCATATACGAACGACAAGAAACGATACCATACATGGAATTATCATTTACGCCAAACGTTCGGTGAAAAAGTTTTTAAAGTGTCGCTTGATGCAGGATTCGATTGTCCAAATCGCGACGGTACAGTGGCATACGGTGGATGCACATTTTGTAGCGCAGCTGGTTCTGGTGATTTTGCTGGCAGACGAACAGACGATTTAGTCACCCAATTCCATACGATTAAAGAAAAAATGCATACAAAATGGAAAGATGGGAAGTATATCGCCTATTTTCAAGCGTTCACAAATACACATGCCCCCGTTGACGTGTTGCGTGAAAAATACGAAACGGTATTACATTTAGACGGTGTCGTCGGTTTATCGATCGCTACACGCCCTGATTGTTTACCGGACGACGTCGTCGACTATTTAGCGGAATTGAATGAACGAACGTATTTATGGGTCGAGCTTGGTTTGCAAACGGTTCATGAACAAACAGCTACCTTAATTAACCGCGCGCATGACTTTTCATGCTATGTGGAAGGTGTAGAGAAGCTACGCAAACATGGCATTCGCGTTTGTGCCCATATGATTAACGGATTGCCGCTTGAAACGTACGACATGATGATGGAAACAGCAAAAACGGTCGCTCATTTAGATGTGCAAGGCATTAAAATTCATTTGCTTCATTTGCTAAAAGGAACGCCAATGGTGAAACAATACGAAAAAGGAATGCTTCAATTTTTAACGTTCGATGAATATGTTCAACTCGTTTGTGATCAGTTAGAAGTATTGCCGCCAGAAATGATCGTTCATCGCATTACAGGAGACGGTCCGATCGATTTAATGATCGGTCCAATGTGGAGCGTCAATAAATGGGAAGTGTTAAACGCCATCGATGCCGAATTAGAGCGTCGCAATAGTTATCAAGGAAAAAAATATGTGCGAAAGGAAGACAGACGATGAAGCTGATGCGCATTTTGCCATTTGCCCGTTCGCTCATCGACTTCGCTGTGAAAGAAGGCGATGTCGTCGTCGATGCAACGGTCGGCAACGGCCATGATACGCTTTATTTGGCTGAACGTGTCGGAGAGTCTGGGCATGTGTTCGGCTTCGACATTCAAGCACAAGCGATCGAAAACACAACAAAACGATTGCGTGAACACCACATGGAAGAACGGGTCACGCTCGTGCAAGCAAGCCACGCGGAGCTGCTCGTTCACATCCCTCCACAATACAAAGGACGCATAACTGGCGCGATGTTTAACCTCGGTTATTTGCCTGGAGGGGATAAACAAATTGTAACAAAACCAAACTCAACGATTGCCGCCATTGAGCAATTGCTTGAAATCATGGCTCCTGAAGGAATTATTGTCCTCGTCATTTACCACGGTCATCCTGAAGGAGCGATTGAGCGCGATGCCCTTTTACAATACGTCTCAACGATCGACCAACAACGTGCACACGTCATTCGATACGAATTTATGAATCAAATCAATCATCCGCCGTTTATCGTTGCTATCGAGAAAAGATAAAAAAGTAGCGATCGGTCTTTCCTATCGCTACTTTTGCTTTGTTAGTGAAATATTTCTTCTAAATGAACAAACAAACCTGGAAAGCAAACAGATTGAACAGTTCCAACACTTACTTTAATATCCGCCTGCTCGTATAGCCTATCTTCATTTAATGCATAAACGGTCACGGCTTGTTTCATCGGATTGACAATCCAATATTCTTTTACACCATATTCCATATATAAATTAAACTTCGTCACTAAATCGTGCGCTTGATTCGAAGGACTGAGTATTTCAACAATTAACGTCGGAACTCCGACGTATTTTGTGTCTGTAAATCCTGTTTGATCACAAATAATGCTTAAATCAGGAATGACGAGTTTTCTTTCAGAACATGTTTCACTCACTAGCTCAATGTCTGTGAGAGCGGCAAATACTTTACATGTCTTTCCTTTCAAATAATTCCCGAATATTGTATGAAGATTGCTTGATACGAGTTGATGCTGGATGCTAGGTGAAGGTGTCATATAAACGACGCCATCAATGTATTCTAATCTTTCGTCACTATGTTGACGCATAATTAAATATTGTTCATACGTGACGTCTGAAGAGCGAGGTAACGACATATTCATCCCTCTCTTCTTTTCTTCCATTATACATCCGTTTTTCTTCACGCATACATCCATTTTTGCCATTTTCGATACATTCGCCCGTTCCAATAAAAGAAATGAGATGTTACGCCACCTGAGCGCAACAATTGTTTTGCCAGCTTACGAATCGCGTCTTGCTCGTGCACTTTTTCGTCCGATAAATATAGCCCGAGCAACCCCCGATGAATAAAACGATGAAATTCGCGATGTGGCAACTGTGCGATATGCCGATCTGCTTCTTCAACGAAATGACATAAACGAGCGAATAACGTTTCTTCATTCGGATAATAAAAACAAAAATTTAAATCCCCACCTTGCCGATCTTCTTCTTGATCAATCAAATAATCAAGTAAAATGTGCAGCCCTTGCACGTACGGGAAATAGCTATTTCGTACCCGTTCAGCAAGACGTTGATCAAACGAATCGGTACAAGCATAAGCGACTAAACAAAAAATACCGAGCGTTGACCCAGAACAAGCGGAAAATTCATACCATTCCATTTTCGGCAACAATGCTTCATGTTGGGCAAACCATTGCTTCAAACGCGGAATGCGTTCTTCTTTTTTCACATGTTTATGTACTTGTAAGTCGCAATAATATGATGCAAGTTCATGTAAAAACGGGGCGATGATATGATAATGCCGAACTTCCGCTAACACCTGTTGGCACGTATCGACAAGGGCGTGCAAATAACCACCATCATCTTGTTCCACTCGATAACGATAATATGCCTCTTTTTTTGCCCCGACAGTTAATGCATGCATCATCGAATCGTGCAGTGCACGAAAATCAGTCGGATCGAGCGATGTGCTTCGATCGCATAAATTATCTAAGTAATCGCTAATTGTTTGATAAGCAACGATAAAACGAATGCATCGCTCCATCTCTTTTCCAGCCAGCAACGACAAAATCGCTCCCCCTTCGCAATGGAACGTTTTTGTCGCGATGCTTGCTAACGCTTGTTTGCGCAGTTCCTCGTTTGGAATAGCCTCCGCTCTTTTTTTCCAAATAGCTAATTCGTGATGAACGATCGGAAAAACGCGACGATATACAGCTCGCATTAAACTAAAAGGATTTGTTGGAACGCTCAATAAGCTCACCTCTTTGCAGTTGCAACGTTAAAAACGTATGGGCATATAAAAATACTTGTTCTCGTTCAAGTTCGTTAAAAATTTCATGATATAGTTTTGGCCATTCTTTATACACTTTTTCACTAACCATCAACTGATCAAACCATGATTTCACTGCACTTTTATCCACAATTTTGTCATCCCCCGCCTGCATGACAAGCATCGGAACATCTGGTAATTGTGCAATTTTTTCATGAGCGATGCGAATCGCTTTCACTAACTCGCGATACCAACGAACAGACACTTTCGTCACATATAATGAATCGTTTTTATCCATCTCGCGCACTTCTTCATTTCGAGTCGCCATCTCTACCGTTAGCCCCGATGGAAACCGTTTTTTCGGATGAATGACGTTTAAAATGCGTGAGGCGATCTCAAGCGCTTTCGCCGGATAATGAACGAGCCCTAAACATGGGGACGATAAAATGACACCGCGGACAGGCAGTCGCTTTTCTTGCAATGTGCGAATGACGACAAGCCCTCCCATGCTATGGCCGAGTAAAAAAATGGGCTGTTCGTACACGCTCGCTTCATGCACCCAGCTTGCCACCGCTTCTATATATTCGTCAAATGAATCAATATGTCCTCGTCGGCTACGCGATGTCGTCCCTTGCCCTGGTAAATCCCCTGCAACAACATGAAAACCGTGCATACGAAACATTTCAATGAGCCATTTATACCGACCATGATGTTCAGCAGCACCGTGAACGATGACAATGGTACCTTTTGCGTTTTCTCCTTCCCATTTCCACATATACACCCCTCCTTGTTATTTACGAATAAACGAAAAATTTGTACACTAAATATAACAAAATGAAACGAAAGGGACGAGCCAAATGATTTATCCATATAAAGAACATACGCCAAACATTGCACCTTCCGCTTTCATCGCCGATTACGTCACTATTACAGGTGATGTAACCATTGGAGAGGAAACGAGCGTTTGGTTTAACACCGTCATTCGCGGAGATGTCGCCCCAACGATCATCGGCAACCGTGTAAACATTCAAGACAACTCCGTCCTTCACCAAAGTCCAAACAACCCACTCATCATTGAAGATGATGTCACCGTTGGCCATCAAGTCATTTTGCATAGTGCCATTATAAGAAAAGGCGCTCTCATCGGTATGGGCTCTATCGTTTTAGACGGTGCTGAAATTGGTGAAGGAGCTTTTATCGGTGCTGGCAGTCTTGTGCCTCAAGGGAAAAAAATTCCCCCTCGCACACTTGCATTCGGACGTCCGGCAAAAGTGATCCGAGAATTAACCGAAGAAGATGAGCGTGAAATGGCACGAATTCGCCGCGAATATGTTGAAAAAGGTCAATATTATAAATCGCTTCAATTAAACAAACCACGCGATAAATAAGCGTGGTATTTTTACATTGCTTTATTATTGACTTAACATATATATTTTATCATAAGTTCAGGGGGATTTGCTTATGTTGCGAAAATGGTACGATTGGGAATGCAAGTTGTTTTACAGCATTAATCGTTATTTTGATCGCAAGTGGCTTAACGCATATTTTCGTTCGATTACACACGCTGGCGGAGCGACATGTTCAATTACGGCTGTCATGCTAGCTGTTTGGCTGTTGCGTGACGAATGGCGGGATGCTGCTATCGCCAGTGCCATCGCATTAGCACTTAGCCATATTCCTGTCGCAATGATGAAAAAAATGTACCCACGCAAACGACCGTATATTTCACTTCATAACACGAAAGTAACAAAAAATCCGTTAACTGATCATTCATTTCCATCCGGACATACAACCGCAGTATTTTCTGTCATCATTCCATTTTTACTATACGCTCCGGCATTAACGATTTGGCTCTTGCCCATCGCGTGTAGCGTCGCGATTTCGCGCATTTATTTAGGACTCCATTATCCATCTGATGTGCTTGCAGGCTGTATGCTCGGTACGTTGTTTGGCGTCGCTTCATTTTCTGTTCTTACTTAAAAAAGTAAGAAAGGAGAGCTACATCTTGTAACTCTCCCTTTTTTCTTTACTTCGCCAACTGTAACGCTTGTTGTTTTAACACTTCTGCTTTATCTGTACGTTCCCAAGGAAGATCAATATCTGTGCGACCAAAGTGACCGTAAGCAGCTGTTTGTTTGTAAATCGGGCGACGAAGATCAAGCATTTTAATAATGCCCGCCGGACGAAGGTCAAAGTTGTTGCGCACCACTTCAATTAATACATCTTCAGATACTTTGCCCGTGCCGAACGTATCAATTGAAATCGATACAGGTTTTGCAACACCGATCGCATATGCTAACTGCACTTCACATTTATCTGCAAGACCCGCTGCAACAATGTTTTTCGCTACGTAACGTGCCGCATACGCTGCTGAGCGGTCTACTTTCGTTGGATCTTTTCCTGAGAATGCCCCGCCGCCGTGACGTGCATAACCACCGTATGTGTCAACGATAATTTTACGTCCTGTCAACCCTGCGTCACCTTGTGGACCACCGATGACGAAACGTCCTGTTGGGTTGATAAAATATTTTGTGTTTTCATCGATCAATTCTGCCGGAACGACAGGTTGAATGACATGTTCTTTAATGTTGCGTACAATTTGATCTTGTGTAATTTCTGGATGATGTTGTGTAGAAACAACGATCGTATCGATACGTACAGGTTTGCCGTTTTCATCGTACTCGACTGTCACTTGCGTTTTTCCGTCTGGACGTAAGTACGGTAAAATGTCTTCTTTACGCACTTCCGCTAAACGACGTGCAAGTTTGTGTGCAAGAGAAATTGGTAGCGGCATAAGTTCTTTCGTTTCGTTGCACGCGAAGCCAAACATTAATCCTTGGTCACCTGCACCGATCGCTTCGATTTCTTCATCTGTCATTTGTCCTTCGCGAGCTTCTAACGCTTTGTCAACACCCATTGCGATATCTGGCGACTGTTCATCAATTGACGTCAACACTGCGCACGTATCTGCATCAAAGCCGTATTTTGCACGCGTATAGCCAATTTCACGAATTGTTTCACGAACAATTTTCGGAATATCTACATATGTAGATGTTGTAATTTCTCCACTCACTAACACAAGTCCTGTTGTTACGCTCGTTTCGCACGCGACACGCGCATTCGGATCATTCGCTAAAATCGCATCTAAAATCGCATCGGAAATTTGGTCGCAAATTTTATCCGGATGCCCTTCCGTTACAGATTCAGATGTAAACAGACGACGTTTAGGCATTTAAACATTCCTCCTCAGTATAATGGCAAATGATACGGTACTCATCCCTCTTATTATGGTCTATCGTGAAAAAAACCTTTCCCTCAGAGGAAAGGTTTTTGCATTTGTCTGCGCCTTTCACTCTTATCGTTCAAGGGCGTTCCCTTGCCACAGGTTAGCACCTTTTCACGCATGTGACGGTTGCTGGGTTTCATCGGGCCTGTCCCCCTCCACCAACTCGGGATAAGAGTATCCGTTCATTTCAGCATCATATCACATCTGTATGAAGCGAGTCAATGTTTTTTATGCCACAACGATCTTGAAAATAAATTCAAGAAAAATACATGAATTAGTATGGATTATTTATTAAAATGTGTTATACTTTTTACATGAAGAATAAATCAAACAAAGGTAGGTTTTGTCCAATGAATTCCATTGAACTGACAAACAAATTATCAACACTCTTGCAAAGGGATGGGGTTTTTCATAACTTATCTGTACCACGATTAGTAGAAAAAGTGTTAACTCGTCAAGAAGGCATTCTCACTTCATCCGGTGCTGTTTGCGCAACGACCGGAAAATATACAGGCCGTTCCCCAAAAGATAAATATATCGTTGAAGAACTATCTGTTAAACATAAAATTGACTGGGGAACAGTTAATCAACCAATTTCCGAAGAAGTGTTTGATCGTCTTTACAATAAAGTCGTTGATTATTTAATGACAAAAGAAGAAGTGTTCGTATTTAACGGTTTTGCGGGTGCCGATCCAGCTTATCGTTTACCTATTCAAGTAGTGAATGAGTTTGCTTGGCATAATTTATTCGCTCATCAATTATTCATTCGTCCAACAGCAGAGGAACTAAAAACACACGAGCCGCAATTTACAGTCATTTCTGCACCGACATTTAAAGCTGATCCAGCTGTAGACGGCACGCGTTCAGAAACGTTTATTATCATCTCATTTGAACGTCGTACCGTGCTGATTGGTGGAACAGAATATGCAGGGGAAATGAAAAAATCGATTTTCTCGGTCATGAACTTTTTATTGCCAGAACAAGGAATCTTTCCGATGCATTGTTCAGCAAACGTAGGTCAAGAAGGAGATGTGGCGCTCTTTTTCGGTTTATCGGGCACAGGAAAGACAACACTTTCTGCTGACCCAAACCGTCGCCTAATTGGCGATGACGAGCACGGTTGGTCAAATAACGGCGTGTTCAACATTGAGGGCGGATGTTATGCGAAGTGCATTAACTTATCACGCGAAAAAGAGCCGCAAATTTTCGATGCGATTCGCTTCGGTTCCGTATTAGAAAACGTCATGATTGATCCAGACACACGCATACCAAACTATGACGATGCGACGTTAACCGAAAATACGCGCGCAGCATACCCGCTTGAAGCAATGGACAATATCGTCCAACCGAGCGTTGCAGGTCATCCGCATACGATCGTCTTTTTAACGGCCGATGCGTTTGGTGTATTGCCTCCAATTAGCAAATTAACAAAAGAACAAGCAATGTATCATTTCTTAAGCGGCTATACAAGCAAGTTAGCGGGCACAGAGCGCGGAATTACGGCACCTGAAGCAACGTTTTCTACTTGCTTTGGCTCACCGTTTTTACCGCTTCCTGCAACACGCTATGCAGACATGCTCGGACAAAAAATTGACGCTCATGGCGTGCAAGTATTTTTAGTCAACACCGGTTGGACAGGAGGCGGATACGGTGTTGGTGAACGGATGAAACTGTCTTATACGCGCGCAATGGTCAAAGCTGCGTTGGAAGGCGAATTAAACAACGTAGAAACCGTTCAAGACCCAATTTTCGGTCTGCATATTCCGCTTCACGTCCCAGGTGTACCTGATGAAGTATTGCAACCAAAAAGCACATGGGCAGATCAAGAAGCATATGAACAAAAAGCAAAAGAACTTGCGGCGAAGTTCCGTGAAAACTTTAAAAAATTCACAAACGTTGATCCACGCATTGAACAATTCGGGGGACCGATCGCATAAATGAAAAGGCTGCCTGTTTTCGGCAGCTTTTTCATTTTTCATATGTTCGTACAAACCATTTCATTCAATGAAACATATAGTAGTACATAGAAATAAAGAAAAGGAGGCTAAAAATGAATGAACTATTTGCGATTCCTCAATTAAAAGATATACGCCACCTTCTTCCCACTCGCTCTGGCCAATCGTATAAAAAAACAACACTTGAACAAAAAACGCACATCATTATTCATCATAGTTTAACGAAAACAGGCTCGGCATTTGCGTTCGCCAATTATCATGTAAGCAAAGGATGGCCAGGCATCGGATACCATTTTGTCATTGAACAAGACGGAACGATTCATTTTTGTAACGACTTAGAAACGATTAGTTACCATGTCGGCAACCATAACACTTATTGCATCGGCATTTGTTTAACGGGCGATTTTCGCACACAACAACCGACGGATGAACAAAAACAATCATTGAGAACGTTATATAAAACGCTGGTAAACATCTTGCCGAACTATAAAGATGTGAAAGGACATAATGAGCTAAAAGGATATGAATGGAAACAATGCCCTTGTTTTAACTATGCGCAAGTATTAGCAGAAAAAGAAAACATCGAAATAAAAGAAGAAGTCAAACTGTATACCGTCGAACGAGGAGATACGCTATGGGCCATTAGTCAAAAAACAGGGGGAAGTGTAAAAACGTTATTGCGCCTAAATCCAAACGTGGATCCAAGAGCGTTACAGCCCGGGCAACAAATAATCATTGAAAAACTAGTAAAAAAAGAAGAAGTGAAAACTCCATCACAACCATCCAATCAAACACCGAAACAACAAAACATAGTCGAACAACTGATCAGTAAGCTTCCAAATAAAGTATTGCGATATGGCGATCGCGGCGAAGACGTTCGCACCTTACAACAAGCGCTAAATATGATCAATTTTAAATGCGGAGCAGAAGACGGAGTATTTGGCAAAAAAACGTTAGATGCCGTGAAACGAGTGAACCTTATGTTTTCAGGCGGAAATAAAAATGGTGTTTATGACGAAAAGACGAAAAATTATATAATAAGCAAACTTAGAGAAAAAATGAAATAGCTTTCCATAACATATCTCCCCTATAATAAGGTGTAAGGGGGGATATTTTTATGCATATGGCAGATGCACTTATTTCACCTGCAGTAGGAATGGCGATGTGGGGGGCTACGGCGGGTGTAGCAAGCTACTCATTAAAAAAATTAAACATGGAAGCAGATGAAAAAAAACTGCCGCTGATGGGGGTGCTTGGAGCATTTGTATTTGCAGCGCAAATGATTAACTTTACCATTCCTGGTACAGGATCGAGCGGACATTTAGGTGGTGGATTGTTACTTGCCGCTTTGCTAGGTCCTTATGCAGCTTTTTTAACGTTAGCCGTCGTTTTATTTATTCAGGCACTCTTTTTTGCAGATGGCGGACTGTTAGCATTCGGATGCAACGTGTTCAATCTCGGCTTTTACACATGTTTTATCGCATATCCACTTTACAGACGACTCATTCGCCGAACAAACATCTGGTTTGCTTCCATCATCGCTGCCGTCGTTGGATTGCAACTTGGGGCATTTAGCGTCGTCGTTCAAACGTTGTTATCCGGAAAAGTCGAATTACCATTTACGACGTTCGCTTTATTTATGCAACCGATTCATTTGGCGATTGGCATTGTAGAAGGAATGGCTACAGCAGCTGTCATCTCATTTGTGATGAAAGCAAAGCCAGAACTTTCAACAACAAATACACCGACAAATCGTCTCATCGGGACACTCGGTTTGCTTGCGCTTCTCATCGGTGGCATTTTTTCATCCATCGCTTCGTCCAAACCAGATGGATTAGAATGGTCTATTTTACGCACAGCAGGTACGGAGGAACTACATGCAACAACAGCACTCCACACCGCACTAGAACGTCTCCAACAATCGCTCGCTTTGTTGCCTGATTACAATTTGAAAAATGGGGGCGCTTCGATCGGTTGGTTAGACATCGGCACAAGCGTTTCTGGCATCGTCGGTGTATTTATCGTTGCAATAGCAATGCTCGTACCATACATCATGAAAAAATGGAGAAAAGAAGCGTGATCCATGCACATATGTCAAATATGAAAAAGCGACGACATGATGTTCATCCGTTAAGCATGCTCATTATAACGTTTACATACATCTTCGTCGTCGCCTCGTTTCACACGTATGCGTTTATTGAACTCGTTCCATTATCGCTTTATCCAATCACAATGATCGTTTTTTATCGTCTTTCTATTCGCCATATTAAACGCGTACTGCTCGCTTCTCTACCATTTATTACAGTTATAGGGGCTTCACAGCTGTTTTTCATTCATGAACACGTATCGTTTTTTCATTGGCGTATAGAAGCAGGATGGCTGTCATTCGCTACTTTGCTTGTAAAAAACACGCTTGCCGTTCTTGCTGCAACAGTGTTGTTTTTGACGACACCGATCGAGCAACTTGCAGGTGCGCTCCTTTCGTTGCGCATTCCTCGTCTGCTCGTTATACAATTGCTTTTGACATATCGATATATTTTTTTATTTTTAGAAGAAGCAAAACGACTTCGTCAAGCGTATATGTTGCGCGCACCGAACCATCGCGCCATCCAATTATCCGTTTGGGGATCGCTCGTTGGACATTTGTTACTGCGAACATTTGAACGTGCCGAGCGCGTGTATGAAGCGATGACGTTGCGCGGGTTTTCTATTCAACGTATGCATATAAAAATAAAACGATGGACAACAAAAGAGAGAATTTACACGTACGTCACAGTTATATTGTTCATCGTTTATCGTTTGGTGGTCATATGATGATAAACGTATCGAATATTTGTTACATATACCCAGATGGTCATGAAGCCATTCGTAATATTTCTTTTTCTGTTCAACAAGGAGAATGCATCGGCATCATTGGAGCAAACGGTGCAGGAAAATCAACGTTATTAAAACTGCTCGTCGGTTTATATATGCCACAAAAGGGACATATCGTCATCGATAATATGCACATGTCGAAACAAACGTTACGACACATTCGTCGCATCGTTGGCTTTACATTTCAACAAGCCGATGATCAATTATTTATGCCAACCGTTTACGATGACGTCGCGTTTGCGCTTCGAAATGACGGGATGAATGAAAATGAAGTAAGCCAACGAGTAATAAACGCTTTAACGCTTGTCGGTGCGATTCATGTCAAAGACCGCCCACCTTATCGTTTATCAGAAGGAGAAAAGCGGCTCGTTACTTTAGCAACTGTGCTTGCGATGGAACCGAAAATATTGCTGATGGACGAGCCGACGGCAGCGTTAGATCCGAGAGCAAGACGAACGCTCATTCATCTCGTTCAATCGTTATCACATACAAAAATCATAACAACGCACGATCTCGACTTTGTGCTTGAATGTTGCGAGCGAACAATTGTACTCGCAAACGGAACGATCGCATATGACGGTCCAACAGAAGCTGTATTAACGAACGAACCGTTTTTACACGAACATCATTTAGAACTTCCCCTTATGTTGCAAGGGAAAAAATAAAGCGCGGCTCATTGGCCACGCTTTATTTTTGCTTCACCATTTTTTGTTTGACTACAACATTTTCTTTCGTTTTGTACGAAAGATCATCTATGTTTAATCCATTTCCGAGCGTTCCGTATACATATCCTTCGCGAGGCTCGATGAGTTCTGTTTGTTCATAATAAAGCCGTGGCGTTTTCCATAGCGCAATTAACGCTTTTGTCATCGGCATTTCATGATACCGTTCCGGCCATAGTTGTTTAATATATTGTTTGACTAGCGGGTAATATTTTGAACTCATTGCTGGGAATAAATGATGTTCTGTATGGTGTGAAAAGTTAAAATGCAACACATCCACCCACTTTGGAACAATGACCGTTAAGCTATTAGCTAGTGGATCGTTAACTGGAACGAGCGGATTTAAACGATGGTTCGTCGAAATATATCCCATAACGATTGCATTTCCAATGAGCAACGGAATAACGAACGCAAAGAGCCATTTTTCCACTCCGATCATCAGCAATAACCCAATCCATACCGACCATGGCAATACAAACTGCCAAAATACTGCGCGACGACTTCCTTTTTCAAACTCCTTCCAAAAATGAAGAAGCATATGAAGCGAATGAACGGTAAACATCCCTGCTAAAGACAAAAACGAAAAAGCCGCACGAATCGGAAACGGAATGCGATAAATCCAACGGAGGAAACGACTTTGAGCTAAACGTTTTATCGTTGGCCACGCGTCAGGATCGAGCTCCTCATGTTGCGTATGCACATGATGTGTCGCGTTATGCCACTTTCGCCATAGCTTCGGACCTGTGCAAAGCGGTAAAAACGCAATGCCACCTAACAAATCACGAAGCCATGCCCGTTTGACTACCGTCCCATGCAAAATTTCATGCCCTAAAAACCCTAATCCAGCAAAACAAAATCCAATAACAACTGAAAGCAATCCGTTCCATAACCAATGGAGATCAAATAAAGAAATCGTTACAATGCTACTAACTAAAACGAGCATGTAAGCAAGGCCACCAAACAGACGAGACGGAACAGGACGGAACGCTTCCTCAGGCAAATACGGGGCAATGCGAGCCGCGTACCACCCGAATGAATGAAATTGTTTCATGTAACAAAAAACTCCCCTCATACGTAAAAACTTCGCTTCAAAAAGAAATGAATATTCAAACATCTCCCTCTAAAGCTTACTGTCATCGTATCACTTATATTCTTGTCCTGTCAACAACATTTATTACCTGATCATATTATTTATTTATATTATGTAGTATAAATCTCTTGAATACAGTTGTATAACAACGATAAATGTGTTTCAATGAAAGTGAACATACCGAGAAAGTTTGGGGTGAAACAGATGGGCATGCCGTTAGAAATACAAACGATGATCGTCACAAACGGAAAAGAAAAACGAATTGAACACAACTTATTTTTGTTGCAAAAAGAAGGCTATCGCTTATATCCACTTGATGTGCCGTTAGAAGTAAGACGAACAAAACACGGAGAAGCAACCGGACAAGCTGTCGTTAAAAAACTTGTCCTTGAGAACGGAACAACGATCGTTACATACGAATTAATTGCTTTACATTCGATTAATTAAACCGTCGAGCGATATGCTCGGCGGTTCAAGATGTTGAAAAAGTATGTTGTCAAGAAAAAGTTCACTTCTCTCGTGAACTTTTTCTTGTGTGTGATGAAAAATTCGGCGTTTGCCGATAAATACGAAGATGGAACAATAATCAACGGAATCCTATCCATTTAAACTCGCCCTTTCATCAGGGCATCTTGTGCGATATCAGACGATTTGATGAAAAGAATGATCAAAATAAGCTATACGCCCAACTAACGGAACTTTCAAATCTGTAATCCTAGAGCGCTTCACAGGAGTTATTCTTTGTAATTGATGCTGTCGCTGTTGTGCCTGCGTTTGTGCAAATGACCGCAAAACGATAAATATCCACCTCTGGAACAACGACTTCACCAATTTGACGTGCAAGTGCCTTCCTAGCTTCCATGACACTCATCGTATCTTACTTCGAAGTCATCCACTTTCGCTTTTTGTGCCTCCACCGAATTTCCATTTAAATCCATAATTTTGTCAATAACGTCTTTTTCAAGACCCAAACTTTCGAGAAATTCGCGTTTCATGGTATTCCTCCTTTGGTTACGTTTTTTAACGTGGTTACGGCCACGAACCCTTTTGTTCTTTAACGTCTACAAATAGTAAAAAGACGAGGATAAATAAAAAAGCACGTAACCTTTTTTAACTGGTTAGGTGCTTATTCTATGATTTCGATTGACTTAATTTCTGGTTCACCGACACCGATATATTTCCCCTCAACAAACATGTCGAGGCTGTCATAATCATCATCAGTATCTTCCTGGTCGGTGTAATCTTGGACAATCCCCTCTAATATTTCACCATCTTTGAGAGTAACCCTTATTTTCTTCCCTACATATTCCCATAATCCCAATGCTTCATCCCCCTTTCTTTTATTAAAGTTGGAACAATATGAGTTCCTGTCTTACTATAATGTATTTTAAAGTCTTTTGTTTTTACTTCTTCTCCCATTGTTTGATCCACATATACCCCGATATATTTATCACCTTTTATGAGTTCTTTATTTATCCATTTTCCTTTGCCGCTGAATTGAAGTATGCTAGTACCAGCATATTTCTTCACTAATTCATTGGCTTCCTCGTAAGAAATCGTTAAATAGCTTGGCGGGTGAAGACCTTTTGCTGCATTACGCTCAACATAGTCAAGATAGCGTTTATGAGATGGATTATGCTTGTCATAATGGTTTCGACTGTGCTCCAACTTATAAACACCATTACGAATATCAGCCCGTATCTGCTCTTCTAGCGCTTGTCCTTTCTCTCTTTCTTTACGTTGAGCCTCAATCTTTGGTTTCAATACATTTTTATTATACCACTTATCATACGAAATAGAATCCACCAATCCATTCATCAACTGACGTGTTTGACTAGATACTCAAAAAGGAGCACTTCTATATATTAGTGGCATTTACACAGCAAAAAATAAAGCAAAAATCACTTAACACGTATTTTTTATACGTGTTATAATAAAAATGTGGGAAGGGGGAATAAACATTTCATCGAAAGAACTGATTAAATTACTGGAAAAAGACGGATGGTACTTACATAGAATAGTCGGTAGCCATCACCATTTCAAACACCCAACGAAAAAAGGAACGGTAACCGTTCCCCATCCGCGCAAAGATTTAAAACCCGGGACATTACACCCAATACTAAAGCAGGCAGGGCTGAAATAGCCCTCCTGTGAAAGGAGGTTTTTTGTATTGGCTAAATATTATTTTCCAGCGATTTTCGACCCTGGTACTGACGGAAGTGAAGGGTATACTGTTACTTTTCCTGACCTTCCAGGATGCATCACAGAAGGTGAAACGCTTGAAGAAGCTTTTCGCATGGCAAAGGACGCTTTGGAAGGTTATCTATATGGAATGGAAGAAGATAACGAATTCATCCCTTCTCCCTCCAATCCGAAAGATATTGAATTGCCAAAAGGGGCTTTCGTTTCTGTCATCGAAGCAAGAACCGACTACATTCGCGAAGAAATGGCCAACAAAGCTATTAAGAAAACATTAACGATTCCAAAATGGCTAAACGATGCCGCAGAAGCAGAGGGAATCAATTTTTCACAATTGTTGCAATTTGCGATTAAAGAACGTCTAGGAATCAACGTTCGAAACGATTTTGATTTCAAACGATGAACGCAAAAGTATCTTCAGCTACGCATGCAGAAGAGGTTTTCAGCTTGTCGACTTTGTTGATATGGACCGTCGAGCGATATGCTCGGCGGTTTTCTTTTTAGGTCATTCACACATTTTTATTAGGCGCATACGATAAAGCAAACGAAACGAAAGAGGGGAAAACAATGCGAAAATGGGGGTTTTTGGTCGTTGCTTTTATGTTTTTACTTTCAGCATGCTCATCCCATGATGTAAAAACGTTGCGCGTTGCGGAAGTGACTCGTTCTATTTTTTACGCGCCTCAATACGTCGCAATTGAAAAAGGCTTTTTTGCTGAAGAAGGGCTTCATATTGAACTAAATACGACGTGGGGCGGCGATAAAACGATGACGACGCTTTTATCGAACGGAGCAGATATTGCACTCGTCGGTTCGGAAACGTCTATTTATGTGTATAGTCAAGGAGCCATTGATCCTGTCATCAACTTTGCGCAATTGACACAAACGGACGGCACATTTTTAGTTTCGCGCGAACCGATCGCTAACTTCACGTGGGATCAACTGAAAGGAAGTACATTTTTAGGTCAAAGAAAAGGCGGCATGCCCCAAATGGTCGGAGAGTACGTTTTAAAACAACATGGAATTGATCCACATAAAGACTTAAACCTCATTCAAAACATTGAATTTGCTAATATCGCCAATGCATTTGCAAGCGGAACAGGCGATTTCGTCCAGTTATTTGAACCGACTGCTAGCATTTTTGAACAAGAAGGAAAAGGGTATATTGTTGCTTCCTTTGGAACGGAATCCGGCCATCTCCCATACACAACGTTCATGGCAAAACAAAGTTTTATTGAGAAAAATAAAGATGTCATTGAAAAATTTACACGCGCTCTTTATAAAGCCCAACAATGGGTGCAAACACACGAGGCCAAAGAAATCGCAACAGTCATTCAACCGTACTTTGAAAATACAGATATCGCTCTCATTGAAAAAGTCGTCGATCGCTATAAAAAACAAGGCTCCTATGCAACAGACCCTATTTTAGATGAAGAAGAATGGAACCATCTCCAAAACATCATGAAAGAAGCAAATGAGTTGCCATCGTACATTGATCACTCGATTTTAGTGAATACATCGTTTGCCGAAAACGCACAAAAGAGGTGAACCCCATGCCCATTTTAACGATTGATCAAGTGATGCATGCCTACGTGACAAACCAATCGGCTGTCTTGGCGCTTGATCATCTGTCGCTAACTGTCGAGAGGGGAGAATTTCTCTCCTTTCTCGGCCCAAGCGGTTGTGGAAAAACGACGCTTCTTTCCATTATCGCTGGACTAATCGAGCCGACGAAAGGACGTGTGCTTATCGAAGGAAAAGAAGCAAAATCGATGCGTCAAACGATTGGGTATATGCTACAACACGATTATTTGTTTCCGTGGAAAACAATTGAACAAAACGTCACACTCGGATTAAAACTGACAGGCAAATATAGCGAGAAAACGAGAAAACAAACGCTCGCCCTTTTACATCAAATTGGTCTACGCGACGTCGATGACCGCTATCCTTACGAATTGTCAGGAGGGATGCGTCAGCGCGCTGCACTCGTTCGCACCTTGGCAACCGACCCGAAAATTTTATTGTTGGATGAACCGTTTTCAGCGCTTGATTATCAAACAAAACTTAAACTAGAGGATCTCGTATGGGAGACGTTAAAACAATATCGGAAAACAGTGCTTCTCGTCACGCACGACATCGGTGAAGCAATTGCGATGAGCGATCGCATCGTTTTATTTACCGCAAGACCAGGAAAAATTAAACGAATTGTTTCCGTCCCCGATTCATTAAAAGCGTGTACACCGTTCCAAGCTCGCCAACATCCAGATTTTTCACCGATTTTTCAAATGATTTGGAAGGAGTTAGAGAGCATTGAACAAACATGAATGGTTGCAACGTATATACGATCAACATATAGCATATGAAAAACGCGAAAAACGAATCGTTCGTTTTTTCCAAACGATCATTGTCATTGCCTTCTTTAGCCTATGGGAAATCGCAAGCCGTTTTCATTGGATTGATCCTCTTTTATTTAGCTCACCGTCTTCCATTTGGCATTTATTTATCACGAAAGTGCGCGATCACACATTGCTTTCACATACAACTATCACATTAACAGAAACCGTACTTGGTTTTATTGTTGGTACGATCGCGGGCATTTGTTTCGCTGCGCTACTTTGGTGGTTTCCACGCGTATCTAAAATTGTTGATCCGTATTTAGTGATTTTAAATGCGATGCCAAAGGTGGCGCTTGGACCGATTCTCATTGTGGCGCTCGGACCGAATATAACGTCGATCGTCGCGATGGGAGCAATCATTTCCATCATTATTACAACGATTGTCGTTTACACATCGTTTAAAGAAGTAGATGCAAACTATATGAAAGTGCTTCAAACATTCGGTGCAACGAAACGACAATGGTTTACAGAAGCCATTTTACCCGCTTCCTTTCCGACAATGATTTCAACGTTAAAAGTGAACGTCGGTTTATCTTGGGTCGGTGTCATTGTCGGGGAATTTCTCGTTTCGAAACAAGGGCTCGGTTATATGATTATTTACGGATTCCAAGTGTTTAACTTTACGCTCGTTTTATTAAGTTTGCTTATGATTGCATTACTTTCAAGCATCATGTATCAACTTGTCAGTTGGTTTGAAAAAAAGCTAATCAAACGTGCATAGCCCCACATGCAAAGAAAAGGCGGTGGGGCTTTAAACCATTCCCCGCCGCTCTAACTGTTGTTTCGTATATGCCCATACGCCATCTTTCATAATAAAACTAAATCGTTCATCTTTCGCTATGTCATCTGGCATATGCTCAATGAGCACAGGACCATTTGTTTCGAAATACGACTCCCTTTGTTCCAAAGACTCAACACGAGCAAAATAAATATTTTTTACAATCGTTTCATTCGGACGTTTGACTTCATACTGCCCGATGTACATGATCTTTTGAACAATTCCTCCTGTTTCTTCCCTTACTTCACGAATCGCTGCTTGTTCCGCCGTCTCTCCCTCTTCTACTTTACCCCCCGGGAATTCCCAGCCTCGTACAGCGTGATTGGTCAATAACCAACGACCGTTGTATCGACAAATAACAAGAACATGTTTCGGATGTCGTGAAAAAGGATGGTCAGAAAAAGAAAGTCGAACGTCGTATCCGTAGTCATCTTGAAATACAATCATCACCGTCTACCCTCAACTGCATGTTTTCTTCATTGTACCACACAATCAAACGGCAGACAGCTTTTATGACTGTATGACTCCCATCGTTTCAATTTGTTGTCTCGCTTCTTCATCTCCAAGCTCATAAATGAGTTCGTACACTTTTTTTATCGCATGATCGTACCCATCATTCGGACGGTCATAATGATATTGCACATATGGCACATGTGCGCGCCAAAACGATTGCCAATCGGATGAATACATTTCATCAAAATACTCTCGCAATTGAATAATTTCTTCATCAGTCGCTTCAATTCGAAATTCCCACGGCGAAGCAGTTTTTACCTGCGAAATTTCACCGCGTGCCACCGACACATAATACGTTTTTTTCATCGACCCACCTCTTTTCCATTTATTACGGTTAGTGTGAGTCGATCCATTTGTTTTCATGCAAAAAAAGCATAGGACAATCCCCTATTACCTTCAAAGTGATGGAACAAGAAAAAGGTGGGGAATCCCACCTTATCCAAGAAACGATTTTAACATCCACACGTGTTTTTCTAAACTTTGATGAATGCCTAAAAGCATATCACCTGTCGTTTCATCATTAATTTCTCCAGCATAATCCATGCCGTCTTTGAGCTCATGAATCATCGTTTCAAAATCGCGCACGATTTCTGCCACCATTTCCTCGGCTGTTTCATTTCCTTTGGCTTCCTGTACAGATGCTACCGCTAAATACTCTTTCATCGTCGCTAACGGCTTTCCACCTAGCGCCAATAAACGCTCCGCTAATTCATCAATATGTAGCGCAGCTTCATTGTACAATTCTTCAAATTTTGTATGCAACGTAAAAAATTGCGGACCTTTCACATACCAATGGTAGTTGTGCAGTTTCACATACAATACGTTCCAATTCGCAATTTGTTTGTTTACAATGTCAATTAATTTTTCCTTCATTTTCATTCCCTCCTCAAGTATAAACTTTCCCCTTCTCTATTGTAGCAAACAAAAAAAATTTTGGAAAATAATACGCTTTTACATTAATATAGAATATGGAGGATTGCATATGTTGCTCACTTTTATCATTTCCATCATCATCGTATTCGTCGTGCTCATCTTAAGCGTTTTAACGATTTCAAAAGCATACAAATACAAACACACCATTGATGAGTTGCCAAATGAAAAAAGCAAAGGTTCAGACATGTAACGCCTGAACCTTTGTTGTTTAGCCAAACACTTTTTTCAATTCTTCTTTTGGTTGCGATAGCCAGTAGCGCATGAGTCGCTTTGCTCCTTCTAAATCATGCAACTTCGCTTGACCACACTCTTTTTCTGTTGCGGCTGGCACCTCTGTGACGGTTAGCGCTTCATTCATCGTTGCCTCTAGCAAGTCAATAATTTCTTCAACGGTTGGCGTGCCGCTAACGACTAAATAATAGCCTGTTTGACATCCCATTGGCGAAATATCAATAATATCAAAATGGTCGTATTTTTCGGCGTGCTTACGAATGTGCACCGCTAGCAAATGCTCGAGCGTATGAATAGCTGCTGGCTGCATTGCTTCTTTATTAGGCTGACAAAAACGAATATCAAATTTATTCACAACACCGTCGCTGCCGACTTTATGAACGCCGCAATGGCGAACGTACGGTGCTTTGACCGCACAATGATCAAGCTCAAAGCTTTCTACTGAAGGCATACTTCTCACCTCTTTTCAATTGTTACGTCTTTATCATACACAAAAGTCCGACTTTTTTCATCTTTTTTTGTTAGTATCATTTCGTCCAGCTATGTTACAATAAGAAAAAATAGGGGTAGGTGTATGATATGAAACATATACTTCTTTTACTTATTCGCTTTTATCAACGTGTCATTTCCCCATTAAAACCACCGACATGTCGCTTTTATCCGACTTGTTCGCATTACGGATTCGAAGCTATTCGCCGTTTTGGCGCGCTCAAAGGCGGATATTTAACAATAAAACGCATTTTAAAATGTCATCCGTTTCACCCCGGTGGATTTGATCCTGTTCCAGAGAAAGAGCAAAAATAGTTGTTCTTTCTCTTTTTTTTCGATATGATAAACGTTGTAAATCGTAATAATTACGTTTTGGGAAAGGAGAAACCTATATGAAAGTACCTGTTACCGTATTAAGCGGATATTTAGGTTCAGGAAAAACGACATTGCTTAATCATATTTTAAACAATCGTGAAGGATTAAAAATTGCTGTTATCGTCAACGACATGAGCGAGGTGAATATCGATGCTGAGCTCATTAAACAAGGTGGATTTTCACGTACAGAAGAAAAGCTTGTACAAATTCAAAACGGCTGTATTTGTTGTACGTTGCGAGAAGATTTAATGAAAGAAGTTCAAAAACTCGTTGAGGCTGGAAACATTGATTACATTGTCATCGAGTCATCCGGCATTAGCGAACCGATTCCTGTCGCTCAAACATTTACGTATATCGATGAGGAATTTGGCATTGATTTAACGTCAACATGTCGGTTAGATACGATGGTCACCGTTGTAGATGCCAATCGTTTTTGGCATGATTTTGCCTCCGGTGAAACGTTATTAGATCGTAAACAAGCAGTCGATGAAACAGATACGCGTGAAGTTGTCGATTTACTAATTGATCAAATTGAATTTGCAAATGTGCTTATTTTAAATAAAATCGACTGCATTTCTGAAGAAGATGCAGACGAATTAGAAGCGCTCCTTCGTAAATTAAACCCAGAAGCAAAAATCATTCGAACAACATACGGAAAAGTGGCGCTTCATGACATTTTAAACACTCGTTTATTTGACTTCGAAAAAGCAAGCCAATCGGCCGGATGGATCAAAGAACTAAATGAAGAGCATACACCAGAAACAGAGGAATACGGCATTTCTTCTTTCGTATATCGCCGCCGTCGCCCATTTCATCCAGAACGGCTTATGCATTGGCTCGAACAATGGCCAGTTGAAATCGTTCGCGCCAAAGGCTTTTTCTGGCTCGCTTCCCGCAACAATATGTGCGGACTTCTTTCACAAGCTGGACCGTCCATTATGATTCAAGGGGCTGGGGAATGGATTGCAACATATCCTCCACATGAACGGGAACAAATTTTGCAAGAAGAACCAGAGTTGCGTGCAAAATGGGACGATACGTACGGCGATCGCATGACAGAGCTCGTATTGATCGGCATTGATATGGATGAACAAACGATTGCTTCTTCTCTTGATGCATGTTTATTAACAGACGAAGAAATGAAACAAGATTGGTCTACTTTTGTTGATCCGCTTCCACCATTTACAAGTGCATTATAATTTTCAAATCGTAACGATTACGATATAATAAGCTAGGAGAAAAAGGATGTTTTCATAAACATCCTTCTTTTTTGAGAGGAGGAAAAAATATGAAATTACGTGCAATGTTAACTATTATACTCGCAAGCACACTCACATTATTTGGTTGCAATCAAAAGGACAATGCAACTCCATCAACTAGCAAAGAAACAGACGATCAACTTATCATTTATACAACGGTGTACCCACTTCAAGACTTTACCGAAAAAATTGGTGGCGAGCACGTTCGTGTCGAAAGTGTATACCCTCCTGGCGTCGATGCACACACATATGAGCCAACAGCAAAAACGATGCAACAAATTGCTGATGCGCACGCTCTCATTTACATCGGTCAAGGAATGGAAGGATTTGTCGATCGTATGAGCAAAACGCTAGAAAATGAGCGTGTGAAGTTCGTACAAGCAACGGAAAACATACAATTGCTTCCATCCAATCATAATCATGAAGACGAACATGCCCATGAAGACGAACATGCCCATGAAGATGAACATGCCCATGAAGATGAACATGCCCATGAAGATGAACATGTTCACGGAGATATCGATCCACACGTCTGGTTAGATCCGATTTATTCCATTCAAATGGCCGAAACGATTAAACAAACGTTAACAGAACTTAAACCTGAAGCGAAAGACGATTTTGAACAAAACTTCACTTCGTTAAAACAGCAGCTTGAACAACTCGATCAACAATTTCAACAATTGATGAAAGAGGCGAAAAGAAAAGATATTCTTGTTGCTCATGCCGCATATGGCTATTGGGAGAAACGATACGGCTTAAAACAAATAAGCGTGACTGGACTATCACCGACAAATGAGCCGTCACAAAAACAGCTTACTTCTATCATTAAAAAAGCAAAAGAGCACGACATACAGTATATCTTTTTTGAACAAAATGTTACATCAAAAATTGCTGAAGTCGTAAAAAATGAAATTGGAGCGGATGTACTCATCCTTCACAACTTAGAGGCGCGCACAAACGATGATATCGCAAACAACAAAGATTACTTTGCGATCATGAATGACAATATATCCGCATTAAAAAAAGCATTACAATAAGCGATCGTTACGGTCGCTTATTTTTTTGCATATTTTTTCCCTTTTCAAATCAAACTATGAAACGACAATGTATGGAAAGGGATGAACATTTCGGTATGGATCACGTATTAACAGCAAGAACGTTATTTGGCACAACGATGGCGTTTCATATTATTTTTGCGACGCTTGGGGTCGGTATCCCGCTTATGATTTTATTGGCCGAGCTACTATATCAAAAAACGAAAGACAATGACTATGCCCTTATGGCAAATCGTTGGACAAAAGCGCTCGCTATTTTGCTTGGCGTAGCGATTCCGTCTGGTACTATCGCAGGAGTACAACTTTCACTTTTATGGCCAGGCTTTATGGAAGTGGTCGGTAAAGTGATGGCGCTGCCGTTTCAAATCGAGATTTATGCGTTTTTCGTCGAAGCGTTATTTTTATCTATTTACGTATACGCAGCTGACCGCATTTCCCCAACGATGCGCATCATCAGCTTGACGCTTGTTGCCATCGGAGCAGCCGCTTCTGCCATTTTAATTACGAACGTTCACGCTTTTGAAGGAACACCGACAGGCTTTCGTATCGAAAATGGGCAAATTGTTGACGTTAATCCGTGGGAAGCATTTTTTAATCCAAGCTTTGCCGTCACAGCAACACACGTCGTTTTGTCAGCGTATATGACAGGTGCGTTTACGATCGCTTCAATCGCAGCATATCACATGTTGAAAAATAGACACCATGAACGCATCCAACTTTTTCATAAAAAAGCGCTCATGCTCGGTTTAACAGTTGGCGGCGTATTTTCTTTACTAACAGCCATAAACGGGCACGAATCGGCTCAACTTCTTCATGAATATCAACCAGAAAAATTAGCTGCTGCTGAAGGATTGTTTGAAACACAGTCGCACGCCCCGCTCGTCATCGGCGGTTTTACAGATCGCGAAACACAAACAGTCAAATGGGGAATTGAAATTCCATGGTTGCTTAGCTTTTTAGCAGGCAATCGTTTCGATACCGTCGTTGTCGGGTTAAATGATTTTCCAGAAGAATGGTGGCCACCGTTGTTTGTCCATACACTTTTTAATGCAATGGTCGGAATTGGCATGTTTCTTCTCCTTCTTTCGATTGTCGGATTCGTTTGGCATCGCATAAGAAAACAACACATATTTCCGAACTGGTTTATGTGGACAGTTGTTGCTGCTGGACCGCTCGCTCTTCTCGGCATTGAATTTGGCTGGATTTTTGCTTGCACAGGGAGACAGCCTTGGGTCATTTATCGCATGATGACAACGGCAGAAGCTGTAACACAATCAACAAATTTAGGAACGCTTTTTCTTCTGTTTACGTCCATTTACGTATTTTTACTCATCGCGGTCGTGCTCGTCTTGCGCTCGTATTTCCGCCGCCATCCGATTGAACAACACTTATCTACGCACATGTAGAAAGGAGCAAGATGATGACAGATGAATTAATTGCCATTTCAATTTTATGGGGATTTATTTTTATTTACGCGGTCATGGCGACAATGGACTTTGGAGCAGGGTTTTGGTCAATGGTATATATCAATCGTCCACAAACGAAAGCAACGAAAATCGCAAACCGATATTTGTCGCCGACATGGGAAGTGACGAACGTCTTTATCGTTGCCATCGTCGTGGCGCTCGTCAGCTTTTTTCCTGGAGCAACGTTTATGCTTGGAACCATTTTACTTATCCCGGGAAGCATTATTTTACTTTTGCTTACTGTACGTAGTGCGTTCCTCGTCTTTTCGCACGTTGCTCCTAAATATGAAAAAGTGCTCGTTTACATTTCTGGCATAAGCGGTTTGCTTATTCCAGCGTTTTTAATTAGCGTGTTGCCAATTACACATGGGTCTTTTGTTGAAACAATGAATGGTGTCAGTCGTCTTCGGCTCGATCGCCTATTTACAAGCCCACATGAATATGCATTTATCGCCTTTGCGATTACAAGTACACTCTTTCTTTCGTCGCTTTTATTAGCAGACTACTCAAACGAAGCAAATGAAATCGAAGCGTATACGATTTATCGCCGCGATGCGCTCATCATCGGTCCGTTCGCTTTGCTCTCCTCTATTCTCATTATGGTCACGATGCGAAATGAAGCGCGTTGGCTATATGACGGAATGATTGCACGTTGGCCGTGGCTTGCCGCTTCTGTCATGTTATTTCTTTTAGCTGGTGGGGCGCTTTTTCTCCCATCATGGAAAAAGAAAAACGGACGCGGAATGCCACGCCTTGCGGTTGTAGCCATCGTCTTGCAATATTTTTGTGCAAGTTACGCATACGGAAAAGCTCATTTACCGTATATGATTTATCCGAATGTGACAATCGAATCCGGATTTACGCATCCGAATACGTTTCGTGCTCTTTTTGTGACGTATATCGTTGGCTTTGCAATTTTATTTCCAGGTTTCATTTATTTTTGGCGGCTGTTTATGAAAGACCGGCGCTATTTAGCAAATGATGAAAAATAATGATTGCAAATGTTGAAATTTTTCGTTATAGTTTTAAACGTAAACCTTTTTTATACAACATATTGTGATGAATAAACAAAACAACAACTATATATTGAAACCGACAAGTGAAGGTGTCCGAACGGACTTAATAGGGAATCTGGTGCGAATCCAGAGCTGTCCCCGCAACTGTGTGCGCAGACGAAATGGAAACAACACCACTGTATATGTCAGCTTTTCAGGCGCATATATGGGAAGGAATCCAAAGTAGGAAGAAGCGCGAGTCAGGAGACCTGCCTTCCTTGTATCGTTTCATATTCTTCGGGGATTGAGAAGATGAAACGATGGTGAAAGCATGCCTTTTTCCATCGTTTCATCCGCTCAACGAGAGCGGATGTTTTTATTTTTTTAGGGGAAGGGATGTTATATGGTGTACATAAAACAACAAACAGAAGTAAATGAAGAAACAATCCGCACATTATTGTTTCCTATTTTCAAAGACTTTCCGCACTTAGCGAGCGAGCGATACATCGAACGTACTGTCCGAGCACTTGCCCATACGCAGCGATACAACGATATGATGAATAAACTCATTTTAAATGCGCTTGATGAAATCACAGTAGAACAGCCGGATTGGACGTTTGTTGCAGCTCGTCTTTATTTGCAACAGCTATACGACGAAGCAGCTAAAAATCGCGGCTATGATGTATCCGACACATATCGCTACTTTTATGAATTGCAAACAATGCTTGTCGATCTCGGCATTTACGACTCGTTTTTACTGGAACGATATACGAAAAAAGAGCTCCAAGAAGCGGGCACATGGATTGATGTGAAAAAAGACGAGCTATTTACATACATCGGGTTAAAAACGCTCGTTGACCGCTATTTAGCGAAAGGGTATAGCGGCGAAATTTACGAACTGCCGCAAGAGCGCTTTTTAACGATTGCTTTAACATTAATGGCATATGAACATCCGACAAAACGAATGGCACTAGCGAAAGAAGCGTATTGGGCGTTATCTAATCAATATATGACCGTCGCTACGCCAACTTACGCAAACGCTGGGAAGTCATATGGTCAATTGTCGAGTTGTTTTATTGATACAGTAGACGATAGTTTAATTGGCATTTATGAGTCGAATACAGATGTCGCTCGTCTATCAAAAGGCGGGGGAGGAATTGGCGTATATTTAGGAAAAATTCGTGCGCGCAATTCCGATATTAAAGGATTTAAAGGCGTCTCCTCTGGCGTCATTCCTTGGATGCGCCAATTAAACAATACCGCTGTATCGGTTGACCAACTCGGTACGCGACAAGGAAGCATCGCGGTATATTTAGACGTTTGGCATAAAGACATTTTCTCGTTTTTAGACGCGAAGCTAAACAACGGCGATGAACGAACAAAAGCTCATGATTTATTTTACGGCGTATGCATTCCTGACTTATTTATGGAACAAGTCGAAAAGCGTGGCGATTGGTATTTATTTGACCCACATGAAGTGAAAAAAGTAATGGGATGGAAAGATAAAAATGGAAACCCATTAGGATTGGAAGACTTTTATGATGAAGAACGCGGAGCTGGTTCGTTCCGTGAAAAATATGAGGAGTGTGTGAATCATCCAGCGTTAAGTAAAGAGCGTGTTCCTGCTATCGAAATTATGAAACGAATATTAAAGTCTCAGTTAGAAACGGGCACGCCTTATATGTTCTATCGTGATGAAGCGAATCGCATGAACCCGAATAAACACGCAGGCATGATTTATTCTAGCAATTTATGTACAGAAATTATGCAAAACATGAGCCCAACGATCGTCACAAAAGAATATACAGAAGATGGAGAGATTATCGTTCATAAAAAACCGGGCGACTTTGTCGTTTGCAACTTATCGAGCATTCATTTAGCACGCGCTGTACAAGATGATGTGTTAGAACGGCTAATCCCGATTCAAGTGCGCATGCTCGATAACGTTATCGACTTAAACGAAAAACGAATTGAAGTGTTGCAAGCTGTCATCACAAATAAAAAATATCGTGCCATCGGCTTAGGAGCATTTTCTTGGCATCATTTATTAGCGTTAAAAGGGATCAAATGGAACAGCGAAGAAAGTGTACAACTTGCTGATCGGTTGTTCGAGAAAATTGCTTACCTCACGATCAAAGCGAGCATGGAACTTGCGAAAGAAAAAGGAGCATATCCAGCATTTGAAGGCTCCGATTGGCACACAGGAAAATACTTTGGGCTTCGTGGATATTCCTCCCATGATGAGTTAGACTGGGATGGATTGAAGAAGCAAGTCATGCAATATGGTATGCGTAATGGCTATTTAATGGCGCCTGCACCAAACGCTTCCACATCCGTTTTAGCAAACGGAACGGCATCGTGCGACCCTGTCTTTAACCGTTTATACTTTGAAGAAAAGAAAAATTATAAAATTCCTGTGACCGTCCCTGATTTAAACGCAAAAACGTTTTGGTTTTACGATAACGCCTATGAAGTGGATCAAAAGATGAGCATTCGTCAAAATGCAGCAAGACAAAAACATGTCGATCAATCGTTAAGTTTTAATCTATATGTATATAACACGATCAAAGCGAAAGACTTGCTTGACTTGCATCTCACCGCATGGAAAGAGCGGTTAAAATCGACGTATTACGTGCGTAGTACCGCAGTAACGATTGAAGAATGCGACGTTTGTTCATCGTAGGGGGATAAAAAATGAACGTGCTTATTTGTTATACATCGAAAACAGGGAACACAAAAGAAGTCGCACTGTTAATAGAAGAAGCTTTTTGCTCATCCGGACATGCAGTGAAAACGATCAATGTTGAACATATGTTTGCGATCGAATCGCTCATTCATGAAGCACAACTTCTTTTATTCGGTTCATATACGTGGGGAAATGGACAACTTCCGGATGAAATGAGAAGGTTACTTCGTTTTCTTATTAAAGAGCGAAACCTTTCTTTGCCTCCTGTTGCGCTGTTTGGTACAGGAGATCAAATGTGGCCATACTATTGCCGCGCTGTCGATGAAATGGCGTACCATTTACGAAAAGTGACGACGGTGCTCGGCACGTTAAAAATTGAACAATCCCCGCGCGGCCATCAACAACATTTGCCGGCTGTTTTCGTCCACCAACTACTCAAGGAGGTTGAACGTTTTGTTATTGACGAAAGTAAAATTGCTCGAGCCGTCGCATCCAAATAAAGCAACAAGCATTATTAACGGAAAAGCAAGCGGCATTTTAAACTGGAACGATATTAAATATAGCCATTTTTATGATATATACAAAATGTTGCTCGGCAACTTTTGGACGCCGTTTGAAATTAACATGTCTGATGATATTAAACAATGGCATCATTTAAGTGAGCGGGAACGCGATGCATTTTTACACATTATCGGGTTGCTTTCGATTTTAGACTCTGTGCAACCGAACTTTATCGGAGCGATGAAAGAATACATTACCGATCCGAGCGTCAAAGCGATTTTTTCGATTATCGAACAACAAGAAGTCGTCCATAATCAGTCGTACTCGTATGTGCTTGCGTCTATTGAGAAACTATCCGAGCAAAACCGTGCCTTTGAAATGGCGCGCACGAATCCGCACATTTATAAGCGAAACGAACACGTCATTCGCGTATACGAAGCGTTTCGTGAACGACCAACTGTTGAAACGTTTTGCCGTGCCCTTGTCGCTTCGCTCGTCTTAGAAGGAATTAATTTTTATTCCGGGTTTGCCTTTTTTTACAACTTAGCGCGAAATCAAAAGATGCTGAAAACATCAACGATGATTAGCTATATTAATAAAGACGAACTATGCCATAGCTACTTCATTTCCCAACTCGTACGCGCTGTATTATGGGAAAATCCTCATTTGGACGAAGACGGATCGTTTTCAGTATGGATATATGATTACATCGATGAAGCGATTCGTTATGAAACAGAATGGTCGCGCTTTGTGTTGCGCGACATTGATGGCATTGATGTAATTGAAATGGAGAAATATATCGAATATCTCGGAAACAAACGGCTGCGCATGCTTGGCTTAGAAGACCGTTACGATGCGGATGAAAACGCTATGCCTTGGATTCGCGCCTTTAGCGATGAAAATGTGAACTTAGGCAAAACTGACTTTTTCGAAGCTCGTCCACGTTCATACACGAAAACAACGGATATTAATGGATTTGACGAATTGTAAAAAAACCGGGTGATTGACCCGGTTTTTTTACAACAAGCGTGTACAATATGTGTCACTTGTCAGCGTAACATAAGATAAGCGATTTTTCATCACATGATATACTCGAACCGTTTTCGGTGTTTGGCCGAATTTATTTTCAAATTGTTGTATAGCACGCAATGAAGGAATGCGGTCAACAACAAAAACGTTCATACATGATGGGACAACGCATGTGTCAGACGTACATGATGCAGTAATTAACGCATCGTGCTCGTCTAATATGTGAACAAATGACCGATCATTGGCAACAAAGCGAAGCAAGTAATCCGTCATTTTTGCAATCATTTTATAGTATGTAACGGGAGAGTCACAAGAAGCGATCGGAAACGATGATGTTGCCCGTTCAATTCCTTTTAGCAACGTAAGCGATGAACGATGAGGTGGAGATATGCTGTAATGGTAAGCTAATACTTCATTTAAAAACGATTGCCACAATGTCCTCTCCTCCTTAGTTCACTCGTTTTGGCTCCCCCATTTGCTCGATAACAGATTGAATGGAACTCCATGAACGTTTGACAAAGTAAATGGGTTTATGCTGATCTTTTGCTTTTTGTTTAATGACTTTCGCTAAATTATGATTAATATAATCAGTCATAACAAATACGATATCGACGTGCTCCGGTATTTGTCGTTTCACCATATTCACTTTTCGACCATCTAAATGAATAATTTCCTTAAATCCTGAGCTTTTTAATTTATCTGTAATGTTTCCTAAATGATCCGCACCAACAACTAATAACGATGACATATAACTCCCTCCAACTTTTTGTCTTATATTGCACAATTTCATTCTAATTGAGAATGATTATCTATGTCAACATTTATTGATAAAAATTCTCGCTATTTTTGCTCATTTTTTCATGTTATGTCTTGTCAACGTTTTGTCTACACTAACATCAGTATAAAGAAAGGAGGGGAGTATGATGGCAAAAGATGTTCTTTGTGAAGTGCAAAACTGCCAGTTTTGGTCACAAGGCAATCGATGTAGTGCAGACGCAATCTATGTCGTAAGCCATGCCGGTGCAACGGCAACAAGCTCCACAGAAACAGACTGTAAAACGTTCCAACCGACCGAATAACAGCACGACCTCTTGCTCATCGCAAGAGGTTTTCTCTTTTTTCATGTTAATAATCGTGGATAGACACATTTTTTTAAAATTATCGCCACAGTTTTGCAACATTTCTCTCATCTCTTCTTCACGTATGGAGGTTACTCTTATACATATGAAAAATATTTAGTATATCGGAGGGGGATATATGAGCGACGTACTTTTACTTAGCCGTTTTCAATTTGCCATTACGGTTTTTTATCATTTTTTATTCGTCCCGTTAACAATTGGTCTTATTGTTTTGATTGCATGGATGGAAACACAACATGTGCGAACAAAAAATCCGCTTTATCGACAAATGGCAGACTTTTGGGGGAAACTGTTTGCCATTAACTTTGTCCTCGGTGTTGTGACAGGAATCACAATGGAATTTCAATTCGGGACAAACTGGTCGGAGTATTCGAAATATATGGGGGATATTTTCGGCTCTCCGCTAGCCATTGAAGCGCTCGTTGCTTTCTTTTTAGAGTCAACATTTATGGGCATTTGGCTATTTGGGAAGGATAAAATTTCACCAAAACTTCGTGCCTTCTCTATCTGGATGGTGGCGCTTGGTACAAACATTTCAGCGCTTTGGATTATCACAGCAAACGGCTTTATGCAAAATCCGGTCGGATATATTGAAAGAAACGGCCGCATCGAACTACAAAACTTTTGGGAAGTTGTAACAAATCCATATGCATGGCATATGTTCGTTCATACCGTTGTTAGCTGTTATATCGTTGGGGCATTTTTTGTGATGGCGGTTAGTGCTTGGCATTTGTTGCGTAAACAACATGTCGAGTTTTTCGAAAAATCGTTTAAATATGCGCTCATTTTAGGATTAATCGCGGCAACAGCTACGCCGTTTATTGGTCATAAATCCGCATCATTTGCGGCAAAAATGCAACCTGCCAAAGGGGCAGCTCTCGAAGCCGTGTGGGAAACAAAAGAAAGTTTACCATTTCACATTATTCAAATTCCTGACCCAGAAAACGAGCGTAACATCGTTGAATTTTTAACGATTCCAAAGCTCGGAAGCTACTTTTATACGCACTCGTTTGATGGGAAAGTCGTTGGATTTGATCAAATTCCAAAAGATGAACGTCCGAATGTCAACATCGTCTTTTATTCATTTCGTTTAATGGTAGCACTCGGTCTATACTTTGTCGCTCTATTTTGGTACGGATTTTACTTATATCGTAAAAATAAATTAGTTGAATCACGACGTTTCTTAAAACTTGTCATGTATTCTGTATTGCTCCCGTATGTCGCTATCAATGCCGGCTGGGTCGTTGCGGAAGTCGGGCGTCAACCGTGGACAGTATATGGATTAATGCGCACAGCTGAAGCCGTATCACCTATTTCGCTTTCACAAATTGTTTTCTCACTCGTCAGCTTAGTTTTGTTTTATACTATTTTACTTATTGCAGACGTGTACTTAATGTTGAAATATGCGAAAAAAGGACCGTACACATCCACGGCTACGAAAGGTGGGGAAATTCAACATGTCTCATGAAACAGTTGCAATCATTTGGTTCGGCTTATGGGGACTCATTTGGACGATATACTTTGTGTTAGATGGATATACGCTCGGCACAGGCATGTTGTTTCCGTTTTTAGCAAGAAACCGTCAAGAGCGAAATCAGTTGCAAGAAGCGGTTGGACCGTTTTGGGGCGGAAATGAAGTCTGGTTAATTACAGCTGGAGGGGCAACGTTTGCCGCATTTCCAGCCGTTTATGCAGATTTATTCAGCTTCTTATATACGCCGATGATGCTCATTTTATTCGCGCTCTTTTTCCGCGCAGCCGGATTAGAGTTTATGCATAAAGATGATGCACCGCTTTGGCAAAAAAGCTGGAAATGGGCATTCACTATTAGTAGTTTTGCTTTAGCGCTTCTGTTTGGTGTTGCCTTTGCTAATTTGTTTTACGGTTTAAAAATTGGTCCATCTGGATATGAAGGAACGTTGTTCAGCTTGCTTCATCCGTACGGTCTTTTAGGCGGCTTATTATTTATTAGCTTATTTGCTGTCTCTGGTGCCCTATGGGTCATGCTAAAAACAGTTGGAGATGTAGCAGAACGAGCTTATAAAGTGGCTCGTCCAGCTTCTGTCGTTGCAACGGTCGTATTATCTCTTTTCTTCGTTGCAACAAGCAATCGTACGCCGCTATTCAATAATTTCACGAAAGCACCAATTCTTTGGATCGTACCCGCACTAGCTTTCGTATGTGCATTGCTCATGCTATTGTTCGTCTGGCAAAAACGAATTGGACTTGCGTTTACAAACATTTGCTTAACCATTTTCACGCTTATGGCCACCGGCTTTATCGGCATGTTCCCAAACATGCTCCCTTCGCGCATCGATAATGAATATAGTACAACGCTTTTTGAAGCCGCAGGAAGTGAATTAAACTTAAAAATTATGCTCGGTGTCGCCATCGTCATGGTGCCGATCGTAGTGGGCTATCAGCTTTGGAGTTATAAATTGTTTAAAGAAAAAATTACGAAAGAAACAGCAAAAGGATATCAATAAGAGGAGGCGTCGGCTGCCTCCTCTTATTCATTGATCCAGTTTTTCAACTTATGGCGCATCAGTTTGTTTGCGGCATTGCGCGGTAAATGATCAACGATATAAATTCGCTTCGGCACTTTATATTTCGCTAGTTTATTCATACAAAATTGCTTTAATTGCTCTTCTGTTGCTGTTACATCATGCAATACGACAAACGCACATGGCACTTGCCCCCATGTTTCATCAGCAACTCCGACTACACCTGCTTCTTTTACTGCCTCATGTTGCAAAAGCACCGATTCAATTTCAGCTGGGTATACGTTCTCTCCACCAGAAATAATTAAGTCTGAACGTCGGTCAAGCACATATAAAAACCCTTCGTCATCCATATATCCGATATCTCCGGTATATAACCAACCGTCTTTTAACACAGCGGCTGTTGCTTGCTCATTGTTCCAATACCCTTTCATGACGCTCGGACCTTTTACAACAATTTCTCCCACTTCATTCGCATTCAGCGGTTTCCCCTCTTTTTCAATACGAACGTTCATATGGAAAAGCGGCTTTCCTGCTGAACCGTGTTTATGGCGAGCATCTGGGGATAATGTAGCTACTTGCGAAGCGGTTTCTGTCATGCCGTACGTTTGATACACCGGTATATTCCAGTCAGCACATGATTGCAACAAAGGAAGTGGCACAGGACCACCACCAACGAGCATACAACGAAACGATGAAGGATACGGATATTTTAACTCTTGAATCATTTGTTGCACCATTGTGCTTACAGCGGACATCATCGTAATGTTTTGTTGAAAAATGAGCTCATTAATGCGTTTCGCATCGAATGACGACATAATATAAACACCAACCCCATAAATAACGCTCCGCATTAAAATCGATAAGCCGCTAACATGAAAAAATGGAACAGCTGCAAGCCAACAATCATCTTCACGTAATCCGAGATTCAGAGCAGAACCGATTGCACTCCACCAATGATTTCCGTACGTTTGCATAACCCCTTTTGGCTTTCCTGTCGTTCCCGATGTGTACATAATTGTTGCGACATCATCTAGATTGTACATCGTTTGCCATTTTTCATCTCGTTCACGAAGTTTGGCAAACTCCGCCCATTCGATCGCTCGTTCATCTCGAAACGGTTCATCACAAATGACAAATCGCGCCCCGCTATGTTCTAATTGCCATTTTACTTCTTCCACAGATAGACGTACATTTTGTAATAAAACAATCGCACCAATATAATGAAGGGCGTGAATGACTTCAACCATATGTGCGCTATTTTTCATTAAGATAGCGACAACATCCCCTTTTTTTACACCGAGATAAGCAAACTGTCTTGCTCTTTTTGCCGTCCGTTCGTGAAGTTCAGCAAATGAAATAGTTTCTGTTTCATCATATATCGCTATACGATTCGGCGTTAAATATGCACGTTGAAGCAACCAGTTTGGAATCATCTTAACACCACCTTCAAAAAAACAGCTTGATGTGCATACATCAAGCTGTCTTCATTTTACGGAAAACGCGGGAATTGTTTAAAGTCTGGTTTCCGTTTTTCTTTAAATGCATCGCGTCCTTCTTTCGCTTCGTCTGTTGTGTAATAAAGGAGCGTTGCATCCCCTGCAAGTTGTTGAATGCCTGCAAGTCCATCTGTATCTGCATTAAACGCAGCTTTTAAGAAACGAATAGCCGTCGGACTTTTTTCTAAAATTTCTTCCGCCCATTTCACCGTTTCTTCTTCTAATTGTTCAAGTGGAACAACTTTGTTGACTAATCCCATTTCTAACGCTTCTTGAGCGTTGTATTGACGACATAAATACCAAATTTCGCGAGCTTTTTTATGTCCAACAATACGCGCTAAGTAACCAGCACCATATCCTCCATCAAAGCTGCCAACTTTCGGCCCTGTTTGACCGAAAATCGCGTTGTCTGCTGCGATAGTTAAATCACAAACAACATGTAGCACATGGCCACCGCCGATCGCATAACCTGCAACCATCGCAATAACTGGTTTTGGAATGACGCGAATTAAGCGTTGTAAGTCTAATACGTTTAAACGCGGAATTTGGTCGTCACCTACATATCCACCATGCCCACGCACTTTTTGGTCGCCACCTGAGCAAAACGCTTTGCCACCTGCTCCTGTTAAAATAATGACTCCAATATTTGCATCGTCACGAGCATACGCAAACGCATCAATTAACTCCATAACGGTTTTTGGCCGGAACGCATTATGTACTTGTGGACGGTTAATTGTAATTTTTGCAATGCCATTATACGTTTCATACAAAATATCTTCATATTCTCTTTCTTTTACCCATTCAATCGCCATGCAATAAACCTCCTCTTAACACAAATTGTTGAACAAGTGTACAAAATCGTTCACGCTGCTCTAGATGCACAACGTGCCCAGCATTCGGAACGGTGATGAGCGTCCCGTTTGGTAATAATTGTACCATTTCTGACGCAATTCGACAAAACTTTTCATCATCTTCACCACAAATCAACAATGTCGGGAACATCAATTGAGGCAACGCTTCCCACCAAGAAGGTTGCGCTCCTGTCCCCATGCCACGCAAACTGTTCGCTAATCCAATCGCTGTATGCTGTAATCTTTCTTCTCTTAACCGCTGTTGTACATCTTCGGACAATCGTTTTAAAGAAGAAAACAATGGGATGTTCTCCCACCGATCAACAAACGAAGCGACACCATGTTGTTCAATAAACTGCGCTAATCGTTCATCTTCTTCCCGACGCTTCACGCGCTCTTCTTCCGTCTTTAGCCCCGGAGAGCTACTTTCTAATATTAACGTTTGTACATACTGAGGATAGCGGACTGCAAATGTTAATGCAAGCCGACCACCCATCGAATACCCTAACACATGGGCTTTTTTTATACCTAATTGTTCCAAAAGCATAGCAACATCTTGGGCAACCATGTCGATATGATATCGTTGTACAGAAGAAGGAGCATCCGTTTGTCCATGACCGAGAATGTCAATTGCTATGCATTGCATATGTTGTTCCCACATCGAAACAAGCGGATGCCACGTTTGACAACTACCTGTAAATCCGTGCAACAACAAAATGGGCTGTCCCTTTCCGTGCATTTCTACATAATACGTTTGCCCTCGAACGACAAACTTCATGTTCATTCCCCTTTGTTCAACAAGTTGGACATTTCCTGGGAAACATCTTTCCACAATTTCCGATGAACTCCGACATTATATTCACGAGATGAAGAAACTTCAATTACATTTAACGTCGGGCGTGCGAGCGCATCTACCACCGCACGACGAAAATGATCCCACGTCTCTACTTTTTCATAATGTCCATCATACATGTTTACAACATGATGAAACGATAAATGTGTCGGTGTGCCGAATAACCGTTCAAAATGTTTCGGCTCATTCGCCTGCGGCAAAAAGGAGAAAATACCTCCCCCATTGTTGTTTAAAACGATGATTGTCGCATGTAGCTGTTGCAATTTAGCTGCAAGTAAACCATTTAAGTCATGATAAAATGACAAGTCACCAATGACTAGTACAAGTGGTTGTGCAACACAGCTCGCTCCAAGAGCGCTCGATACAACTCCATCAATACCGTTTGCCCCCCGATTCGCCAATAAACGAATTCGCTTATGCGATGACATAAAAAACGTATCCGCATCGCGAATAGGCATACTGTTTCCGACGAAAAGAGTCGCTTCATCTGGTAATAACTGAGCGAGTTCAATGAATATTTTTCCTTCAAACATATTTTCTTCTTCTTTTGCCTGTAACAACATTTGTTTCGCTCGTTCATTCATTTTTTTCCATTGGTTGACCCATTGTGACGAACGAGATGTAGTAGAAGCGCGCTGAGCTAACTCATGACAAAATTGCACCTCGTTCGCTTCAATAAGCACGTGAAGTGATAAAGTCGGGTCGCGCCATTGCCCCGCTTCATCGACAATTATTTGTTTTACTTGTTTATGGCGTTGCAGCCAAAGGTAAAGCGACTTCGATACAGGCATCGCTCCGAAACGAATAACGACATCAGGAATGAACGCATCTGCAAACGTTTCGCATTTCAACATCGCATCGTACGATTCAATAATGAGCTGCTTTCGATGTACACCTGTTCGCAATGAAGAGAGAGGATCAGCTAAAATAGGATATTGCAACGCTTCCGCTAGCTCGACCACCGCATCAGCAAACCCTTCCACGTGCAAATCTCCACATACAATGACCCCTTTTTCGACATGACGTAGTTGTTCATATAATTCATCGATCATTTCTTGTGAAAGGTGTTTATTTCCTCTATACACCGTGCGAGTTGCGGACGGTGTGGAAAATAGCGACTCATTGAGCATTGGAACAAGCGGTTCACGTAACGGTACGTTAATATGAACCGGTCCTGCAGGAACAGATGTTGCAACACATACCGCACGAGCAGCTACCATTTCTGCATAACGAAGCATTTGCTCATTTCCTTCTGGAAGTGCCATATCAACAAACCATTTCACATATGACCCGTACATATGCAGTTGATCAATCGCTTGCGGTGCTCCGACATCGCGCAATTCATGAGGTCGATCAGCTGTAATGACAACGAGCGGAACGCGTGCATAATATGCTTCAACGATAGCTGGATAATAATTCGCTACCGCAGTACCTGATGTACAAACAAGGGCAACCGGTTTTCCAGAAGCTTTCGCCATGCCTAACGCAAAAAAAGCAGCAGAACGTTCATCAATATGGACATGAATATTTAACTGAGGATGTTCAGCCATCACCATCGCAAGAGGAGTGGAACGAGATCCTGGGCTAATCACCACTTGCTGTATCCCCGTATGAACGAATTGCTCAACAAAAGCGGCAACATATGCGGTCATTTCATTCATCGTCGTCCCCCCTCTAACGCTAGTAACATCGGCTTAAACTTTACATTCGTTTCCTCATATTCGCTAAGCGGATCAGAATGAGCAACAATTCCACACCCGGCAAACAAATGCGCCTCATTGTCTTCAAGCAATGCGGAACGAATGGCTACAGCAAATTCTCCGTTTCCGTTCGCATGAACCCAACCAATCGGAGCAGCATACCATCCACGATCAAGCGGCTCAATGTCCCGAATCGTTTGTACCGCCTTTTGTTTCGGGAATCCTCCAAGCGCTGGCGTTGGATGGAGCCGTTCAACGAGCGAAAAAATCGAAACTCCTTCCTTTATTTTCGCCTGAACAGGTGTGTACAAATGTTGAATATGTCGCATTTTTAAAAGAGTCGGCTCACTTGGAACAATCACTTCTGTGCATATTTCATGCATCGCTTGTTCAATCATGTCGACAACGAACGCATGCTCACGACGATTTTTATCGTCTTTTAGCAGCCATTGTCCGAGCTCCTCATCCTCTTTCATCGTATGTCCACGACGAATGGAACCAGCTAGACAAGCTGTTTCACACATGTACCCGTTCTTTTTCACAAGTTGTTCGGGAGAAGCACCGATAAAACAAGATGAGCCGTTTTCAAACGCAAAAATGTAGCTCATTGGTTGTTGTTCCCGCAAAGAGCACAACACATGAGAGCGATCAATCCGATGAGAAAAAGAAAGAAATAGCTCGCGTGCTAAAACGACTTTTTCAATCTCTCCGTCTTGAATGAGATCGGTTGCATGACGAACAGCATGAAACCAACGATCACGAGCGACTTCTTCTTTTTCGACAACTTCCACATCGTAGCTATCGATTTCATCATGTATGATAAATAACGAATCGATCATTTTCTCAAGTTCCGCAAACGATTCATGAACAACATTAACTGTGAGCCACGTTTCCTCACCGCGCTTTGTTAACAAAAATTTCGGGATCACAAACTGAGCGGAAGGAAAATGGCTCCAATGCTCAGCAGAACGTTTCATCGGATCAAAAGCGAACCCCCCGAACATCAATGGCCCTTCCCCTTCGATGAAAGCGCCTTCTACAATTTGTTGCCAAGCTTTCTCCACTTCCCGAAAACGCTTTTTCGTCTTTTCTTCACTTTTTATCACTTGTGCATGTCCAAGTCCAACAAGCGTGTGCTCGTGAAAGCAGTCTGACCAATAAAAGCGCTGGCCATGAAATAACGTTTCACCAGCGGCAAAAAAGGAAAGAGGATCGATTTGCCCCACTCTTACAGTGACACTAACCATATGCTTTTTTTTCTTTAACGCATCACGCAATTGGTCAATAACTTTGTTTTGATATAAAGTAACCACCTTGTATCACGCCTATACTTAATCTTTTTTTCCCTTTTCCATTATAATATTGTTCGTTAGAGATAGGAAACAATTTATATTGTCAAGACATTGACACATTTTCCCCACTTCCCTACACTTATTGTGAACGACATTTTAATCAAAGGAGAAGAATGGTATGCCAACACCAGTACGTTCAAATGCTCAAACTGTTCACTATAAACGAGACTGGCGCGTTTGGTGGCGCTTATTGCGGCCACACACGCTGACTGCAGCGTTTGTTCCTGTTTCTATTGGTACTGTGCTTGCAGTAGACGAAGCACCAATTCACTTTCCTTTATTTTTTGCCATGCTCGTAGCTTCGTTATTTATCCAAGCAGCAACAAATATGTTCAATGAATATTACGACTATAAACGCGGTCTCGATACACCTGAATCTGTCGGAATTGGTGGTGCGATCGTTCGTGATGGGATCTCCCCAAAAACTGTGTTATTGCTTGCTTGGTCTTTTTTTGCAGTCGCTATGCTACTTGGTGTTTATATTTGCGTCAATAGTAGTTGGTGGGTAGCCGTCATCGGCACGATTTGCATGGCAGCAGGATATTTTTACACAGGTGGTCCTATTCCGATCGCTTATACTCCATTCGGTGAATTAGCGGCAGGTTTTTTCATGGGACTTACCATTATTTTAATTTCATTCTTTATTCAAACAGGCACAATGACAACAACACCTGTTCTTGTCTCTGTTCCAATTTCCATTTTAGTCGGAGCCATTTTATTAGCGAATAACATTCGTGACTTAGACGGGGATAAAAAAAGCGGTCGAAAAACGTTAGCGATTTTACTTGGAAGAAAGCGTGCCATTTGGCTATTAGGTGGCATGTTTGTGACATCATTTTTATGGATCGTATTGCTCGTTTTTACAAAAACGATTTCACCATGGACATTGCTTGTATTGTTTAGCGTTCCGAAAGCATGGAAAGCAACAAAAGGATTTATTGGAAAGACAAAACCAATAGACATGATGCCAGCGATGAAAGCGACAGCTCAGACAAATACACAATTTGGATTTTTACTTGTCGTTGGTCTGTTCATTCATTATTGGCTACAATAATTGTCCAGAAAAAACCATAGCCTTTGCGCTATGGTTTTTTCTTTTTAGTCCATACTATGTGTAGTCTAATTTGAAGGAGGGATGATATGCAAACTTTACGTGAACGGTTATTACAACAAAAGCGGCAAATTGTACAACGGCTAAAACAAAACGATCATTTCGGTCTCATACGAGCGTCTGTTCATGACTCAGTTGGGGAACTATCGAATTATGACAATCATCCTGCTGATAGTGGAACAGAACTATATGAACGAGAAAAAGATATCGCCTTAAACGAACATACGAAACGGGAACTTCACGATATTGAACGGGCGCTTCAAGCGATGGAAGATGGGACATACGGAATTTGTGAAGTATGCGGAAAGCCGATCCCATTCGAACGTCTTGAAGCTATTCCAACAACAACATTTTGTAAAGAACATAGCCCTGACCAAGTTGTTTCGCAACAACGCCCGATCGAAGAAAGCGTCTTGTCTCCTCCATTTGGTGAATTTGTCGTTCATAAAGAAGCAGAAACATTTGATGCCGAAGATAGTTGGCAAAAAGTTGCGCGTTTCGGTACATCAGAAACACCTTCAGATGTTCAAGAAGACACCGTGCATTATGATCGAATGTATATTGACGCCGGAGAACAAATCGGCTATGTCGAGCCGTTTGAAACATTTGCGGCGACAGACCTTTACGGAACAGGTATTACGATTTATCCGAACATTGTACACGAACAATATGAACAAGTGCTTGACGACGAGCAGCTTATGTCTCCGCTCGGCGACCTCCCTGCATACGAAAAAGATCCTTATACTTCTTAAAAAAGTCCTGTGAGCATATGCTTACAGGACTTTTCTATTAACGAATATGCCAAATATCATGAGCGTACTCTTCAATCGTTCGGTCGCTTGAAAAATATCCTGAACAGGCGATATTCGTAACGCTCATTTCCAACCATTTTCTCCGATCTTCATACGTTGCACCAACACGTTGTTGCGCATCGGCATACGATGCGAAATCGCGTAAAACAAAGTATTGATCATTATGAGCGAGCAATGAATCGTAAATCGGTTCAAAATGATCGTACGCATCAGGAAAAAAGCCATTCACCAGTTGATTAACAACTTGATGAATACGTTGGTCATGATGATAATATTCGTAAGAATGGTATCCGCCATTCGCGTAATAGTGCAACACTTCTTCTGCCGTAAGCCCGAAAATAAACATATTATCATGACCAACCCGCTCTAAAATTTCAATATTTGCTCCATCCAACGTTCCGATCGTCACAGCTCCGTTCATCATAAATTTCATATTCCCAGTTCCAGATGCTTCTTTACTAGCGGTCGAAATTTGTTCACTTACATCAGCAGCCGGAAAAATTTTTTCCGCTAATGAGACACGGTAATTTTCTAGGAAAATGACTTTTAATCGCCCGTTAATTTGCTCATCGCTATTTACTTTTTGTGCAACGGAATTAATTAACTTAATGATCCGTTTCGCATAATGATATCCCGGTGATGCCTTTGCACCAAAAATAAACGTGCGTGGATGCATGTCGAAATGCTCATCTTCTTTTAATCGGTTATATAAATGCATAATGTGTAGCACATTTAACAACTGTCTTTTATACGCATGCAGCCGTTTTACTTGTACATCAAAAATGGATGAGTCATCCACGACAACACCTGTTTTTTCATAAATATACGTCGCCAACTGTTGTTTATGGTAATGTTTCACTTTTGCTAATTCGTCTTGAAATGAATGATCATTTGCATACTTTTTTAGTTGAATCAACTGTTCGGGTTGCTTTACCCATTCCGCTCCGATCGCTTCTGTAATAAGAGAAGAAAGCTGTGGATTGGCTTTTAACAACCAACGGCGATGTGTAATGCCGTTCGTTTTATTATTAAACTTTTCAGGAAAGTATTCATAAAACAGCTTCATTTCACGATGCTTTAAAATTTCAGAATGTATTTTCGCCACACCGTTCACACTATAGCTCCCTACAATCGCTAAATGAGCCATTTTGACAAGCCCATGGGCAATAATGGCCATCTCCTCGATTCTTTTCCAATCACCAGGATATCGATTCCATAAGTCGCGACAAAAGCGTTCATTAATTTCTTGCACAATCATATAAATGCGCGGCAATAGCGGTTGAAAAATATAAATTGGCCATTTTTCCAACGCTTCCGACAATGTGGTATGGTTTGTATAAGAGATCGTGTTTGTCGTAATATGCCATGCTTCGTCCCATCCCATTCCTTCCTCATCTAACAAAATACGCATAAGCTCTGGGATGGCTAACACAGGGTGGGTATCATTCACATGAATGGCTACATGGCGGTGAAAATGTTGCAAATGCCCGTACCGTTGCCGATAATCGCGTACGATGCTCCCAATGCTTGCAGCAACGAGAAAATACTGTTGCTTTAGTCTTAAAATTTTTCCTTCGTCATGTGTGTCGTCTGGGTATAAAAATTCAGAAATCGCTTCCGTTTCTCGCTTATACTGCATGACATGTTTATGAAGCGGAAATTTTGCAGGCTCGGCACTCCATAATCGTAACGTATTTACAGTCGTCGTATCATATCCAATGACAGGCATATCATAAGGAACAGCCATTACCTTTTCGACATCATAATGTCGAAACGCTAACCGACCATCTTGTTCGTAGCATTCTACTTTCCCCCAAAAATTCACTTCTACCGCTAAATCTTCTTTTTTTACTTCCCAAACATTACCATGACGTAACCATTGTTCCGGGAGTTCCACTTGATAACCATTCACTATTTTTTGATCAAACAAACCGTGTTTATAACGGATACCTTGTCCATGTCCAGGAAGGTCAAGAGAAGCGAGAGAGTCTAAAAAACAAGCAGCGAGACGCCCAAGCCCCCCATTCCCTAGACCTGCATCAATTTCCACTTCTTCAATATGAGCTAACTCAATGCCTAGCTCTTTCAATCCTTCTTCCACGACATCACGTATGCCAAGATTCATTAAATTGTTCCCTAGCAAACGTCCTAATAAAAACTCAATCGACAAATAATATACTTGCTTTTTATGTTGGGCACGATATCGTTCATTCGTCTGAATCCAATGTTTACTAATATACTCGCGAATCATATGGCCTAACGTATTGTACTGATCGAGAACAGTCGATTCCCAAAAACGTTTTCCGTACATCATTTCTAGTCGCTTCAAAAACGTTTGTTTAAACTCTTCCTTATTCGTGAACATAGATGCCACTCCCAGTCATTAGTTCGTCGTATAGTTGGTTATATTTAAATGCTGACTTTGCCCAACTGTAATCCCGACTCATTGCCTGCTTCATTATCATTTCCCATACTTCTTTTTGTTCATAAAATGAACGGGCACGTTGAATCGTATATAACATGTCGTGTGCATTAAAGTTTTTAAACGTAAATCCGGTTCCTTCTTTTGTAAATTCGTTAAACGACTGCACTGTATCGTTTAATCCACCCGTTTCTCGCACGATCGGTACAGCTCCATAGCGCATCGCAATCATTTGGCCAAGACCACACGGTTCAAATTTAGACGGCATTAAAAACATATCTGCTCCAGCATAAATTTGATGTGCAAGCTGTTCTGAAAACCCAATATATACACGCACACGTTCTGGATATGTCAGCGCCATCTCATGAAAGAAATGTTCAAACTCCCATTCTCCTGTTCCAAGGATGATCATTTGCACATTTTCAGCAATCATTTCGTGAAATACGCATTTTACTAAATCTAATCCTTTTTGTTTCGTTAACCGTGAAACGATGGCAATGACTGGGACATCTTCTTCTGACGGCAATGAAAAATGTTGTTGTAACGCTCGCTTATTAATACTTTTTCGTGCAATTGTCGTCACATCGTATGGCACTGCAATATACGGATCTTTTTTCGGGTTATATATGTCATCATCAATTCCATTTAAAATTCCAACTAAGTGCGAACTTCTCGCGCGCAATAATCCGTCAAGCCGTTCACCATAATATGGAGTTTGAATTTCTTCTTTATACGTTGGGCTAACTGTCGTAATCATATGTGCGGAGACGAGAGCCCCTTTCATGAAACTAACATGCCCGTAAAACTCTAAATGTTCAATCGAAAAATAACGGTCGCTTAAATTTAGCAAATCCCCTAAAATCTCGCGTGGAAAAATGCCTTGAAACTGCAAATTATGGATGGTAAATACCGTTTTCATTTGCGCGTAAAATGAATTTTTCGCATATTCTCCACGCAACAAAAATGGAATCATCCCTGTGTGCCAATCATGACAATGAATGACATTTGGTTGAAAGCCGATGACAGGCAGAGAATCGAGAACCGCTCGACAAAAATATGAAAAACGCTCACCGTCATCGTAATGCCCGTATAACGAATCTCGCTTAAAGTAATATTCGTTGTCGACGAAATAGTATGTCATTCCTTCGTATTCTAATTGTTCAATTCCACAATATTGTCTTCTCCAACCAACACGAACGACAAGCTCAGCAATTTTATTCATTTTTCGGCGCATATGTTGCGGAATGACCCCATATTTAGGAAGCATCACACGCACATCCGTCCCAAGCTTTTTCAACTCTTTCGGCAATGCGCCAGCAACATCAGCTAAACCACCTGTTTTCACAAACGGTACACACTCTGATACGACAAATAATACTTTCACGATTTCATCAGCGCTCCTTGTATTGTCCCTTTTCGAATGACGATTGGCTGATTCGGTGTTCCAATTAATTTCACTCCATCACCAATGCGAGCATCTTTATCAACGATCACATATTCAAGATGACAATTATCCCCAATTTGACTTTTTTGCATAATAATACTGTTGCGGACAACAGTTCCTTTTCCTATTTTTACTGCTCTAGAAATAATACTATGTTCAATTTCTCCTTCAATGATACATCCATTCGCAATCATCGCATTACGCACGCAAGCATATGATGTATATTTCGTCGGTGGCTCATCTTTTACTTTCGTATAAATCGGTCTTCCTTTTAAAAACAACTGCTTCCACACTTCTGGTTTAAGAAGTTCTAAGCTATGGTGAAAATAACGTTCGACGCTATCAATAACTGCGACATACCCGTTATATTCATAATCACATACGGTTAAACCATTTCCTTCATCATTCACAACATCAACAATACTTCGATATTGATTTCGTTGTTGGTTGGCGATTAAATCAAGCAACAACGATGTTTCTAAAATAAACATATCAAGCGACTTTCCACGATAACGTATACGGGTTATATCGCACCCGTTAGCCATATGACGTCGCAATACTTCCTCATAATCAATATTGCACACCGTATAACTGTTGCAAATAAGAGCGTACTTTTGTGTGCTTCGCAAAAAATAGTCAATATGTTGTTGAAAATGTTGAAACGAACCGATATGAGAAATCGGGAGATCAGGCGAAGGGAAGAAGAACAATCCATCACGTTTCCGATTCAAATCCCAATTCTTTCCTGAACCAAGGTGGTCCATTAACGAACGATATTGATACTTTGGGAAAATGGCGACACTTTCAATACCTGAGTTCACCATATTTGATAAAACAAAATCAATTAGCCGATAGCGACCAGCAAACGGAACGGCTGCGATAGAACGCTGAAATGTCAAATCACTCATTTCCGGTGTATATGTCGTCGCATCAATGACCCCAAGCATTAATTTTCCCACGTTTTCTCATCCTCTCTCTCAGAAAAATGTCCCAAAATCTCCTCTGTCACAAGAATGACTTCCCCTTCATATTGATCCGCACAAATAAACGTTCCATCAGGAATTGCCACATTCGGAGGAACAATCGCTTTTTCAATGTATACATTTTTCCCAATCACTGCATTAGGCATAACAACACAATCTTTTACTTTCGCACCTTGTGAAACGTACACCCCTTGAAACAAAACAGAATGCTCCACATTCCCTTCAACGATGCATCCTTCATTCACTAAAGATTCTTTCACTTGTGCGTATGGAGCAATATATTGCGGTGGTTCATTCGGGTTCACAGAATAAATACGCCATGTATGGTCAAATAAATTTAATGCTGGGGTATCTTCTAGTAAATCCATATTTGCTTCCCATAAACTTTTTACCGTCCCAACATCTTTCCAATATCCTTTAAATGGATAGGCAATGAGCCGCTTTTTTTCTTCGATCAGTAAAGGAATAATATCTTTACCAAAGTCATGGCTTGAACGGTCATTTCGATTGTCCATTTCTAAATACTCTTTCAAAATAGACCATTTAAAAATATAAATGCCCATAGACGCTAAATTGTTTTTCGGATGAGCTGGTTTCTCCTCAAACTCTACGATTTCCATCTCGTCATTTGTGTTCATAATTCCAAAACGGCTCGCTTCTTCCCATGGTACTTCAATAACAGAAATTGTAACATCCGCCTTTTTTTCGATATGGTATTGTAGCATATCCGCATAATTCATTTTATAAATATGGTCGCCGGAAAGAATGAGGACATACTCCGGATCATATTGCTTCAAATAGTTTAGATTTTGATAAATGGCATTCGCTGTTCCCTTGTACCATTTCATTTCTGATGATTCAGCATACGGAGGGAGAACGGTTACCCCCCCATTTTTTCGATCTAAATCCCATGCACTTCCAATTCCAATATACGTATTTAACTCTAACGGCTGATATTGGGTGAGCACCCCAACAGTATCAATGCCAGAATTAGCACAATTGCTTAATGTAAAATCAATAATGCGGTATTTTCCTCCAAACGGAACAGCTGGTTTAGCTAAATTTTTTGTTAGCGAACTTAATCTACTCCCTTGTCCCCCTGCGAGTAGCATAGCGACGCACTTTTTTCGTACCATGGCTTTCCTTCCCTTCTCTTTTTCTTGTTGGTCGTAAAATTGTTATAGCATACGGCGGAATCGTCATTCGAATATGATACGGCTTTCCGTGATACGGCTCTTCGTGTGCCACAAGCGGTTTTTTGTTTATGTGTCCCGCACCACCGTACATCACATCATCGCTATTAAATACTTCTCGATACGATGTAAGCAATGGCACACCAATTTTGTAATCTTCATACACGATATTAGTAAAATTGCAAACGACAATTAACGCATCTTCTTCTTTTTTTCCTCGTCGAATAAAAGAAAAAATACTTTGTTCAGCGTTGTTCACATCAATCCATTCGAACCCATTTGGATCATGATCACATTCATATAATGCTCTTTGCTTTTTATAAAAATGAGTGAGAGATTTCACGTAGTCATCCATTTTTCGATGCATATCAAAATCAAACAACACCCAATCGAGTTGTTCTAAATCTTTCCATTCATCAAACTGTCCAAACTCTCCACCCATAAACAACAGTTTTTTTCCGGGATGCGTCATAAAATATCCATAAAGCAGGCGAAGTTGAGCAAATTTATCCCAATAATCGCCTGGCATTTTATTTAATAACGATTTTTTTCCATGCACCACTTCGTCATGGGATAAAGGTAAAATAAAATTTTCCGTGTAAGCATACAACAAAGAAAATGTCATTTTATGATGCATATATTTTCGATCATGCATGCTCGTTTCCATATAACTTAATACATCGTTCATCCATCCCATGTTCCATTTGTAGTTAAATCCTAACCCACCATCGTACGTAGGTGCCGTCACTTTCGGCCAATCTGTTGAATCTTCTGCAATCATTAATACATTCGGATCAAAAGCAAATACAACTTCATTTAATTTCTTTAAAAATGAAATGGCATATGGATTTGGATGCAGTACATCGCTATTCGGCCAATAAAGCATATTTGCAACCGCATCAACACGAAAACCGTCAATATGATAATGCTCTAACCAAAACAAAGCATTCGAAATTAAAAAGCTATGCACTTCTGGTTTTCCTAAATCGAAATTTGCTGTTCCCCACACAATATTTTCGCGATCTTGCATATTCATATATTCATACGTCGGCTCACCATCAAACATATATAACCCATGTGCATCTTTACAAAAATGTCCCGGTACCCAATCTAAAATGACTCCAATTCCTTCCTGATGACAACGATCAATGAAATACATTAAATCATGAGGCGTTCCATAACGGCTTGTTGCAGCATAATAACCTGTTCCTTGATATCCCCAGGAACGATCGAGCGGGTGCTCAATAAGCGGCAAAAGTTCAATGTGAGTAAATCCATGTTCGACAACATAAGGAATTAACTCATCCGCCATTTCCTTATATGTATAAAATTTCCCATCGTCTTTCTTTTTCCATGTACCAAAATGAACTTCATAAATAAACATCGGTTGCTCATAAATAGGTTTTCGCTTCTTTTTTCTTTGCCACGCTTGATCATTCCATTTATATCCTTTTAAATCATATACAATAGAGGCCGTATTGGGGCGTTCTTCTGCGTAAAAAGCATATGGATCTGCTTTCAGAACGATATGTCCATCTCTTGTCATTATTTCGTATTTGTATAAATGTCCTTCTAAATTTTCAGGGACGACAATCATCCATACTCCTTGTTCGTTTATTTTTGTTAACTTGTGCTTTTCTCCGTTCCAATCATTAAACGTTCCAACAAGACGAACTTCTTTTGCATTTGGGGCCCATACACAAAAACGCGTTCCGATCATTCCGTTTTGTTTTACAAGATGTGCGCCAAACAAGTGATAACTTTGATAAAACGTTCCTTCGTGAAATAAATGCATCTGCAAATCGGTTGGACTCATTGTCAACAAATGTTCATCCATCCTTTCTTCAATGGGTGCGGAAACAATTCCGTACTGAATATATTACACAAAGTCATATAAAATTCCTGTAAGAAAATTAAGATATTTTTCGACAATGTTCAACAAATCACATGTTAAATGAAAATCAATACGAACGTCCATAAATTTGTCGCTTGAGTAACAAATGATAATTATATAAAATAGTTTATAGTAATTATTATTTATTTTTTTTAATATTAATTTTAAATAAAGGGGAATGCATATGTATGATTTTCATCATTTACCGCATATGAAAGTACAAGCAACATCAAAGAAAGCGCTTTGGATAACACTGTTATTAACGACTTTTTTCACCATTGTTGAAATTGTAGGAGGCATTTTGTCTAATTCGCTTGCTCTATTGTCAGACTCAGCACATATGGCCTCTGACGTCATTGCATTAAGCTTAAGTATGGTTGCCATTTATTTAGCTTCTCGCCCACCAAATAAAACATTTACATTTGGCTATTTACGGTTTGAAATTATCGCTTCATTTTTAAATGGGCTCGCGCTTGTCATCATTTCTATTGGAATTTTCATTGAAGGAATTCGTCGTTTTATTCATCCTGAAAGCATTCAATTTTCCCTCATGCTAACCATCGCAACGATCGGATTTGTTGTTAATCTCGTATTAACAATCGTTTTAAGTCGGAGCATGAAAGAGGAAGAAAATTTAAATGTAAAAAGCGCCTTATGGCACTTTATTGGCGACTTACTTAGCTCCATTGGCGTCATCATCTCAGCTATTTTAATTTACTTTACAGGACTATACATGTTCGACCCACTCATTAGCGTCGTCATCGGTACCATTATTTTTATAGGTGGGGCAAAAATTGTTCGGGAATCGTATTTTATTTTAATGGATGCAGTGCCACATGAATTTGACGTGGATCGTATTCGTGCTGATATTCTTTCTATTGAAGGAGTAGAAGATGTACATGAGTTACACATTTGGTCCATTTCAACAGATCATTATTCCTTAACAGCACACGTTCTTATTCACGAGCATATTCAACCATTTTGTGTTATTTTAGCTATTAATGAAATGTTAAAAGAAAGATATAACCTTTCCCACGTCACCATTCAAGTTGAACATCCTTCTATTCATCAACACGGGGAATATGGAAAAAAATTTTTGGAGAAGAAAAATAAAACGCATATAAATTTCGATGAAATGTAAAAAGGACATCTCATATCATGAGATGTCCTTTTTACTAGTGACCCGTACGGGATTCGAACCCGTGTTACCGCCGTGAAAGGGCGGTGTCTTAACCACTTGACCAACGGGCCGTGTGTGGCAATGGCGGAGAAGGCGGGATTTGAACCCGCGCGCCGCAAAACGCGACCTAACGGTTTAGCAAACCGTCCCCTTCAGCCACTTGGGTACTTCTCCAAATGGCTCCGCAGGTAGGATTCGAACCTACGACCGCTCGGTTAACAGCCGAGTGCTCTACCACTGAGCTACTGCGGAACAATAATAAAAGTGATTCATACTTCCTAACCAATATTATAGTTTAACTTTACTGCCTCTTCCTCTAATAGCACACTCAACGATGATAAATGCGTCGAGGCAACTCGCAGTTTACTCAATGATGCATTGCTCGTCACTGAGCTACTGCGGAATAAACACCATAATGGGCCTAAGTGGACTTGAACCACCGACCTCACGCTTATCAGGCGTGCGCTCTAACCAGCTGAGCTATAGGCCCACGTAAGCGGGTGATGGGAATCGAACCCACGACATCAGCTTGGAAGGCTGAGGTTTTACCACTAAACTACACCCGCGCAATAAATTACTCACATATCTATTTTTTACTTCTACGCTTTTTCATGCCTCTTCCTCTACCAGCATACTCAAGGATGTTAGATGCGTCGAGGCAACTCGTAGCTTATTCAGCGAAGTGTCGCTCGTGGCTGAGGTTTTACCACTAAACTACACCCGCATAACATAAAATTTATGGGGCGACTAGTGGGAATCGAACCCACGAATGCCAGAGCCACAATCTGGTGCGTTAACCACTTCGCCATAGCCGCCACAACGATGCCGGCTGCAGGACTTGAACCCGCAACCTACTGATTACAAGTCAGTTGCTCTACCAATTGAGCTAAGCCGGCAAAATATGAAGTGCATCAAATTTTTATACCGTTTGTCAGTCGTGTCCCTTCTTAATTAAGAAGAAGGAACTAAAATCAATTTATGGCGGAGGAGGAGGGATTCGAACCCCCGCGCGCCTTTCGACGCCTCTCGGTTTTCAAGACCGACCCCTTCAGCCAGACTTGGGTACTCCTCCGTATAATATGAACATGGTGGACCTTGTAGGACTCGAACCTACGACCGGACGGTTATGAGCCGTCTGCTCTAACCAGCTGAGCTAAAGGTCCTAAGCTAGTAGCGGCGGAGGGAATCGAACCCCCGACCTTACGGGTATGAACCGTACGCTCTAGCCAGCTGAGCTACGCCGCCATTATAAATATATGGTGGAGCCTATCGGGATCGAACCGATGACCTCCTGCGTGCAAAGCAGGCGCTCTCCCAGCTGAGCTAAGGCCCCTTAAAAATGGTCGGGAAGACAGGATTCGAACCTGCGACCCCATGGTCCCAAACCATGTGCTCTACCAAGCTGAGCTACTTCCCGTCCTCACTACGATATAAACATGGCGCGCCCGAGAGGATTCGAACCCCTAACCTTCTGATCCGTAGTCAGATGCTCTATCCAATTGAGCTACGGGCGCATAAGTGCCGAGGGCCGGACTCGAACCGGCACGGTAGTCACCTACCGCAGGATTTTAAGTCCTGTGCGTCTGCCAATTCCGCCACCCCGGCATAGGCATGTTGGAGCGGAAGACGGGACTCGAACCCGCGACCCCCACCTTGGCAAGGTGGTGTTCTACCACTGAACTACTTCCGCATTATGCGGGTGGAGGGACTTGAACCCCCACGCCAGAGGCGCCAGATCCTAAGTCTGGTGCGTCTGCCAATTCCGCCACACCCGCATCATGGTGAGCCATGGAGGACTCGAACCTCCGACCCTCTGATTAAAAGTCAGATGCTCTACCTACTGAGCTAATGGCTCAAAACAATCTGGTGCCGGCTGCAGGACTTGAACCCGCAACCTACTGATTACAAGTCAGTTGCTCTACCAATTGAGCTAAGCCGGCAAAATATGAAGTGCATCAAATTTTTAGATCGTTTGTCAGTTGTGCCTCTTCCTCTACTCGCATACTCAATGATGATGGATGCGTCGAGGCAACTCGTAGCTTATTCGTTGAAGCTTTGCTCGTCTCTACCAATTGAGCTAAGCCGGCATGATACCATATATTTTAAAATGGTGGCTCGGGACGGAATCGAACCGCCGACACAAGGATTTTCAGTCCTTTGCTCTACCGACTGAGCTACCGAGCCATATAGATAGTATATCCTTAAATTATTCAGATGGAAAACGTCCTTCGTCCCGCTCTCCGTTTGCTTACTCAAGATGTTGCTCGAGCGGTACGCTGTAGCCTTGCCAAAGAAGTCGATTCAAACGTGCTCTACCGACTGAGCGCTACCGAGCCATACAATGGCGGTCCCGACGGGACTCGAACCCGCGATCTCCTGCGTGACAGGCAGGCATGTTAACCACTACACTACGGGACCAATATTGGTTGCGGGGGCAGGATTTGAACCTGCGACCTTCGGGTTATGAGCCCGACGAGCTACCTGGCTGCTCCACCCCGCGATGATAACATATGGTGGAGGATGACGGGATCGAACCGCCGACCCCTTGCTTGTAAGGCAAGTGCTCTCCCAGCTGAGCTAATCCTCCATTACATCTTGCCCGGCAACGTCCTACTCTCGCAGGCGGTGTCCCGCCAACTACCATCGGCGCTGGAGAGCTTAACTTCCGTGTTCGGGATGGGAACGGGTGTGGCCTCTCCGCCATCGTCACCGAGCAATAATGCTTTAGACAAATGTTATTATAAAGGAATATTTTTTGTTGTCAAGCATTTTTTTATTCCTTCAAAACTAGATAACAGGGGTTGCGTAGTCGCCTACGCTTTTCTCATGTGTTTAGTTAAGTCCTCGATCGATTAGTATCCGTCAGCTGCACGTGTCGCCACGCTTCCACCTCGGACCTATCTACCTTGTCATCTTCAAGGGATCTTACTCGCTTGACGCGATGGGAAATCTCATCTTGAGGGGGGCTTCACGCTTAGATGCTTTCAGCGCTTATCCCTTCCGCACATAGCTACCCAGCTGTGCTCCTGGCGGAACAACTGGTACACCAGCGGTGCGTCCATCCCG
>NZ_SDLH01000028.1:0-900 GCF_013096955.1 Anoxybacillus sp. EFIL | reverse complement strand
GCGAAACCACGTGCTGTGCGATGCACGGGCACCGCGCCTGTCAGTTTGAACTGACAATCGGAACAGTCTGAAAACGCAGGGTTTCCCGCGTGGTCTGACATTCCTGCTTTGCCTGCTTCAGATTGGGCGTTATGATCTATCTCCGACACAGCTTTAGGGTGCGCTCCGTGCCCTTGGCCAGTAAAGATTGTCAGCGCTCAGGGGGAGTGCAGGCATTTTTGTGGAATAGTTGATCGAAGGTCGCGTCACCTTGGGGGCCACGCGGATGAATATGCATAAACCAAGCAGCGCCGCGCCATTTCCATCAAAGCCTTTGCCGGATCATGAAGATCGCCTGTCTGATCCCGCCCGTTTGAACGCCTTGGCCGACGCAAGGGTGATGGACACACCAGCTGACGAAATGTTCGACCGCGCCGCACGTCTGGCCACCACATTTCTGGGCGTGCCGGTTGGGCTTGCTTCCTTCGTCGATGTGGACCGCCAATTCTTCAAGGCCCAATGCGGCTTGCCCGGCGGTGCGGATGCCGACCGCGAAACACCGTTGAGCCACTCTTTGTGCCAGTATGTTGTGGCCCATGACCGGCCGCTTGCCGTGTCTGACGCGCGTGAACATGCGCTGTTGGCTTCCAATGATGCCGTGTCCGACCTGGGGGTGGTTGCTTATCTGGGCGTTCCCATTCATGCCCCGAACGGTGCTCCGATCGGGTCGTTTTGCGCCATTGATGATGCCCCGCGCATCTGGCGCGACAGCGATGTCGAGGTGTTGACCGATCTTGCCGCGATGATCGAAACCGAACTGCATTTGCGGCACGAACGCGACGCCATGCAAACCTTGGCACGCGAGATGAACCACAGGGTCAAAAATCTGTTTTCCGTTGTCGGCGGGATGATCGCCCTGAC
>NZ_SDLH01000027.1:0-920 GCF_013096955.1 Anoxybacillus sp. EFIL | reverse complement strand
GCGCAAGGAGATGCGCTGATGGACAATATCGCTGGAACGAAATCCTCCCTGACATGGGCGGTTCACATCTCGGTCGCGGCGCTCGTGGCGCTCTGGCTTTTCCCGACGGTCGGTCTTTTTGTGTCGTCCTTCCGCACGGCAGACCAGATTGCCACGTCCGGCTGGTGGAAGGCTCTGTTCCCCACGGAACAAAGCCTGACGCTGCGCACCGCCGATCCTGACACACAGACGCTGGTCGACGGCGTCTACGTGATCGAGGGCAATCTGTTCACAGGCGAAGACCTGTCAGAAGACATCGACATGTCCGCCTGGGGCACCTCATCTCGTGATGTCGGCGCCTATGTGCCGGGGGACACGGCAGAGCTCCGCGACGGCGAGCGGATCACCGTGCAGGCCAATGGCGAATACCGGCTGGAAAGCCCGGTTGAGATGGAAGGCAGCCGCGGTCAGCGGATCTTCGTGACTGCCGAACTGCCGCCGGATTTCACGCTTGAGAACTACCAACAGGTTCTTTTCTCGGGCAATGCGACCGACAGCATGGCCAAGGCGTTCTTCAACACACTGACCGTGACGATCCCGGCAACGATCATTCCCATCGTGGTCGCGGCTTTTGCGGCCTATGCGCTGGCATGGATGGATTTCGCGGGCAGGGCGCTTTTGATTGCCATCATCGTGGGTCTTTTGGTGGTGCCGCTGCAATTGGCGCTGATCCCGCTGCTGAAGCTGCATCTGGGGATCGGCATAGGAAAGGGGTATCTGGGCACTTGGCTGGCCCATACAGGTTTCGGATTACCCTTGGCGATCTACCTCTTACGCAACTACATGGTCGGCCTGCCACGGGACATCATCGAAAATGCCCGTGTGGACGGCGCGACCGAATTCCAGATCTTCACCAAGATCATCCTGCCGCTGTCGTTTCC
>NZ_SDLH01000026.1:0-925 GCF_013096955.1 Anoxybacillus sp. EFIL | reverse complement strand
GATCGAGGGGTTGCCCGAAGCGTTCTACATCCAGCCGGACCCGGCTCGGACCTTTGACACCGAAACAGACGCGCGACTTGACGATTGGCTCATGTCGCGCGGGGCCGATATCACGATCACAGACGAGCCGAGCGCGTATTATCACCTGAAACTAGATCAGATTCACCTCCCCCGGCCCGCCTTGTTTTACACGCCGGCAGGCTACTACGCGACGGCGTTGCATGAACTCATGCACTGGACCGGGCACCATACCCGGCTGGGCCGTTTTGACGAGGCCGGAGAGGTGAAGGGAAAGCGCGACTACGCGTTCGAGGAACTGGTGGCCGAGATTGGCGCTTGCATGGCGGCGGTGAAACTTGGCCTCACCCCCGAATTCAGCCAGAGCGCCGCCTACGTCCAGAGCTGGGCGAAGGTCCTGAGGGAGGACAAGCGCGCGATCTTCCGGGCGGCGGCGCAGGCGCAGGCAGCGGCGGACTTTGTCCGGCCCGGGGAAGCGGAAGCCCTGGCCCAGGAATCGCAGGCGGCGTAAAATGGAACTGGGCGCGGCCAGCAGGGTCGCGCCCGGATTTCCGGGGGGATCAGAATGACGATATGGGCGAGCCGTTCCGAGGTTTTCATGCACAGCGACGCGGCGCTTGAAGCGATCCGCGACGTGCTTACCGGGGTCGAACCAGCCGAACCGGACCCGGCGCAGGCCGTGGTGGACGCCTTCGGCGACGAAACCGACATTGACGCCCGGTTCGAGGATATTTTTGCCGCCGCCGTGGCCGAGGGGGCGGTGCGGGCGGCGGGAGACCCGGACCGGGCATTCGGTTTGACCTAAGAAGGGCCCGGACCGGACAAGCCAGGACCCGGCAGGCCGGGACCCTGAACCGGACCGGGCCGGGACCGGATCGCCCGTGGCGTCCCTCGGTCGATCCGGTCA
>NZ_SDLH01000025.1:0-1012 GCF_013096955.1 Anoxybacillus sp. EFIL | reverse complement strand
GTCCAATCCAAATCTCAAAAAGAAGACTTGGCAAGACAGAAGCTTGAGTTTGCAGAAGCCTGCAAGAACCTCGTGGACAGTCTTCATGAGGCTCTTGCAGAGGAGACGCGACACCATCTCTCGTCCAAAGTCAATGACACCTTCCAGAGTATCCTACGTAAAGACTTCTATGCGGAAATTGATCAAGACTACACCTTGAGAATATTCAAAGACGTTCCGGGGGTGGGGAAGCAGCCCGTTTCTGAGAAGTCGACGGGTGAAAACCAGGTCATCAGCCTCAGCTTTATTGCAAGCTTGGTAAACCTCGCAAAGGAACGCAATAAAGCAAAAACGACCTTCTTCAAGGGTGGCGTTTATCCACTGATTATGGATTCACCATTCGGCGCTCTGGATCGCGAATACCGGGAGAAGATCGCACAGCACATTCCCGATCTCGCCGACCAAGTCATTATCTTTGCGTCTAACTCACAATGGAGCAAAGAAGTCGACGATAAGTGTCGCCCGTTTATCGGGAAAGAGTACAGCTTGGTCTATCACGCCCCAAAGTCGAAAGGCCGTGAGGAAGATAGTGACTACGTTAAGCGTACAGATGGGCCTGAGTTCACGATGATTGAGGAGGGCTATCTTGGCCACTAGAGTAAGACGACCCGCCGAATTCGAAGAAATGCTAAGCGAGTTACGGGACGAAGGTATTTTCCCAACCTTCAAGGATGCGCTTGTCTTCGCGGCTGCTTTGGGTTTCCGCCGCGGCAATCGGAAATCCTTCCAGAAGAGCTCTGAACCAATCGATCTTGAAGTATTCAGAGGCGACTTTGATCGCACGATCATGAGCATGATTGCGATCGAAGAAAACAGCGATCCAAAGATGCTTGCGCCTTCGAACGAAGCCGAGCGTGTCTTGTGCTTTGAAGAATATGCGAACGGAGGTCTTGAGATCATGAAACGTGAAATCTCGGACGGCAAACAAGACTGGCGGGAAGGACTACTTTCTCTAATTCATAGGGAAGAGGGT
>NZ_SDLH01000024.1:0-1076 GCF_013096955.1 Anoxybacillus sp. EFIL | reverse complement strand
CTTGCACCTGCCATTAAAGTATGTTAGTCGTTTCTAACCGAACCCGTAATGCAAAACGCTGGATATTTCTGTATCCATATCCCCGACGTTTGATCAGCTTGATCTTGTTATTCGTTCCTTCCATTTTCCCATTCGAGTAAGGGGATAAAATGCAAGAAACGATTTCTTCTGTTCGCTTGACGAGCGCTTTTGCAATCGCGCGCACAACCGAACAAGGACAAAACGAATACCGATGAATCCAAGACTCCAAACGTCGTTTCGCCTGTTGCTCGTCTTTGCTTTTGGACACATAACGAAAATGTTGGAGCGATTGGTAGACCGACTTTAAGTAATCGCTTTCATTACACCATTCTCGTACGATTTGACGTTCTTCCTCCGTCAATTTCTCTGGGCATGTGCTCAATAAACGGCAAACGTAACGAACATTTCCGTGTTTCTTGCCCCCTTTGTCTAAATATTTGCGGCAACGATCTAAAGCATCCGTAAACAGCTGAATGACATGGAAATAATCGACCACGTGTGTCGCCTCTGGGCAAACCCCTTGAATGGCTTTTTTCATCGCTGGGGCTAAATCGCTTACGACATACTGAACAGAACGAGACACATGCGCCAACGCACGTCTGATGGCTTCCTCGTTCTTTCCAGCTTCGATGGCATACACTTCTCCCGTCTCGGCATCCATGATCGCCACTCCGTAGTCATGCCCTTTTCGAAAGGCAAATTCATCGACACAAACCGCCTTTGGTTGGATATCATTCGATAGGAAGGAAGGGGCATGGGTATAAAACCAACGTTCCACGGTCGTGTAAGGGAGGTTGAGCATCCGAGCTACTGCCTGAATGGATGTCCCAATGCAAGATTGCGCCACCCATTGCTGAAAAGCGTCTGTTGCCACACTTCGAGGGGAGATTCCTGGATAAGACGTGCTGAACGTCATGCCACACGTACCACAACGTCTGCGCTCGACAGGGAGTTCAATCCAAAAAATCCCGATTCGTTGAGCATAGCCATGCATCCATTGCTTCTTTTTTCCTGTCATTTTGATCGTGCGTTTCAAGCAGACAGGACATAACGGG
>NZ_SDLH01000023.1:0-1194 GCF_013096955.1 Anoxybacillus sp. EFIL | reverse complement strand
TATATACATGCACTTTAAGATGATGACTTCTGTATGAACACCTTTTTTCTTGGCTATACTGCTCCTAAATATTTCTATACAAAAGGAGCGGAAATGATATGAAACGTCTGAAAATCACAAATGATCACGGTTGGACACCTCGAAAACTTCGGAAACAAGAACGGAAAATCAAAGATGCTTCGCTTCGTGTTCGAGTGACTGCCGTTCGCCTAGTCATGGAAGGGTTTCTTGGAAAAGATGTCGCAAAAATGGTTAATCTATGCCGCCAATCGGTTTCCCTCTACGTCGAACGGTTTAATGAAGGTGGGCTCGATCATTTACTCGATCGTCGCTTGCCACCTGGTCGTGTGCCATTTCTTACAGAAGAACAACAACAAGAAATTAGACAACTCGTGTTAACCACCACCCCTGTGGATGTCGGATGGGGCATTTCTTCGTCATGGAACACACGTATATTACAATCTTACATTCAACAGACATATGGTGTTTCGATGTCACGGGAAGGTATTCGGAAGTTATTGCATCGTCTTCGCTTGTCATGGACACGCCCGACCTATAAGCTCGTCAAAGGTGATCCAGTGCTTCAAGCAGCCTTTGAAAAAGAACTCGAGTTTATAAAAAAAAACTAATCACGGAAGAAATCGTTCTTCTTCATGTGGATGAGACGCATGTTCGCGCATATCAAGCGCTTCGTACGACATGGGCAGAAGTAGGGAATCAAAAACAAGTGCCAAGCTACGGTCACCACGCCCACGTGTCCATTTTTGGTGCCGTCGACGTGCAACAAGGCGATGTCGTGTTTCATCGCGCATCATCCGCCAATGCCGAAACGTTCCTCGACTTCTTGCGCCTGTTGAAAGAGAAATATTCCGATCGATTCATCGTGCTTGTGTTGGACAATGCGCGTATTCATCATGCCAACATGGTGCAAGCTTTCCTTCAAAGCGAAGAAGGCGGTGCGTTTCATTTTATTTTTCTCCCACCGTATTCGCCTCATTTGAATCCGATTGAACGGTTGTGGAAGTGGCTGAAAGACGAAGTCATCGCCAACGTCCTGCATAAAGATCAAAAGGACATCGCCCAGTCGATTACTCGGTTTGAACAACATGTCTTACAGCACCCAGATGAGGTGTTACGCCGCATCGGGTGTGCTGCATGAACCAGAGGTTAAAATGTCAATTTGGATGTATATAG
>NZ_SDLH01000022.1:0-1255 GCF_013096955.1 Anoxybacillus sp. EFIL | reverse complement strand
AAGTCGTCCCACAGCTTCGGTGATACGTTTAGCCCCGGTACATTTTCGGCGCAGAGTCACTCGACCAGTGAGCTATTACGCACTCTTTAAATGGTGGCTGCTTCTAAGCCAACATCCTGGTTGTCTAAGCAACTCCACATCCTTTTCCACTTAACGTATACTTTGGGACCTTAGCTGGTGATCTGGGCTGTTTCCCTCTTGACCACGGATCTTATCACTCGTAGTCTGACTCCCGAGTATAAGTCATTGGCATTCGGAGTTTGACTGAGTTCGGTAACCCGATGAGGGCCCCTAGCCCAATCAGTGCTCTACCTCCAAGACTCTTCACTCGAGGCTAGCCCTAAAGCTATTTCGGGGAGAACCAGCTATCTCCAAGTTCGATTGGCATTTCACCCCTACCCACACCTCATCCCCGCACTTTTCAACGTGCGTGGGTTCGGGCCTCCAGTAGGTATTACCCTACCTTCACCCTGGACATGGGTAGATCACCTGGTTTCGGGTCTACGACCTCGTACTATACGCCCTATTCAGACTCGCTTTCGCTACGGCTCCGTCTTTTCGACTTAACCTCGCACGAGATCGTAACTCGCCGGTTCATTCTACAAAAGGCACGCCATCACCCATAAACGGGCTCTGACTACTTGTAGGCACACGGTTTCAGGTTCTCTTTCACTCCCCTCCCGGGGTGCTTTTCACCTTTCCCTCACGGTACTGGTTCACTATCGGTCACTAGGGAGTATTTAGCCTTGGGAGATGGTCCTCCCTGCTTCCGACGGGATTCCTCGTGTCCCGCCGTACTCAGGATCCACTCAGGAGGGAACGAAGTTTCGACTACAGGGCTGTTACCTCCTCTGGCGGGCCTTTCCAGACCGCTTCATCTACTCCGTTCCTTTGTCACTCCGTATTGAGTGTCCTACAACCCCAAGAGGCAAGCCTCTTGGTTTGGGCTGTTCCCGTTTCGCTCGCCGCTACTCAGGGAATCGCTTTTGCTTTCTTCTCCTCCGGGTACTTAGATGTTTCAGTTCCCCGGGTATGCCCTCCATACGCTATGTATTCACGTATAGATACTGCCCCATTACGGACAGTGGGTTTCCCCATTCGGAAATCTCCGGATCAACGCTTACTTACAGCTCCCCGAAGCATATCGGTGTTTGTCCCGTCCTTCATCGGCTCCTAGTGCCAAGGCATCCACCGTGCGCCCTTTCTAACTTAACTAAACACACTTTTCAGCCTGTTATCTAGTTTTCAAAGAACA
>NZ_SDLH01000021.1:0-1316 GCF_013096955.1 Anoxybacillus sp. EFIL | reverse complement strand
ATCCCTCACACAAACGGCAACGCTTGTTCATGGACTGAACGTGGATGGATCAACCCTCGATTATGAAAGGTTGAACTTAAATCAGCATAATGAACGGTGATTGGCAAACGTGTTTTCAGCATAGAATGGATGTGCATAAATGATAGCTTATATGCATCTGAAACGATATCCCGAATAGACAAACATTGCGTCTTTTGAACAATCTTTACAGCTTGCGCCATTCCTACAGATTCTCTTGGATCAGTTGCACATAAATAAGCCATCCTTTCCTTCGCATAACATAATCCTTGCACAGTAAACCAACGTCCGTTTGTGTATACAGCCATTCTTCTTCGCGGTCTTTTAATAATTTCAACGAAATCAAATGGGATTTGGAATGACTGCATATACCGTGTTAAATGATCTAAATCTTCGCGACATACGCCATCGCGGTGAAATGTAATATGAGCTGGCTTCATTCCATATATTTTCTCATAGCTAAATATACTCTCATCTATAATTTCTTCCATTGTACGATTGGCAATCGTTTCACCAGCTACAGCAGTCATGACTGATTTTTGTTTGATCATTCGCCCGTCTTTTCCGATCACTTGAATAATCCCAGAAGCATGTTTTCCATGTTCATGACTGACATCTAAACCGATAAAGCAATCTGAATTCATCTCATCTGACAAAATCCATGGCTGAACTCCCGATTTTGCGTAAATTCCTAGTAGCACATTATATTGATAGTACAAATTTTTTACAACTGACGAATCAAATATGACAAACTGTGTCATTATATCTGCTTTCGCACCAAATTCTCGTTTAATTGCCACATATGCTCGATCGATATTTTCTTCCGTTCCAATGACAATAACAGTCCCATCGAACGCATCAGCGATCGACTTTAGTTCGAACGAAAGACGCTCACTTTTGAAAAAATCGACAGGCAATACTCCAAATAACTGACGCGGTTTTTTCGAGACATTTAACTTTACACCTAGCTTTTCAGATAAATCTTGTAATTTCTTTGTAAAATCCAATATTTCATCTTTCTTCCTTTGATCGTAATTTAATTCTGGATCAACAAAATAGCTAACGGTGACACTCTTCGGCTCATAAACACCAGCTTGACCTAAACCATCAGACACTTTCGTTGTTTTATAATCTCGACCAAATTCCATTAACGGTGGGGAGAGATTAAAAATATCGTAATTAAGATTTGCCGCCCGAACGTTTTCTTTTCTGAAAGTCAACATGTTCTGATATTGCAACAAACGAAATATCTCTTGATAAAGTTTCGGCATTTTCTCATTCGGTGGCAACTTAATGAT